>CAZSMF010000048.1:0-12316 GCA_964607975.1 uncultured Campylobacter sp. | reverse complement strand
GTTGATCACGGCAAAACCACTATGGTTGATGAATTATTAAAGCAGTCAGGCACTTTCAGCCAAAGAGAACAAATCGCCGAACGCGTTATGGACAGCAACGACATAGAAAAAGAACGCGGTATCACCATACTTTCAAAGAACACAGCCATAAATTACAAAGGCACAAAAATCAATATCATCGACACTCCCGGACACGCAGATTTTGGCGGAGAGGTTGAAAGGGTGCTTAAAATGGTTGATGGCGTGCTTTTGCTTGTCGATGCACAAGAAGGCGTAATGCCACAAACCAAATTTGTCGTTAAAAAAGCCCTTTCATTAGGACTTCGCCCCATTGTCGTTATCAACAAAATAGACAAACCAGCAGCCGATGCGGACAGGGTAGTGAATGAAATTTTTGATTTATTTGTCGCTTTGGGTGCAAATGATGAGCAATTAGACTTTGCTGTGGTGTATGCAGCGGCAAAAAATGGCTATGCCAAACTTGATTTAAACGATGAAAACAAAGATATGCAGCCTCTTTTTGAGACGATTTTAAGCCGTGTGCCAGCCCCAAGCGGAAGCGTGGATAATCCTTTGCAATTACAAGTTTTCACGCTAGGATATGATAATTTTGTCGGTAAAATCGGCATTGCTCGAATTTTTAATGGCAAGGTAAAGAAAAATGAGGTGGTTACACTAGCAAAGGCGGATGGGACAAAGGTAAATGGGCGAATTTCTAAACTCATAGGCTTTATGGGCTTGGAAAAAATGGATATAGAGGAAGCTTTCGTTGGTGATATAGTTGCTATTGCTGGATTTGAAGCATTAGATGTTGGCGATAGCCTTGTAGATACGAACAATCCTGCTCCGCTTGATCCTCTACACATTGAAGAGCCGACTTTAAGTATAGTTTTTAGCGTCAATGACGGACCTTTGGCTGGAACTGAGGGCAAAAGCGTTACCTCAAACAAAATCGCCCAGCGTTTAGAAGCTGAAATGAAAACAAATATTGCGATGAAATTCGAACCAAGCGGAGAGGGTAAATTTAAGGTCAGCGGCAGGGGCGAACTGCAAATTACCATTTTGGCTGAAAATATGCGTAGAGAGGGCTTTGAATTTTGTATGGGGCGTCCAGAAGTCATTGTAAAAAACGAAAACGGCGTTAAAACAGAGCCTTTCGAACACCTAGTCATCGATGTGCCAAATGATTTTAGCGGTGCGGTTATTGAAAAATTAGGCAAGAGAAAGGCTGAGATGATAAATATGTCGCCCACAGGAGACGGGCAAACGAGGCTTGAATTTGAAATTCCAGCACGAGGACTCATAGGCTTTCGCTCACAATTTCTCACTGATACCAAAGGCGAGGGCGTGATGAATCACAGCTTTTTGGAATTTCGCCCTTTTAGTGGAGTGGTTGAAAAGCGAGGAAATGGGGCTTTAATCAGTATGGAAAATGGAGTTGCGCTTGGATACTCGCTCTTTAACCTGCAAGATAGGGGTGTTTTGTTTATAGAACCGCAAACAAAAGTCTATGTGGGAATGATTATAGGCGAACATTCTCGCCCAAATGATTTAGATGTAAATCCAATCAAAGGCAAAAACCTTACCAATGTCCGTGCGAGTGGAAGTGATGATGCGATAAAACTCGTCCCACCGCGTAAATTAAGCCTAGAAAGAGCTTTGGAATGGATAGAAGAAGATGAATTAGTCGAAGTAACCCCGCAAAATGTGCGTGTTCGCAAACGCTATCTTGACCCAACACAGAGAAAAAGAATGGAAAGAGCGAAGTCTTAACAAGTTTTTAATGCTCTTAAAGGCAAAGAATGCTTAATCAAAAAGAATTGGAAATTTTGGATTTTGAATGGGCTAAAATACTTAAAAAAATCCAAATTTTAAAGCTTTTAAGCTTTATTGAAGCTATCATTGTGCTTTATTTGGGCTTTGTGTTTAGTAAAGACTTTATCATAGCCCTTGCTGTGAGTATTTTCGTGGGAGTGTTTTTTTACCGCTTTTTATCAAGCAGACTTTTAAAAAGACAAGAGGACATAAAAAACGAGCTTTTAAGGCATTTTTTGGAGCAAAACAAAGCCAAATTCACGCATAATTTACAAGCCCCTGTTCTACCTTTTGCAGACTTTAAGGCGATAAATGGAGTTGAATTTTTGAATTTTAAGCTTTATGATACAAGCTTTAAAAACGCAAATGGTGGTGCATTTATGGGTGTTTTAATAGAGCTTAAAAAGGCAGAATTTAAAGAAAATCTAGCTTTAAGCGATGAAAACGCTCTTTTTGAAAAGCTCAAAAATAAGGACTTTAACACAGATAAAATCTACATAAAGTCCAAATTTGCCTTCATTGCAACCCTATCAAACCCTTTTTTCATCAGCTTAAAACTTAGCTTAAAAGAAAATTTAGCCAAAATGCAAGGCAATTTAACTCAAATTCAAAACTTAATCAGCCCTTAAAAATACGCTATAAATTCGCACTTTTACTCAAATTTAAAGAAAAATTTAAAATTTTTCAAAATTTATCCATTTGCAAAGCAAAATATACTATAATAAAAGCTTTATAATTTTTTAAGGATAATGATGAAAAAGATTAAGGTGGGAATTTTAGGGGCAAATGGCTACACAGGCTATGAGCTTGTTCGGCTGCTTTTAGCACACCCAAACGCTGATATAGCTTATCTTGGCTCACGCTCACACAAGGGAAAGGCTTATAGCGAGGTGTATCCAAATTTGCAAGGCTTACTTGATTTGCCTTGTGATGATAAAAGCCTTGATGAAATTGCTTCCCAGCTTGACTGCGTATTTACCGCTACTCCGCAAGGTTTTTGTGCTTCAATCATCAATGAAACAATACTCTCACAAAGTAAAATCATTGATTTAAGTGCGGATTTTCGCCTAAAAGACGCTCAAATTTATGAAAAATGGTATAAAATCAAACACCAAGCACCGCAATTTCTTGATGAGGCTGTGTATGGGCTGTGTGAAATTCATCGTAGCCTTATTCAAAAGGCTAGATTGGTGGCAAATCCGGGCTGTTACACGACTTGTGCGATTTTGAGCCTGTATCCTCTCATAAAACACGATTTTATAGACTTAAACTCCATTATCATAGACGCAAAAAGCGGTAAAAGCGGGGCTGGACGAAATGAAAGGCTGGATAATCTTTTTTGCGAGATGAATGAAAATTTCGCCGCTTATGGCATAGCCTCACACCGCCACACGCCTGAAATAGAAGAACAATTAAGCAAAGCAGCTGCTTGTGAGCTTACTTTGCAATTTACCCCGCATCTTGTGCCTATGCAAAGGGGCATTTTAAGCACGGCTTATGTGAATTTAAAGGCTGATTTGAGCGAGGAAACATTGCGTTTAATGTATGAGGAATTTTATCAAAATGAATATTTTGTGCGTATCCTACCACAAGGGGTTTTCCCTCAAACTCGCTTTGTGAAAGGAACAAATTTCGTGCATATCAATTTAATCCTTGACAAACGCACAAAACGCCTTATTATCGTTGCTACACTTGATAATCTCATCAAAGGTGCAGCCGGACAAGCCATACAAAATATGAATTTATTGTTTGGATTTGAGGAAAAAACGGGTTTAGAGGCGACAAGTATTTTATAAAGGGCTAAAAATGATAATTAGAGCAATGCAAAAAGATGATTATAATGCTGTTTATGAGCTTTGGTGCGATATAAAAGGCTTTGGCATACGCAGTGTCGATGATAGCAAAGAAAATATACTCTCTTTCATAGAAAGAAATCCAAATTTAAGCGTGGTTGCAGCACTTGATGAGGCTAAAAATGGCTTTGAAAAGGGCAAAATCATAGGCTCAATCTTATGCGGACACGATGGACGCACGGGTGGCTTTTATCACGTGTGCGTGCATAGTGCATTTAGAAAGCTTGGCATAGCTCATCAAATGACAAAATACTGCCTACAAGCCCTTAAAAAAGAAAAAATCAACAAAATTGCCCTCATTGCCTTTAAAAACAACGATTTGGGAAATGAATTTTGGCGACATTATGGCTTTACCTTGCGAGAGGACGCTAATTATTATGATTTGTCTTTAAATGATGACAATTCTACGCATTTTATTTAAAAATTTATCTTTATTTTAGTTTCTTTAAGATATAATAAGCGTTTTTTGCAGCAAAAATTTTGAAAGGAAAAACGATGAAAAAAGACTTACACCCTGAATTTGTCGAATGCAAAGTAAGTTGTGCTTGTGGCAATGCTTTCACCACAAAGTCAAACAAAAGCGAACTTAAAGTTGATATTTGTTCTGTGTGCCACCCTTTTTTCACAGGCAGTGAAAAAATAGTCGATTCCACAGGACGCGTAGAAAAATTTAAGAAAAAATACGCGATGAATTAAGCCTTTTGTGGCAATGCTTTATTTTATACCCACGCCCATAGGCAATTTAAGCGATATTACTATCCGCACTTTACAAATTTTAAAGACTTGCGAACATATTATCTGCGAGGATACACGAGTTTGCAAGTCTTTATTTGCCCTGCTTAATGCCAAATTTGACGCTAAACTTAATCCAAAGCGATTTATCAGCCTACACTCTCACAATGAAAGCGAATTTATGCAAAATTTAGATGAAAGTATTTTTAAGGGCAATGTCGCTTATTTAAGTGATGCGGGTATGCCCTGCATTAGCGACCCGGGCGTTTTTCTTGTCCGTTTGGCTCAAAAAAAGGGTATTGATTATGAGGTGTTAAGCGGAGCAAATGCAGCACTCATCGCCGTTGCGGCAAGTGGTTTGTGTGAAAAAGAATTCATCTTCATAGGCTTTTTAAGCAATAAGGGCAAAAACAGGCAAAAAGACATACAAAAAATGCTTACTCATCAATATGCTTGTGTTGTTTATGAATCTGCAAAGCGAATTTTAGCCCTCATCAATGCCATTGCCCTTATTGACGGCGAAAGAGAGCTTTTTGCCATCAAAGAAATTTCTAAAAAATTTGAGAAAAAATTCAAAGCAAAAGCAAAGGATTTAAGCACTTTGCTTGAAAATGAGAATTTAAACGGCGAATGGGTTTTAGTCGTGGCGGGTAAAAAAGCACAAAGTGAAAATGGAATTTTTTTAAGCAAGGACGATATAATGGCACTTGGATTAAGCACGAAAGAAAAGGCTAAACTTTTAGCTCAATTTATGCCAGAACAAACAAAAGAAATTTATTATCAACTTTTAAGTTAAAATTGGGTATGATTTATGATTGTTTTTGGGAAACAAGTTTTTTTTTATATCTTAACGCGTCATAAGCACTGCATTGAGGAGCTTTATCTAGCAAAAGAGCTTGATAAAAAAAGCTTTCATCTCATTGCAAAAAGTGGTTTTAAAGTAAATAAACTTGATTTTAAAGCCGCTCAGGCTTTGGCTCGTGGGGGCAATCATCAAGGCTTTTTGCTTCGTGTTAAAGACTTTGAATTTTGTTCTTTGAATGAGCTAAAAAAAGACGAGTTTGTGGCTATGTTTTGTGGCGTTAGTGATGTGGGAAATATCGGTGCTATGACAAGGACAGCCTATGCTTTCGGCGTTGATAGCCTCATCATCAGCGGTAAAAGCGTAGCTATGGACGCTGTGGTGCGTTCAAGTAGCGGTGCGGCACTTGATATGAAAATACACCTCACCCAAGACATTTTAAGCACTCTTAATGAGCTTAAACAAGTTGGTTTCAAGCTTTATGCAAGTGCAAAAGGTGGCAAAAGCCCAAATGAGCTGAATTTCAAAGGCAAAAAGCTTTTGATTATGGGGAGTGAGGGTTTTGGCTTAACAAATAAAATCATTGCTAAATGCGATGAATGCGTGGGGATTGAAATGAAAAATGACTTTGACAGCCTTAATGTAAGTGCTGCCTTTGCGATACTTTGTGATAGGATGGTAAATGAGTAAGAAATTAGAAGATTTGGACTTAAAAGAAGTCTCGGAAAAAACGCGTATAGAGATAGAATTTTTCCAAGCTTTGCTTGATAAAAACTTTGAAGAGCTTGAAAAATTCAATGTCAAGGGCTTTTTGAAAATTCTCAATAGAGAATACGGCATTGATTCAAGCGAGATACTCGCAGAATACGAAGCCTTTTCAAATAAAGACGAAGTAAAGGTTGAAAGCGAATCAAAAGTAGTTACAAATGTCGATCAATACAGCAAAGAATCCTCAAATTTGTGGCTTTGGCTCTTTATACTCATCGTTTTAGCCGCTATCGTTGTGCTTGTCGTTAAATTTGACTTGCTTAAAGGTTTTGTGAATGAACAAGACGGCGATACAGCCAGTGTTGTCGTGGTGCAAAATATCAGCCAAGCACAAAATAAGCTTGAAGAAGACAATATAAGCGTAGAAGAGCCTGTGCTAGAAGAGCAAAACATTAGCGATGAAAGCCCTACTACAAGCAATCAAACCCTTAATGAAGCCCTTAATAACGCCGATGAGAGTGTGAAAAAAGAAGCCATTTTCAGCACGGACGGCAAGGTGTGGGTAGGCTTTATAGACCTTGAAACGAGGACAAACTCATCAATAGTTACAGAAAATAATTTCAGTGTTGATTTAAGTAAAAATCAACTGCTTTTAATCGGCGGCACAGCCCTTACGCTCATCAATGAAAAGGGAGAATTGCAAAATTTCCCAGCAGGAAATTCAAAACGCTTTCTTGTCAAAGACGGCACGATAAAAAGTATCTCTTTGAGCGAATTTATAAGCTATAACAAGGGCAAAGAATGGTAAAAAGCCTCAAATTTGCTTTCATACTTGCCTTTTTTGCTCTGCAAAGCTTTGCTGCAAGTAGTTTAGAACTTGCTAGAAATTTAATTGCTGATTCAAATAGCGAAGCTAAACTTAAACTTTTATTTGAGGGTAAAAGCTATGTCGATGAAAATGGCAATGCCCGTTGGGACGAGATTGCACGCATTTTAAAGATGAATTCTTTGCTTTCTTTGACTTTGCCTCGCTCGCAAAGTTTGCAATTAAGTTTTAAGGCAAAAAGCAATGAAGTGGTGTTTTTAAAAATCATCAATGACGCTTTAAATCAAGCAGGTTTCGTGCTTTTTACGCCCATTAAACTGAATTTGCAAGATGAAATGAAAACTTACACCATTCGCGTTGAGTCAAGATACATACTTGATCCGGCAAGTTTTTACGCCTTGCTTAAACAAAATTCAGTGCTGATTAAAAATATACGCAAGGTAAATGCCTATGATTACGAATACGAGCTTGATTTTTCCAACGCAAGATTAAAGCCCAATGTCGAAAAAAGCTTTAACAATAACATTAAGCTTCAAAGACCTTTGAGGGATTATATCATCAATATACAAGGAGCTTCAAATTTAAATATTAGAGCAAGTTCGATGGATTCGTGGTTTCCAAAGGTATTATTTTTGGATAAGGACTTAAATTTACTCAAAAGCAGTATAAGCACAAGCAAACGCAACAGATTTTCAAGCTCCGTGCCAAGTAATGCCGTGTATGTCATCATCGGCGATTCATACAGCCTTGATAATATACGCCGTGGGCTTGAAATTCAACTCATAAGATAAGGAAAAACAATGTTTGAAGAAATTCGTTTTCACACCATAGAAAGATTGCCAAATTATGTTTTTGCTGAGGTTAATGCCATTAAAATGGCAGCTAGACGAGCCGGAGAGGACATCATAGACTTTTCTATGGGAAATCCAGACGGCAAAACCCCGCAGCACATTATAGATAAGCTTTGTGAGAGTGCAAATAAAGACAAAACTTCGGGCTATTCAGCATCGGCTGGAATTTATAAATTAAGACTTGCTATTTGTGATTGGTATAAACGCAAATACGGCGTGGAGCTAGACCCGGAAAGTGAAGCAGTAGCGATTATGGGAAGCAAAGAAGGCTTTGTGAATTTAGCTCGTGCGGTGATGAATCCGGGTGATACCGTCATCGTGCCAACCCCAGCTTACCCTATACACACCCAAGCTTTCATCATCGCCGGGGGCAATGTCGCTAAAATGCCTTTTTATTATAATGAGAATTTTGAGCTTGATGAGAATAAATTTTTTCAAAATTTAGAGCAAATTCTAAACGAAAATTCACCAAGGGCTAAATATCTAGTCGTGAATTTCCCGCACAATCCCACAACAGTAACCGTGCAAAAAAGCTTTTATGAAAGGCTTGTGGCAATGGCAAAAAAGGAGCGTTTTTACATTATCTCTGATATTGCTTATGCTGAACTTTGCTTTGAGGGCTACAAAACGCCTTCTATCTTTGAGGTTGAGGGGGCAAAAGATGTTGCTGTGGAGGGCTATACGCTTTCAAAATCCTACAATATGGCAGGTTGGCGTGTGGGCTTTATGGTGGGAAATAAAAGGCTGATTGCTGCTTTGAAAAAGATAAAATCGTGGTTTGATTATGGTATGTATACTCCCATACAAGTCGCAGCGACTATCGCACTTAATGGACCTCAACAATGCGTAGAGGACATTAGGCAAATTTACGCTAAAAGGCTTGAAGTTTTACTTGAAGCCTTTGATAATGCAGGTTGGACTCTTAAAAAGCCAAAGGCGAGTATGTTTGTGTGGGCGAAGTTGCCAGAGTGCAAGGCTCATTTAAAGAGTTTGGAATTTTCAAAACAGCTTTTGCAAAAGGCTAGTGTCGCTGTAAGTCCGGGCATAGGCTTTGGTGAAGCTGGTGATGAGTATGTAAGAATAGCTCTCATAGAAAATGAAAACCGCATTCGCCAAGCCGCACGCAATGTGAAAAAATACCTCAAAGAATCAAAATGAATGTCGCTGTTTTGGGCTATGGCACGGTTGGAAGTGCTGTTTGTGAGGCTTTGATTAAAAATGAAAAAATCATCAAGGCAAGGTGTGGCACGAGCATTAAGCCCGTCATAGCACTAGCTAAAACACCAAAGCCAAATGCCCTTGTGCCTGTGGTTTGTGATGTAAATGAAATTCTAAAACGCGATGATATAGACATTTTTGTCGAGCTTATGGGGGGCATTGATGAGCCTTTTAAAATCATAAGCGAAATTCTACAACGCAAAAAAGCCGTAGTTACGGCTAATAAAGCTATGCTTGCTTATCATCGTTACGAGCTTGAAAGCTTGGCAAAGGGGACTTTTTTTGGCTATGAAGCAAGTGTGGCTGGGGGAATTCCTATCATTCAAATTCTAAAAGACGGATTGAGTGCAAATAACATACTCTCCATAGAAGCCATACTCAACGGCACGAGCAATTATATTTTAAGCTCGATGAGCGATGGACACACAAGCTTTGATGAAGCCTTAAAAAAGGCTCAAAATTTAGGCTATGCAGAAGCTGACCCTCGCTTTGATATTGAGGGCATAGATTCAGCCCATAAATTACTCATTTTAAGCTCACTTGCTTATGGACTTAAAAACAAGCCAGAGGACATACTTATTGAGGGTATTACGCATATTGGTGCTGAGGATATGTATTTTGCCAAAGAATTTGACTATGAGATTAAGCTTTTAGGCATAGCCAAGGCTCAAAATAACGAAGTGGAACTTCGCGTGCATTGTGCGATGATAGATAAAAACAAAATGCTTGCAAAGGTAGGCGGGGTGATGAATGCTGTATCCATTGTCGGCGATATGCTGGGTGAAAGCGTGTATTATGGTGCTGGTGCTGGGGGAAAGGCTACGGCAAGTGCTGTTATTTCTAATCTTATGGATAATGCAAAAGCCAAATTCCAAAGTTCTATGCTTGGTTTTAAAGAGCATATCCCCTACACTCTCGTGCCAAAAGATAGAATTTACACAAAATATTATCTGCGTTTAAAGGTTGAGGATAAAATCGGCGTTTTATCCAAAATCACCCAGCTAATGAGTAAAAACTCTATCTCCATAGACAGCTTTTTGCAAAAGCCAAAGGCGAGTGAAGCCCACAGCACTTTGTTTTTCACCACTCATCACACTTATGAAAAGCACATACAAGGCTTTTTAAGCGAGTTAAAACAGCAAGAATTCATTAAAGCTGAGCCTTTTATGATGCGTATTGAAAGCTAAATGGGCTTAAAAGAGTATTTGCTGGGCTTAAAGGGCGAGGATAAGGCTCAAAATTTCCTTATAAAACAAGGTTTTACCATAATGGAGCGGAATTTTCACTCCAAATTTGGCGAGATAGACATCATCGCTTCTAAGGATGAAATCTTGCATTTTATCGAGGTGAAAAGCACGGACAAAGACTATGAGGCAAGTTATAGGCTGGATAATAAAAAATACCAAAAAATTCTCAAAACCATCAATTTCTATCTCCTTAAAAAAGGCTTAAACAGCGATTTTCAAGTGGATTTGCTTTGTATTTATAAAAATAAGACAGATTTTAGAGAAAATATCACTTTTTAAGTGAAATATTTGATTTTTTTTATTATAATATCACTTTTAAAAACAAAGGAGAAAAAATGAGTAAATATATAGAACTCACTTCGGCAAATTTCAACGAAACAGAATCTGGCGTATCTTTGGTGGATTTTTGGGCGCCTTGGTGTGGTCCTTGTAAAATGCTCTCGCCTGTCATTGAAGAGTTGGCAAACGATTTTGACGGCAAGGCGAAAATTTGTAAGGTAAATACCGATGAAGAAGCTGAACTTTCAGCTAAATTTGGTGTTCGCTCTATCCCTACGCTCATCTTTTTTAAAGATGGACAAGTCGTAGATACACTCATCGGTGCACAATCAAAACAAACCATTAGCGACAAACTAAACGCTTTACTTTAATAAACAAAAGCCACGCAAAAGTGGCTTTGCTTACTTAAATTTACGCTCAATTCTTTATAAAGAGAATAAAATAAAAAATTAAGCCAAATTGTAACACAAATATTGTATGATTATGCTTTTAATTCATACGAAAGGTTTCTTATGCAAGATTTAGGAAAATTGGTGCTTAGGCTCAATATCGGCGGCTTAATGCTTTTGCACGGATTGAGTAAAATTCAAAACTACGAAGGCACTATACAATGGCTATCAGGCGTTATGGCTTCACTTTCTTTACCTGCTTTTATGGCGTATGGCGTGTTTTTAGGTGAAGTGATAGCCCCAGCACTCTTAATACTTGGTGTTTTACCGCGTCTTTCAAGCTTGGCTATCATCGCAACAATGGCTATGGCTATACTTACTCACCTTGTCGGTGAAAACGCTCAACCGCTCTTTTCACTTGGTGGCTATGGTGGCTGGAATTTCGAGCTTCAAGGCTTGTATCTTTTCGGTGCTTTGGCTATTTTGCTTATGGGAAGTGGGAAATTCTCGCTTTACGGGCGGTTTTAATCAAAAAGTGTGCCTTTTGCACACTTTTTCTCACTCATAAATTTCATTATAAAATCGTTTAAATCTTTTGTGAAAGAAAAAATACTCATCAGGCTTAAATTTTATCATCTCCTCACAGCTTTTTGCTTGATAAAGCGTAAGTTCTTCCTTGCTGTGCTTTGTAGCGTCCATAGCCTCGAAGCAACGCACGGCGTATTTGCCGTTTTTTTGGTAAATAAAGGCTGGTATAAGCAAGGCATCGCTTTTTTTAGCAATCACACTTGCCCCTACATTCCAATTTACCTTTTTGCCAAAAAATTCAAGCACCATACTTTCATTATCACTAGCATCTTGGTCGGTTAAAATGCCTAGCGTTCTTTTGTTTTTAATCGCTAAAAGCATTTTTTTTGCCGCCCCAATCTTATCAATAAGCGCAACATCGAAATTTTTCGTGCGGTTTTGAACGAGCAAAGCATTCATTACCTTGCTATCAAGCGTTCTTGTAACCACAGAAATAGCCCCAAAATGACTTGCATACACCAAAGGGATAAGCTCCCAGCACCCATAATGAGCCGTAGTAAAAATCAGGGTGCGTTTTGTCTCAAAGGCAGCTTGTAAAAACTCTTTATTTTCAATGCTGATGAGATTTTTAATGTCCTCTTTGTTCGCATTTTTGTTTTTAAGCATATCAAAGGCAAAACGAGCGAAGTTTTTGTAGATATTTAAAGCAATTATTTTAATTTGCTTTTCATCTTTTTGCGGGAAGCAAAAGCGTAAATTGGCTTTGATGATTTTTCTATGCTTGTAATTAAGAGCATAAGCTAATAAAGCAATGCCCCTAGCAAGTGCCATTAAAAGCTTGTAGGGCAAACACCACACAAAAAATTTAAGCACCCCATACAAGCTAAGATACAAAATATCAACGATTTTCATCTAAAAGCACCTTTACATAAGTAAAAATTTGTCCCTCATCGACATTTTGTATGCAAAAATCATTCCTGTCAATGTGCTTTGTATCAGCGATAAATTTACCACTATCTACTACTGTATTTATGGGCGATTCATAAGCATTTCGGTAGCTTGTTGACG
>CAZSMF010000047.1:0-12735 GCA_964607975.1 uncultured Campylobacter sp. | reverse complement strand
CGAAGTATCTGCCCCTTATGTCATACTGAGGGCTTTACGCCCGAAGTATCTCAAAAGGCTTTTTAGATTTTTCGCTACGCTCAAAATGACAAGGGGGAGACAAAATGACATATTACCTTGTCATACTGAGCAAAGCGAAGTATCTCAAAGGGTAAAGAGATATTTCGGGCTACGCCCTCAATATGACATAAAAAAGGCTCAATATGACATAAGGTGGGCGTAAAATGACATAAAAAAGATTAAATTTTTTTAATCCTTTTTTTTTCAAGGCTTTTTTAGTAAAGTTTATGTGAAAAAAGAGTTTTTTAAATTGTTTCTCTTTAAAAAAATGATTTTAAAAGGGAAAGGAGTAAAAATGCTAAACGATGCAGGTGCTGTTAATCCTTTTGATACCACAGCAGAGGAAAACGAGCTAAATGCTCTTAATGCCGAGCTAGAACAAGCAAGGGCAAGTTTAGAGGGTGATTTTGCTAAATATGCTGCTGAAAATACGAGTGCCGAGCTTGAAGAGTTGTTTTTTGAAGATAAGGAAGAGTTTTTCAAAACCATTCTGCAAATGCAAAACAAATTTTTAAGCGAGGGCGTAGGTGCAAAAGAAGCGAGGGCTAATCAGCTCACAGCGGACATTAACCAAAAAAAGCAATTTTCGCAGATTGAAGAGGCTAAAAACGCTTTTGAAGCTAAATACCCTGAAATCAGCGTTGAAACGCTTTTGAGCTTTTACCAAGAGGCTTTACCGCCTAAAATAGTAGCTCAACTTGAAGCTTTACCGCCTGAGCAGTTTTTCGAGGAGCTTTATAATATTTATAAAGCGATGAATGGCGAGGGTGAAACAAAGCAAGAGGAGCAAGGCGAGAAATTGCCACAGCAAATCAGTGGCGCACCGCAATCAAGCGAAGCAGCAAGTGGTGCAGGGAGTGAGTTGCCTTTTCAAAGGCTTTAAATTTTGTCTTTGACTTTTTGTCATTTTGAGCGTAGCGAAAAATCTCAAAGCCTTTTTGAGATATTTCGGGCTACGCCCTCAAAATGACATAAAAGAGACGCTCAAAATGACAAGCTTGGAGACAAAAAGACAACAAAGAATGTCATACTGAGCAAAGCGAAGTATCTCAAAGGGTTTTAGATATTTCGCCAAAGGCTCAATATGACATAAGAGATAAGGTGCAGGACTTTGCCAAAGCAAAGGACAGGCTAAAACAAAGCGGAAGTATTTACACCGCAAAGACAACGACTAAACTATTTTAAGGAGTTAAAATGCCATTAAGTGATTTAAATCGCATCAATATCGAGGGTTGGAAAGATGACCCGAATGTATCGGTGCAAATCGGGGACATTATAGAAAAAGCAAGTTGGGAGGAAAGTAAATTTGCTCCTCTTTTAGGAAAGGGTGAAAATCGAGGAATTCGCACCTATAACGCACCAAAGGCACAGCCTTACCGCCCAAGATTAAAAGCGGCTTTAACAGGTAGCGGGGTAGTAGGAAATGCGGACTTTGAAACAAATCTTGACCATTTAGAAATTCTCTCGCAAGTAGTGTATCCAAAAGTAGTGGGTAACTCTACAAAGAGCGAAATTAAGCAGTATCAAACAATCAAGCACATTGATTTTGTGAAAGAAGCCACTGATAGCCTTAAAACTTGGATTGAGGAGAGACGAGATAGAAATCTCTTTGCGGCTTTGAGTAATGATTTAACCAATTGCGTGGTGTGCGATGGGACAAATGGCTTTAAAGATAGCTCAGCAGCTACAAGCGTAGCAAAAGCTAGTCAAGCCATAGTCGCAGGGGATACAATGAAAGTAAAAGCCATTCAAAGAGCCATTTTAATGGCTAAAACAGGGCTTAAATACAATGGCAAAGCGGCTTTTCCGATTAAGCCGATAAAATCAAGCTCAATCAACGAAAGCGGATTGTCTTTGCAATACAATAGCTATGTGATTTTGCTTGATAGCTATCAAATTCATCAGTTAAGGGCTGACCCTGATTGGAAAGAAATGCAAAAGAACGCTCCAAGAAGCGATAATCACCGCATTTTCACAGGTTTAGCGGGTATGATTGATGGTTGTCCTGTCATTGAT
Source organism: uncultured Campylobacter sp. (assembly GCA_964607975.1). GTDB lineage: Bacteria > Campylobacterota > Campylobacteria > Campylobacterales > Campylobacteraceae > Campylobacter_D. Next base: position 10,659 of record CAZSMF010000047.1, on the reverse strand, counting down.
ATGGGTAGCTGGACTACACTTTCAGCGGGTATGGTGAATTCAAAAACGCCTGAAAGTGAGTTTATTGAAAATATCAATGTGCAAAATTTCAAAACCATTACAAAGCCGAGCGAATACGCTAAAACACAGCCAGTTTCAATAGGCTACTTAATCGGTGCAGGGGCTTTGATAATGGCTGGTGCTGATACTACTCAATTTTACATTGATGATAATGCGGATTTGGGTAGAAAGGTCATTTGCGGCGTGGATAGACTTATGGCGATTTCAAAAGGTCGTTTTGAAAGTCAAGTCGGCGGTGCTTTAAGCGTTTATGCTGATACTGATTATGCGGTTATTGGCATTTTTTCAAGTTTAGAGTAGTAGGCTTTTACCTCTACTTTGTTATTTTAGGTGATATTGTCGTTTTTTGTTATATTGACACCTTATGTCATATTGAGCCTTTGGCGAAATATCTCAAAGGGCTTTTTAGATTTTTCGCTACGCTCAAAATGACATAAATGGGGGTGCAAAATGACAAGGCTTTGCCTCAAAATGACATAAAAAACTAAAATAACAAGCCATTAAAAAGAGAAAGGATAAAAAATGCAACAAAGAGTTAAATTTCAATCTTACCTTGCAAAAGCGGTGATAAATCTAGCAGACATAGGCACTGATGCCTTTAATGCTTTGATTTTGCCACAAAATGCAGAGGTTTTAAGCGTAAATGTAGAAGTCATCGAAGCCACAGCAAGTGGTAAAACGCTAAATGTCGGACTTGGTAGCGAGGAAACTTTTTTCGCATCGGCTTTGGATGTCGCTACAAAAGGGGCAAATTACAATTCTAGCAAGGTAACAATGACAAATCAAAATGAAGTCGTTACCATCAAAGCTAGTGCTACTTGTGCAAAAGGACAAGTAGCTTTAAGGGTATTTTACTTCTTGCCTAGCGAACAAATGACAGAGATTTAGAAAGGTGGCTTTTAAAGCCACTTTTATCATTTTTAAGGGTAAGGGTTTTTTGATTTTTGTTAAAAACTCTTTATGTTATATTGAGGTGTAGCCTTATGTCATACCGCCCTTTTGTGTCATACTGAGCGAAGCGAAGTATCTCAAAGGGTTAAGAGATATTTCGGCTACGCCTCAATATGACATAAAAGAAAGGCTCAAAATGACATAAAGGGGAAGCAAAATGAAATAATCTCCTTTTTACTCTTACCCTTTAAAATGATAAAAGAAAGGTTTGAAGATGACTTTAAGTGAGAAATTAGCTGAATTTGACAAGCTTAAAAGTGATTTTGAAAAAGCTATTGGCGAGGTGAAAGCCTTGCAAAATGCTAAAATCGATGAAAGCGTGAATATAGTTTTTAACGAAAACACACCGCAAATTAAAGCCCTTTTAAAAAGAGAGTTAAACGATGAATTAAGCAGTGATTTAGCCATAAAAGTGGCGATAAACAAAGAAAATCTAAGCAAAGAATGCAAGGACAAAATAGATGAAAAAATGAATGAGCTTTTAAATGATGAAAGCTTTAATAACGAACTTGACAGCAAAAGCAGTGAGTTAGTAGCGTTAAAAATAGCTGAGAATTTGGATAATTTTAAAGTCCTTCAACTTCGTTTTCAAAACGCTGCAAGTGTGTTAAGTTTGTGCGTTGTTAATGAATTGGCAAGTTTAAACGAGGCTTATAAGATTTTAGCGCAAATTGAATTTTATGAAAATAAAATGGCAAAAAAAGAGAAAATTTTCAAAGTTTATCAAGTGGGGTGAAAAATGCAAAAAAGCTTTAAATACTATCTTTTTTTGTTTCGCTGGTTTTTAATCGGCAAGTATCATTGTGATTTTAAGTATAAATACACGAGAAAAATGGTTTTTGTCATACATAGAATTTTAGTATTTTTCATCATTTTTTCTTGCACGATGATGGTGGCTTTGATTATGCAGCTTGTTTTTGATTTTAAGTAAGGTTTTTATAATGAATGAAATAATTTTAAGTGAATATATAGCCCTTTTAGTTTTGGGTTTTCTTTGCGGTTTTGTGCGTTTTGCAAGAAACGAACACGAAATTTTAAACGAAAACGAGGACGAGAAAAAGGACATAAAATTAAAGCGAACACGCTTTTTAAGGGGGATTGACTTGGTTTTGACAAGTGGGATAATCTCTTTTATCGTTTTTACGCTTTTGGGGTATTTTGAAAATCTGCCTTATTTGTTTAAAATAGCCTGTGCATCAGCGGTGGCACTTTTGGGCGTGGATAAGGTTTTAAATGTGCTTGAAAGAATTATTAACTTAAAAAATAGAAGTGATAAATGAAATTTGACACCTTTTTTAAAATTTTCATCTTTGTTTTTACTATGCTGGTGGCTTTGCTGGTGGATTTTTACTTTGACAAACGCATTTTAAATCAAATTGTCTCTTGTCATCTTAACCTTTCTGAAAACGAAGTCAAGCAACTTACAGAGGATTTAAGCAAGGCGGAAAAAATAGACAACGAGCTTATTTTAGAGCTTGAAAAAAACATTACAAAAGGAGAATAAATGCCATATAATCCAAATTTAGACGCATTAAGAGCAAGAGAGCAACAAATCAGGCAGGAAAATCAAGCAAAAGAGCAAAATTTAAGCGAGGATACAAAGCTTAATTTTCAAAATGGCAATGAATTTTCAATGCAACAAGCACAGCAAACGCTAGAAATGGCACAAAATCAAAACGAAGCGGCTCAAAACTTGCCACAAAATTATTTTAAAAGCACGAATGTTAGGTATTTAGATGATAAGCTAAAAAATAACAAAACAACGCTTTATGATGCTTACATAGCTAAAAAGTTTTTAGGGCTTGATTTAAGTGAGTATGGCGATAAAAGTGCGGATTTAAACATAAATGCAAAGGTTAAAGGGCTTGGAATGACAACAAGCCACGATAAAATGTATAGCGATGTCGATGATAGCCTTGCCATTGATAGAACTATAATGAGTAGCGAGGGTAATTTAGGCGTAGGTGCTGGACTTGGTCGGTGGATACATAAAAGCACAGGTGGGCTTATAGATACTTCACAGGGTGAGTTTATCGCAAATACTGAAATGGCAGCAAAGGCTTTGGCTAGGACAAATGGCGGAGGCGGACGCATTACAAATCAACAAGCAAAAGATGCCGCAGAGATTGTAAATCCTAAATTTAAAGATGAGGAAAATTATTTAAGGCACTTGCTAGGCGTTAAAAAGTCTATGGCTTCAACGCAAGAACAGACTATAAGAAATAATGTTTTAAAGGGTGCTGAAATACCTGATGTCGTTTTGCAAAATTATAAGGGTAATTTAGACCGCATTGCTTATATGGAAAATGCTTTGAAAAAGGGCAATTTTGATTATAAAAAATTTGCGGCTTTAATGAGTGATAATAACGCCTATAATGTCGGTAAAAAGGACTTTGGCAAGAGTATGGGCGGTAAGTTAAGAGTGGTTGAGAGAAAGAATGATGGAAAATAAGCTTTGTCATTTTTCGCTACGCTCAAAATGACAAGAGGGAAGCTCAAAATGACATAAATGGGGGTGCAAAATGACAAGGTGCAGGACTTTGCCAAAAGCAAAGGACAGGCTAAAACAAAGCGGCAATTTGCTGGGATTTTTGAGCTTTTACGAGATGAGCAACGAGGCAAAAAGAGCCAAAAAGACAAAAAAAACAAAGGTGGGATTTGAGATGAATTTTGCAGGTTGTGAAGCAAAAAGCGATTGAGGCTAAACATTGAAAGTTTGCCGAATGAGCTTTTTGCGAACTCCTGCAAAAGTCGCTCAAAGACAAAGCAAGAAAGGAAAGAAACAATGAAAGTAAGTGATATTTTAGCACATTTAAGCGTCAGGCTTAACGACATTAACATTAACGCTCAAAAATTAGCGGGAAATGATACAAATCAAAGTGAAGCCTTTTTAATCAAGCTTATCGAACTTCACCAAAACGAGCTTTTGAGTGAATTTGATTTTAACATACAGCACTTTACAAAAGAGCTAAATGCTGAAAAAGAAGTGGTGCTGGATTTTGACATTAACAAGCTTATAGCAGCGTTTTTAAACGATACGCCTTTAAATTTAATGTCTTATGCTTTTGTGATTAAAAATAAGCTTTTAGGGGGGCAGTATTTTTACGAAAAAGCCCCAAAAACTTACGCTTTTACTAATCAAGTAAGCGGCACACTAGACATTTACGCAGTTAAAAAGGCGGTTTTAGCTGATAAAAATAGTCAGTTGATTTTAAGCGATGAATTTACAAATTTGCTAGTTTTAAGCGTTTTTGTTGATTTATATCGCTCACAGGTTGCCCCTGACAACACGCAAAAGCTTGTTTATTACACACAAATGCTAAATGATGAAAAGCAAAAAGTCAAGGCACTAATCAGCTCAAAACGCACAAAAACAGCGTTTTTAAGTCCTTTTGTGAAAGTGTGAAAATGAAAATTTATCTTGTAATCGCAGTGCTTTTTGCGGCTTTGTTTATCTATACGCTTAAACTTTCAAGCGATAAGGCGGTTTTGCTTGAAAATAACGAGCAAATTTTAAGGGTGAATGAGGACTTAAATAAAGCCATTAAAGAAGTGGTAAGGCAAAACAAAAGAGATAACGAGCTTATAAAACAAGCTTACGAGCTTGAACGCAATAATAGCTTAAAAACGACAAAGGCGATGAATTATGTTAAAACAAGTAAAGATAATAATCTTACTAGTCTTTTCAATGATAGCGTTTTGCTCTTGCAGTAGTAAAGAAGTGGTAAAGGTGGAAGTTTTGAGGGATAAAATCCCTAATGAACTTTTATATATCCCTACTTACACGCACCCAAAGGCACAACAAAACGAGGATATAATCAACGCTTATATTTTGCTTTTTTCTTATTATAGTGATTTAAGGGATAAGATGAGCTTGATTAAAAAGCGACAAGATGAGTTTTTAAGCGATGAAAAGTAAAGTGTATGCCTTTTTTTGTCATTTTAAGCCGCTACCTTGTCATTTTGAGCGTCCCCCTTGTCATTTTGAGCGTAGCGAAAAATCTAAAAGGCTTTTTGAGATACTTCGCTTCGCTCAGTATGACATTCTACCTTGTCATTTTGAGCGTAGCGAAAAATCTCACCCTTGCCTTTTGAGATATTTCAGGCTACGCCCTCAATATGACATAAATAGGGCACAATATGACAAAAGGACAAAATGATAAGACAAAAAGAGCCAAAAAGACAAAGCAAGAAAGGATAAAAAATGAAGTCTTTTGATGAAATCAGTAAGCTTTTTGAAATGGACAAAGAAGCCAATAAAAGCTCTTTAAAAGAGTATGAAATCGCTAAAAGGTATTATCACGGAGAGCAATTGCCCTCAGATGTTAAGGCTTTGATTTTAGAGCGAAATCAAATCCCTATCGTTGAAAATATTTATAAAATCATCGTTGATAAGATTTTAGGCTATAAAAGCGAAAGCATACAAGAAGTGAAGTTAAGCGGTAGGCAAGTCGAGGATAAAACACTAGCCACGCTTTTAAATGACTTACTTAAAGTTTTTTCACAGCAGGACGAATTTGACAGCGAGATTATCAAGCGTGATAAAGAGTTGATTTTAGGTTTAGCGGTAGTGCAAATTTGGATAAAACAAGATGAAGATGGGGATTTTCATTTATCCATTGAAAATGTCCCAGCATCAAGCTTTGTCATCGATAAGTATTCAACGCAAAAAAACGCAAAAGATGCGAGGCGTTTTCACCGCATTTTAAACACTTCGGCAAGTGAAGCAAAGGCAATGTTTGGCAAGGAAATCATCACAAATAACAGCGATTTTTATGATGATAGAATAACCTTAATTGAAAGTTGGATACAAGAGCTTGAAACTGACGAGAATGGAAAAGTAATTAACTGCTTTAATCGCTACATTTGGAATAGCGACAATCAAATTTTAGCCTTTGAAAAATGCCCTTTTAAAACGCACAGCCATCCTTTTGTAGTTTGTAAATATCAAATTGATGAAAAATTAAAGTGGTATGGGCTTTTTAGAAATATTAAATCTTTGCAAGATTATATCAATTTAGCCGAAAATAGAATGCTCAATATGATGAGCTCGATGAAAATCTTTTATGAAGAGGGCGCGGTTTTTGATGCTGATGATTTTGTAAATTCGGCAAGTGCTGATAATGCCATTGTTAAAGTGCAACAAGGTGCGTTAGAGAGTAAAAAAATCCACTTCGTCCAGCACCAAGCACAGCTTTCAGCACTTTCAAATAAGGTGCAAGAAAAGCTCAATCTAGCCAAGATTTTAAGCGGTTTAAATGATGAAGCCTTAGGCACAGCGATTAACAGGCAAAGCGGTGTAGCCATAGCTCAAAGGCGTGATGCAGGTTTAATGGGTTTGGGCGAGTATTTAAAAAGCAGTGATGAAATGGATAAGGCTATTTTCAAAAAGGCTTTAAGCTTTATTATGCACTATTTTACAAAAAAACAAGTGTTTAAAATCGTTGATAAAGAAGTGGGTGAGCGGTATTTTACAATCAACGATGAAAACGATGAAAACAGCAAAATAAGAGTGGGTAAATTTGATTTAATCTACAAAACACAGCTTAAAATGAGCGGTAGGGAGGAAAGATTTAGCCATTGGAGCGAAATGCTTAAATCCATAGGGCAAATTCGCCCCGATTTAATGACAGCACTTCTGCCTTTAATGTTAAAAGATACCGATAGCCCAATAGTTGAGGACATTGAGCTTGTTTTACAAAAAGCGGACGAAGCACAGCAAGAAGCCGCACAAAATGACGAGATTGGCAGATTAAGCCAAGAGCTTGAAATAATGAAGCTTAAAGCACAAATTAACGAGCTACAAAGCAAGGCATTAAAATACGAAGCACAAGCAGGGGTGGCAAAGAGTTTAAAAGAGCAAAACGAGCAAATTTTAAACACAGAACAAAATAAAAGCGTGAAAACAGCAAGGGTAAAGGGGATTGATTTACGATGAGAAGACAAGTTGAGGCAAAAAAAGATTATAAACTTATTTTAAAAGATAGGTTTTCAAATCCACAAGGCAAGGCTTTTGAGCTGAAAGCGGGTTTAAATGAGCTTGAATGCCCTGCTTTTGGTGGGTATTATCAAAGCGAGGATAATGAACGCTTTTTTATCTACGAGGGCGAGGGTGTTTTAGAGCTTGAAATTGAATGCGTTAAAGAATACAATTTTGAAAATATCAATATGACTTTTTTAGATTTTTATCTAGGAAATCACAAGCATCATAAAAATGCCGATGAAAGCGATAAAAAAATAATAGAAAATTTCTTAACGCTTTTTAATTTAAATGAAATGCTAGAAAAGCCTAAAATCGTGCCGCCATTTTACGCAGCGATTTTAGCAAGGATTTTTAATAATGATTGAGTGTTTGTTTGAAAAAAGCGAGTTAATCCCTCACCCTTTGCATTGTCAAAGCGTGAAAGAGCTTTGCTGGGTAAGATATGAGCGAGTAAAAAAAGCGGTGCGTGAAAGAAATGTCGAGCTTTTATGCTCTTGCGGTTGGGGAGCTAGACACTCAATAAAAGGTGATGATGAGCTTGTAGCACTTGTTGATAAAGAGCGAGAGCGTAGGCAAAATTCAAAAAGGGAGCAAGAGGCTTATTGGGAGTATGAAAGGTGGCGTAAAGAAGCGGAAAAAGAACCTGCTATAATTTGAGATACTTCGGGCGTAAAGCCCTCAGTATGACATAGTAGGGTTTAGATACTTCGCTTCGCTCAGTATGACATAAAGGGGTAATATGACATAGTAGTGTTAAGATACTTCGGGCTTTACCCTCAATATGAGATTTTTAGACTGAAAGCCGACACTCTTTCAGTCATTTATATTGTTTAAGCTAGGATTAAGTCGGCTTTGCTATAATAAGTCAAGTTTTTTAAGGCATACTAGTTAATGAGCGTTAAAAGCTCTTTGGCTAGTGTGAGAATAGCAATAATAAGGCTTAAAACCTTAATTAAATTCATCTCTTACCTCCTTTCTCAACTGAAAGAAGCTAATCATTAACACTTAAACGACCAAATTATAACATTTTAAACTTATTTAAAATTTAAATTCGCCAAGTTGTCCGCACCCAAGCCTTTGTCTGCTTTTTTTGCGGGTTAAAGTCCTTTAAAGGCGGTGCGAAAACTTCATCACTATTCACACAACTTGCAATAGCATCGATGCAGTCATCTTTTCTAAAAGGCTTTTCAGGGTTAAAGGCGAGTAATTCAGTTTTGATTTGTGTTAAGCCACTTGCATTTTGCAAAAAGACTAAATGTCCGCTGTTGTAGTAGGGTTTTAGGGCTTTGATTTTTTCTATTTTTGAAATTTTGCGATTTGCGGGGTAAGTTGAGATGAGATTTGAAATTAAAGACTGATTTTGTCTTTTTAATTTGTCGTTAATCAGCACAATTTGCTTATTTAAAAGCCTTTCTAAAACAAGCCCCCCGCCATCGCTTTCTATAAATGCCCTTGCTTTTGGGTATTTAATCAAAGTTTCTATAATCACCTCGCACATTTTTTCTTCATCAAAAACGCCGAAAAAACAATCCTTAACAACAAAGCGGCTTAAATTTTGTTCGGTTTTTTCAACGCCTATAACTACGACTGCACGATTATCAGCCTTGACATTTAAAGAAGTGGCGTTGTCGATGAAAATGTATTCGTTTTGGGGTTTTTGTTCGTAACTTGCGATGATTTTAAAATTTTCAAGTAGAAAAAATCCCGCTTCGCTTGATTGCGGCACTTGCTGATATTGTCCGCTGAATTCATCATCGCCCATTCTTTGCTTTAATTCAAGCAACTGCGTTTTATCGTGTCTTGCTGGGAAAAGCGGTGTATTAGCTTCTCTTTCAAAGCAAAAATCGCCGATTTGATAAGTCTTTTTTTCTTTATTTAAGGCTTCAAGCTCGATTTTTTGCCATTGAGCGATAACGCTTTTATCAAAGTTTTTTTCATCAAGCAAAAAGCCGCACAAATCCTCATAACCTAGCCTTTGCATTAAAATGGTGATATTTGAATAATTATCCTGTAACCTTGACAAAACGCTTTCTTTAAAGTTTTGATTGACAAAATTACGCTCCGCACGACTTGACATTGCACTTACTTTGATAGGGTCGTCAATTAAAATGCTATGAGCGTGAAAGCCTGTTAAAGCCCCTTTTAAAGTCGTTACAAAAAGTCCCCCGCCCTCTTTTAGCACAAATTCAGCGGCATTGTCTTGTAAAAAATAAGGCTTTTCGCCAAAAATATCACTCCAAAAACTGCTTTTCATCAAATCTCGCACTTGATTTGAGATTTTTTTAATCAATTCATCGCTGTAAGATATATAAATAAATTTGCGTTTTCTATCACGCCCCAAAGCCCAAGCGATGAAAGTTCTAGCGATGATTTCAGTTTTGCCATAAGAAGGCGGCATATTGAGCATAAGCCTTGTGATTGTTTTAGCGTTTTTTTCATCGGCGTAGTCTTTGAGCGTATGGCTTAAAATTTCGCAAATATAATCAAAATGCCAATTATCCATAAAATACTGCTGATTATATCTTTGCCATTTTAAGAGTAAAAAAGTCTTTAAGTCCTTTTTTGCTAAATCTCTTAAAATAAGTTCTTTTTTTATTTTATCTTGCATTTTTGTCCTTTTTTACCTTGTCATTTTGCTTTGCCCTTGTCATTTTGCGTCCCCTTATGTCATACTGAGCAAAGCGAAGTATATGCCCCCTTGTGTCATATTGAGGGCGTAGCCCGAAATATCTCAAAGGGTAGTTTATGAGATTTTTCGCTAACGCTCAAAATGACAAGGGAGCGGCTCAAAATGACAAGGCAATGTCATACTGAGCAAAGCGAAGTATCTCAAAGCACAAAGGTTAAGAGATATTTCGGGCTACGCCCTTAATATGACATAGTAGGTTTTAGATATTTCGCTTCGCTCAATATGACATAAAAAAGCCTCAATGACATAAAAGGGCATTATGACATAATATGTTAATATTACATAAACCCTCACTCTTTCAATAAATTTTTAAGCTCGGCTGTGCTTAACTTTGAAAAATCGGTGTTTTCATCGACAACGCCCACATTTTTAGGCGGTTCTTTGCCATAAATAGAGCTTTGCAAATTTGAAAACATATTTGCCATTTTTTCAGCCGCAGCGATAATCATCGCATCAGGCTTTGCCTCGTTTCTTAACTCTATCATTCTTAAAAGCTCGTTTTTAGCTAAAAGACAAGCCTGAGCCATATTTTTTTGAATGAAATTTAAGCTCATCGCTTCAAGCAAGATTTTATCACTTGCTTCCTCTAACATTGCTTCAAGGCAAAGATTATCAACCTTTGAGGCATTTACGCCTAAATTTTCAAGCATTTGGCGTTTGAGCTTGTTTGCTGCTGCGTTCGTAACGCTGAAACTTTCTTTTGTCAAAAGTTCATTTCGCACGACTTCGCCCTTTAATTCTTTAATCGCACTGCCTTTTTGCCATTTTTCGCTTTTTATCCAGTGGCTTAAAGTGCGGTATTTTACATTAAATTTAGCCGCCACTTGCTTTGGCGTATCGTTGTTGAGTTCAAAATAAGTTTTAATCTCATCTTTGTTAGCATAAGCCATTTTTTTCCTTTTTTAGTGGTTTGTCCTTTGCCCCTTTGAGATACTTCGCTTTGCTCAGTATGACAAGAAAGAATGTCATTTTGAGC
>CAZSMF010000046.1:0-13586 GCA_964607975.1 uncultured Campylobacter sp. | reverse complement strand
CGTAGCTATTATTGATTTTATAAAGCATTATATTTTATCGTTTTATTTTTGGAGTGCTTTGATTTTTGTTGTATTGCTTGGTATTATTGTGCATTTTACTTTAAAAGGCGGCAGTCAAAGTCTGCTTCGTTGTCTTATATGTAAATTTTATGCTATTACGCAAATACCGAAAAATATTTTAAAATTTTTTACTGATTGGAAAAATTTTACAACTCGAATCAAACAAATATGGGAAGAGTGTAAAAAAACAAATCAAAAGGAGGCAAAATGACAGCATAATAAAGCGATAAAAAAGGGTTTTGGTAAGAGTTGCGAAAAATTTCGCTTGATGATTTAAAAAATTTAAGATAAAGGATAGACAATGAAAAAAGTAGTTTTAGCCAAAATATTGGCTTTCGTGGTGGTGTTTGCTTTGAGTGGGTGCGATAGTGCGGATTTAACCAAGGCTCCTGTATTAGAACGCAAACAAAGCAGATATTATCTTACTTCCAAAGATGATGAAACAGTCATTAAGGATATAAAGGCTTTTGGGCGTAATGGTGAATGTATGGTAAAATTTAACATAGATTTTAATTTGAAGTCTGATGACTATAAGAAATATTTGGCGTATTTAAAAGCGAGTGGATTAGAGATAAGGAGCAGTGGGTGGGATGATTTTGTTAAATGCCGCAAGACAGATGGTTCTATTGGAGAGGTAGCGTATAAGTACGCAGTAGTACTAAAAGATGGAACTTGTGTTAATATACTATCATTCTTAACTATTAAAGAATACAACGAGATTGTCTCCAAACTTAGTGAAACTACTCGGCAATCTTTCAAATACGAAGAACCGCCACTAGGAAAGCAGCTTATCTATGGCAATTCTTTGGAATTTTGGCTTGAAAATTGTGAGCCAAAAAATGGCAAATATGAGATTGAAGCCAAAACAAATTTTGGCACTTTTGAATATGAGATTGCTGATAGATAAAAAGTTGTTTTAGTATAAAATATCCACAAGACTTTGTGGATATTTTGCATTGTATGCTGCTTTGATTTTGGATATTTCTTGCAATGCTGTATGACATTTACCTTGTCATTTTGAGCGTAGCGAAAAATCCACAGGGTATAAGTGGCGTCCGCTTTTATGAATTTGCTTTAAATTTTTTATGGATACTTCGCTTCGCTCAGTATGACACTCCACCTTGTCATTCTGAGGCTTACTTGTAAGCCGAAGAATCTTTTTTAAGGAAAACGCTTTTTTATAATGAGATACTTCGCTAACGCTCAGTATGACACCATTTTTGTCATTTTGAGCGTAACGAAAAATCTCATAAAGATACTTCGCCTACGGCTCAGTATGACAAAGGGAAGGCTCAGTATGACATAAAAAGTTTAGTATGACAAGTAGGGGCAGTATGACAAGAGTGGTGGTTTAGTATGATATAAAAAGGCAGTATGACAATGCAAGTATCGTTGTAAGGGTAGCATATAAAAAAGACATAAAAAGGCATATATAAAAAACAAAAAGCGGAATTTGCTCCGCTTTTTAGCCGTGTTTTTTGGCGAATTCTTTCATAAAATCCACCAAAATCTCGCATTGCTTTAAGGAAATGGCATTATACAAACTTGCACGAATGCCGCCTAAAAGCCTATGTCCTTTAAGCCCTATCATACCTGCTTCTTCGGCGGCTTTTATGAAAACGGGTTCTAAATCCGCATTGTGTGCTATGTTAAAGCTCACATTCATTAAGGAGCGGGAGTCTTTTTTGCTGTGTCCTTTGTAAAAGCCCTTGCTGTCATCTATGCACTCATACACAAGCTTTGCTTTTGCCTTGTTTCTTTCGTTGATAGCATCAAGTCCGCCTTGTTCTAAAAGCCACTGCATTTCGAGGTTAAATATATATATGGCAAAGCTTGGCGGCGTGTTAAATAAAGACTTGTTTTCGCTGTGAATGGCGTATTTAAGCATACTTGGGATATTTTTCGCTTGGCTTTTTTCAAGCATATCTTTGCGAATGATGACGCAAGCAAGTCCTGAAATTCCAGCATTTTTTTGCACTCCGCCGTAAAATACTGCTATATCGCTAAAATCAACCTTGCGAGAGAAAAAATCACTTGAAGCATCGATGATTAAAGGGGCTTTGCTTTTTGGATAGCTTTTAAATTGCGTGCCGTAAATGGTATTGTTCGAGCAAATATAGCTATAATCAGCGTTTTGGCTAAATTTCACCTCAGGGATAAAGCTGAATTTATCCTGCTCACTACTCGCTACAACATTAACATTAACGCCTAAAATTTGGGCTTCTTTAATGGCTTTTTTCGTCCAAACGCCTGTATTTGCATATTCACAAACCCCACCTTCATTAAAATTCATCGGTATCATCGCAAATTGCAAACTCGCCCCGCCTTGCAAAAACAACACCTCATAATCATCACTTAGCCCGTAAAGTTCCTTTGCCTTTTGCATAGCACCAAAATGCACTTCCTCAAAGATTTTTGTCCTATGGCTTATTTCCATTATCGAAAAGCCCTTGTTTTGATAATCAAAAAGTTCATCTTGTGCCTGTTTTAAGACGCTTTCAGGTAGAGTGGAAGGACCTGCACTAAAATTGATTTTTCTCATCTTTTCCCCTTTTTTAAAGAATTTGAGCCTTTTTACTGCTCGTTTGAGAGTGTAAGCAAATTGTATCATTTTTTTGTAATTTTTCTAGCGAAATCATCTTGCCGTCTTTGCTTAATGAGACGAAAAATTTGCTTTTTTCAAAAAAATTTTCGTGCTGAATGAAAGCCTTTTGGCACTCTTTGAGCTTTGAAAGGCTTTGTTCTAATTTAGCGTTTAAATTGAAGCGGAGTTGTTTTTGCAAAAGATGAATTTGAGTGAATTTTTCCTCGATGATTTTACCAAAACTATGGGCTTTGAAAAGTTTTTTTGCAGATAAAAGCTCATTTTCTAGGGTTTTTAGCCTATTTAAAAACAAGTTTTTGTATTTATCTTCAAGCAAATCAAGGCTTTGGGCAATGTCATTTTTACTTAAAAAGCACAAATCAATAGCCGCACTTGGCGTTGGGGCGCGAAAATCTGCCACAAAATCGCTAATCACATAGTCTGTTTCGTGTCCTATGGCTGAGATAATGGGCGTTTGTGTGGCAAAAATCGCTCTTGCTAAATTTTCATCATTAAAGCAAAACAAATCCTCACGGCTTCCCCCGCCTCTTGCAAGTATGATGAAATCAAGTTTCATTGAATCTGCCTTTTTTAAGGCTTTAATGAGTGAATTTGGAGCGTTAAGCCCTTGTGTGAGGGCGTTAAAGATAAATAATTTGGCTAAAAAATAGCCCTTTTGTTCGATGAGTTTAAGCATATCTTGCAGGGCGGCTGAGGTAAAAGAAGTGATAATGCCTACCTTTGCGGGAAATTGAGGCTTTGCTTTTTTACGCTCAAACAAACCCTCTTTTTCAAGTTTTTCTTTTAGGGCTAAAAATTTCGCCTCCAAGTCCCCAAAACCAGACTTTTTAAGCTCTTTGGCGATGAATTGATACCGCCCATTTGCCTCATACAAGCTCACATAGCCCACAAGCTCGACAAAATCGCCCACTTGTGGCTTAAAATCAATTTTAGAATTTGCCCCCTTAAACATAGCACAGGCTATACTTGTCTTTTCATCTTTAAGCTCAAAATACCAATGCCCCGAATTATGCAGGGTAATCTTTGAAATTTCCCCGTTTAAAATCACATTGTCAAAATGAGCTTCTAAAAGGCTTTTGGCTTTTAAATTTAACTCGCTAACCGTCATTTTTACACTTTTTTACGATGAAAGCTGAGCTTATGCCAAAGCTGAAATTTTTGTAGCACACAAGCTTAAAACCTACTTGTTCTAGCTCTTTGATGAGTTCGTCCTTGCTTAAAAAATCCTCAATGGAATTTGGCAAATACTCATAAGCTTTGGCATTTTTGCTGATGAGTTTGCCAAGTTTTGGCAGGAGTTTTTCGAGGTAAAAATCTCTGCACCACGCTAAAATTCCGCCTTTTTCGCGTTTTGTAAATTCAAGTATGAGTAAAAAACCGCCATTTTTTAGCACCCTAAAAAATTCCTCAAAGGCTTTTTGCCTTTGCACTACATTGCGTATGCCATAGCTTATGCTGATAATGTCTGTGCTTTCATCATTTATAGGTAAATTTTGTGCTTGTGCCTCAATAAATTCGACATTAGCAATTTTACGCCTTGCGATTTCAAGCATAGCAAAACTTGCATCTATGCCTTTTATAGAATGCAAAGTTTTGCCAAATTGAGGGCTGTATTTTTGCCAAATTTTTATCATATCGCCCGTGCCACAGGCTATGTCAAGTATGTCAAGGCTAGTTTGTGTGGTATTTTCAAGGACATTTTTAACGCCCTTAATACGCCAAGTTTTATCCACGCCAAAGCTTAAAATTTTATTTGCCTTGTCGTAGCTTGGGGCGATTTGATTAAACATTTCAATGATTTGTTCTTGCATAATTATTTACATTTTTTACAACTGCCTGTGTAGGCTGAGACGAAAAGACTATCAATAAAAATGTTTTGCCTTTTTTCAAGCTCTTCTTGATACGCCCCAATATTTGTGTGTTTAAAGTCTAAATCCTCTATATGTCCGCATTTGGTGCAAATGATATGAATGTGCGGTTCTTCATAAATGTCATAATACGCCTTTTGATTAGGCACATTAACCTCTACAACCAAACCTCGCTCTTGCAGCGTGCCAATGTTTTTATACACAGTCGCAAGAGAAATGGAAGGATACTCTTTTTTTACCTGAGCGTAAAGCTCGTCAATGTTGGGGTGTTCGTGCTTTTTTAGAATTTTTAGCACGCAAAGCCTCTGTGGAGTGGCTTTTAAGTTATGTTCTTTAAGTAAATTCACTAATTCCATTATAAAACCTTATTTTTGTCTCAAATAATAGCTAAAAAAAGTTTAAAAAAAGTTTATATCAATTAAGATTTTTTATTATTACAAATCGTAAGAATTTTTTGAGCCAATTTTTCCACACTTAAACCCAAAGCATTTTGCACCTCATTTGTTGTGCCGTGTTCTATGAATTTATCTTCATATTCAAAGCTTATAAGCTTAATGTGATTTAAATCTTTTTTTTGCAAAAAGCTTGTTAGTAAAGAGCCAACGCCGCCAATTTTCACGCATTCAGCAAAAACAAACCAAATTTTTGTTTTTTTAGCTAAATTGCTTAAAAGCTCCTCATCTAGCGGTTTAGCAAAGATTAAATCAACAAGCTTGGCATAATTTTTTTCGCCCTTTTTTTCTAATTCATCTAAAACAAGCTTTGCCGTGCCAACTCCTTGTCCGTAGCCTAAAAAGGCTATTTCACTTTCGCTTTCTTTTAAAATTTGCCCCTTGCTAAATTTGATTTTTTCTGCCTTAAATTCATCATCAAGCAAAAAAGCCCCACGCGGATAACGAAAAGCAAGCGTGCCTTGATGAGTATAAGCATAGTCCATCACCTCTTTCATCATCGCTTCATCTCGTGGGGCGAGTAGGGTGAGATTTGGTATGGGGGCAAGAAAGCTAATGTCAAACACGCCCTGATGCGTCTCGCCGTCCTCGCCCACAATGCCCGCTCTATCCATAGCAAAGACAAGATTTAAATTCATAATCGCACAATCGTGTATCACTTGGTCATAAGCTCTTTGCAAAAAGGTGCTATAAATAGCGACAAAGGGCTTAAAACCCTCTTTTGCCATAGCCGCCATAGAAGTAACGGCGTGTTGCTCGGCTATGGCGACATCCCAAAAACGATTGGGGTATTTTTCAATAAGCATATCAAGCCCCGTTCCGCTTGGCATTGCAGCTGTAACGCCAACTACATTTTCGTATTTATCGGCAAGTTCGAGTAAATTTTGCGAAAAAAGCTCAGTGGCACTTTTTTTGGCATTGGGCTTTTTTTTCATCGCCCCTGTGGCGATGTCAAAGGCACTTACGCCGTGCCATTTAGCGTTTTTGCCCTCAGCCAAAGCATAACCCTTGCCTTTTATGGTTTGCGTATGCACCAAACAGGGCTTACGCATAGCCTTTGCCTTTTTAAGCACGGCAATCAACTCGCTCAAATCGTGTCCGTTTATCACGCCTATGTATTCAAGTCCCAATTCCTCAAACAAAATGCCCGGGGTAATGAGCTTAAAACTCTCCTCAAATCGCTTTGCCATATAAGTCGCACTTGCTGGGAGGTAGTCTAAAAGATTTTCCACGCCTTTTTTGAATTTTTGATAAAAGGCACTTGCCATAGCGTTTGAAAGGTATTTTGAAATCGCCCCTATGGGTTTGCTTATGCTCATTTCATTGTCGTTTAAGATGATGACGCAGGGATATTTTTTATCGCCAAGCTCGTTTAAGGCTTCATACACCATTCCTGCACTCATCGCACCATCGCCTATGAGGGCTATTGGGGTTTTATCCTCTTTTTTAAGCTCTATTGCCTTACAAGCTCCCACAAGCAAAGAAATGGAGGTGCTTGAATGCCCCGCTACAAAGTAATCTCCCTCACTTGCTTTGGTATAGCCACTCATACCGCCAAATTGTCTTAGCGTTTTGAAGCATTCTTTTCTGCCTGTGAGAATTTTATGGGCGTAGGATTGATGAGAGACATCAAAGATAAAAGGTTCTTTGAAAAAATCAAACACATAATGCATAGCCAAAGTAAGCTCCACAACGCCTAAATTTGAGCTTAAATGCCCTCCATTTTGACTGACAACTTTGATGATTTCTTGGCGAATTTGATGAGCTAAATTTTCTAGTTCTGTTAATGTGAGCTTTTGTAAATTCTCACACAAAAAAGGCTGAGTCATTCGCTTGCCATTTTTTTGATTTTAGTCAATCTGCTGTTGAGGTTTGATTCTATATTGCCCTCATCGCTTAATACAACGACACTGCCTTTTGAAATCGCATCATCAAGCGAAATGGTGAGATTAGAGCGGGTGTTGAGCTTGGATTTAATGAAATCATAATCACTTGGACTGACTTTAAGTTCGATATTTTGTGCGCCTTTTAGCTCTTTGATTAAATCTTTGGCTAAATTTAAAGCAATTTGTGCTGAATTTTCCTCTACTTCTTTATTGATAACCTCTTTGGCGATTTCTATGGCTGCACTGGATAACTCTTTTTCGTTTTTTTCTATGAAATTCGTTAAATTTTGGCTTACTTCATCAAGCTTGGCTATGCTTTTTAAAAATTTTTCTTTTACATCGTTAATCTCTTGTTCTAGTTCTATTTTAGCTTGATTGTAACCTTCTTGGGTGAATTTTTCTTTGGCGTTTTCTAAATTATTATTAAATTCTTTTTGTTGGCTTTCTACTTGCATTTCAAGCCTTGCCATTTTATCTATCATTTCCTCTTTTTCTTTAAACATATCCTCGACTATGTTTTGTTGTAAAGGAGTTTGTGTGGCAGTTTGTGGCTGAATTTCTTCACTTGCTTCTTTGTTTTCTTCCTCCTCATTTGTTACAGGCTCTTGTTCTTGGGTATTTTCTTTTTGCTTTTTTTCCTCAATGGCGGCAAATTCAGACATTACCTTAAAATGATAGCTATCTATAATGTGTTCTTGTGTGTTTTGTGGGGATATGACATTGGTATTTTTCATCGTTGTCCTATTCTATAATCTCATCGCCTTCGCCCATTTGGATTATGCCTTGTTCGTTGAGTTTTTGCACGATTTCTACGACTTTTCTTTGTGCGGCTTCAACATCTTTTACACGCACAGCACCCAAAAAGCCCATTTCCTCAATGAATATTTCACTCGCACGAGAGGACATATTGGCAAGGAATTTTTGTCTAAGTCCATCACTTGAACCTTTAAGCCCTATCATCAAGTCTTTTTTGTCTGCTACTTTAAGAATTTCGCGTATAGCTTGGTTGCCAAGTTTAGCGATGTCATCAAAGGTAAACATCAATTCTTTAATCGTAGTGGCAAGTTCAGGGTCGCTTTGTTCAAGTTGTGCGATGATTGATTTCGCCGCAGTTTGTCCCAAGCGGGTAATCATTTCAGCCACAGCCCTTGGACCGCCCCCTTCAACCTTAGTTCCAGCCAAGTTTTCAAGATGGTTTTCGAACACAGCAGATACCCTTTTAATCACAGTTGGCGAAATATCGCCTAAATTGGCAATCCTTGTAACCACATCAGCGCGTTGGTCCTCATTAAAATACTCCAAAGTTTCAGCAGAATGCACAGAGTCCATATGTGCTAAAATCAAAGCAATGGTTTGTGGGTGTTCTTTGGAGATGAAATCGGCAAGTTGTTGCGGTTTAACCTGTCCTAAATATGAGAAATTCTGGTCAGTTTCCATACTTTTGGTGAGTTTTTCTAAAATTTTATTCGCCATTTCTGGACCAAAGGTTTTGAAAAGCAATTCTTTGGCGTAGTCAAAACCACCCGTTTTGATGAATTGATTAGATTGTAAAATAGAGTAAAATTCCTCTAAAATAGCCGTTGCAACGGTTCTATCAACTTTTTTAGCCTGAGCGATATGGCGAGAAATTTCGGTAATGGGGTTGATGTCCATATGAGAAAATAGCGAAGTAGTAATGTCCTCACCAAGCTGTATTAAAAGAATGGCAATCTTTTCAGCCATAGACAAATCATCATAAATCATCTTTTGTTCTTCGCTCAACTTAATCATCAAAATCCCCTATCTTCTGCTGAGCTGTCATTTTCAACGAAATTTTGAAGCACACTTGCCACTTCTTCGGTTTTTTCGTTAATGAGCTGCTTTAATTTTTCGATTAAAATATCATATTGTAAGGCATTTTCATCAATGCCACCTTCAAGCCCAAGCTGCTTTTCTGCTTGTTCGCGCGCTCTTTTAAGCTTATCAAGCATATCCTCAGCGTCCTCGACATTGTCTGTTTCTCGAATAAGTTCTTCTTCTGTATCAGCAATGTCTGTAAGCATTTTTTGCGTGAATGGAGCGATAACTTTTTTGTAAAAGATGAAAAGTAAAATCGCCGCGATAATGTATTTTATAGACGGCAATAAAGGACTGAGATAACGCTCATAAAAGCTAGTCGTTTTGCCATCATCAAGCATTTTAGGCTCATATTCAGCCACAGCGACTTTATCGCCTCTTGCTTGGTCAAAATTGATAATACCTCGAACTAAATTTTCAATAGTCGCTAACTCAGCCGCCGTTCTTGCAATGTATTCACCTTGAATATTGCCATTTTCATCAACTCTTTCTTGGTATTTTTTTGGTATGGAGGCTGTGGCAGAAACATTGACGATTTTAGGGAAAGAGACTTTTTTATTGGTTACGGTTACGGATACTTCGTTATTGATTGTAACTTGGTCTTTTTTGCTCCATTCAAGTGGGCTTGTTTCTTCAAGTCCCTCCACTGGTCCTATGTTTGATACAGCCCCGGGAACTCCTTGTATGACAGGAGCTTTACGCCCTTGCGATTCTTCGTGGAGTTTTTGTTGGCTTCGAATGACGGTATTTGGGTCATAAATTTCACTTTTTGTTTCCACTTGGGAGAAGTCAAATTGCATTTCTACCGTTGGATACACTTTATCAGCACCACCAGCAAATGGAGCAAGAGAGTTGATAATCTTCTCTTCAAGCTCGGCAACGCGGTCCTTTCGGTAACGCTCCTCCTCAGCCCTTCTTTCGTTTTCATACAATTCTTGCTGATCAAGTGGAACGCCCTTTTGGTCGATAATCTTAACATTTTCAAGGCTAAGTTTTGGCACGGCTGCTGCGACAATGTTTTTAATCCCGTCAATTTGTTTTCTATTAAGTCTTAAACCCTGCCTGATTGTTACGGCTACGGAAGCAGTTGGTGGCACTTGTCTTTCGGTGAAAACGCTATCTTTTGGAAAGGCTATATGCACGACAGCCTTTTGTATAGGCTCTAATGTAGATATGGTTCGTGCAAGCTCACCCTCAATGGCTCTTTGGAATTTCACATCCATTTCTTTGCTGGTTGCACCAAATTGTTGCGTGTCAAAAAGCTCAAAGCCCGTGCGTCTGTCTTTGATGAGTCCTTCACTGGCTATCATCATTCTTTGTCTATACAGCTCTTCTTGGGGGACTAAAATGGTTTTTTCGTTTTCAAGTTGGTAGGCAATGCCATTTTGTTCGAGTTTGGCGACTATGGCTGCGGCATCAGCAGCTCCTACATCTTGCACTAGCACAGCATAGCCACTTTGTGTGCTTGGACCACTTTTATAAAGTGCTAAAAACACTAAAAAAGCAATAACAACAACGATAGAAGAAACGATAACTATGCGTTGCCTTTTGGTGAGCTTTTGATAAAGTAAGCTCACTTGGTGCATCATATTTTTAAATTCTTCCATACACCCTCAATTCTTTAAGTTTTAAAAAATACCAGCATTTGTGCTTTTTTCTCATCACAAGCCTTAAAATTTTAAATTTTTCGTCATTATTATACACTTTTTAAGCAAAAATTTAGCATATTTTTACCAAAAAAGCTAAAAATTCATTCTTTTTATCGGCATTTTGAAACAAAAATTTACACAATCGCCTTAATTTTCCTTATCTTTTTGCAAATTTAGCCTCAAAGCAGCTTTAAAAATTCATCAAAAAAGGCTTGATTTTCATCAGCCTTGCCTATGCTTATGCGTATGGCGTTTAAGCCATAGCTTTTTAAATCCCTGATGATAATGCCTTTTTTGAGTAAATCATTTGCCAAAGCCGAACTTTGATGATTTTTCAAAAAATAAGTGATGAAATTCGTGTAAGAATCAATAAATTCTATATGATACTTCCTTGCAAAGTCCTCATAATGCTTCATTTGAGTAAAATTATTTTCCAAGGTATTTTTCACAAATTCCTTATCATCAAGTGCAGCACAAGCAGCTTTTAGGCTTAAATTACTCACATTAAAAGGCGCTCGAAGCTTATAAAAAGCCTCTATAAGCTCTTTTGTGGCTATGCCATAGCCTATTCTTAACCCACCAAGTGCGTAAAGTTTTGAAAAAGTCCCAAGATACAAGACATTGTTAAACAAAGCACACAGCTCTTTTGGCTCTAAATGCTTTTTTTTGTCCTTAAAACTAGCAAATTCATTATAAGCACCATCAATCACCACCAAACAATCCTCATCAACCTCCCTTAAAAAGGCATAAATTTCATCTTTATTTAAGCATTCGCCCAAGGGATTGTTTGGCACACACAAAAAGATGATTTTGATTTCGTCTTTATGGGCGTTGTAAAGGCTTTTAAATTCAGCTAGATTATGCGTTATGCTTGTCGTTTTGTAGCACTTGCTCTGCCTTTGTTTAGCATAAATTTGATACATTGCAAAGGTAACGCCGCATTGCAAGAAAGCGTTTTTGGGATTAAGCTTTGAATGAATGGCGTATTCTATGATTTGGTCGCTCCCCGCACCGATGATGATTTGCTTTTCGCCCACATTATAATGTTTGGCAAGTTTTTCTTTAAGCTCACTCATTGTATCATCGGGGTAAAGATAAGCTAAATGAGCGTTTTGCTTCAAGCATTGCACTACCTTTTGGCTTGTGCCGAGCGGATTTTCATTACTTGCAAGTTTAATCACCCTGTTTAAGCCATATTCTTTGGCGATAAGTTCAATGTCCTTGCCCGGTTCGTAATTGGCTAAATTGTCTAAAAATTCATTGAATTTCATTATTTTCTCCTGATAAATATGAGCCAAGCCACATTATATCCTTGTGTTTGGCAAGAATTTTTTGCACATTTTCATCATCAATATGCCCCTCAAAATCTATGTAAAAATCATAGCCAAATGCCTTTGTTTTAGCCGGACGGCTTTCTAAACGGGTAAGGTTAATGTTTGCGTTTTTAAAGTCATTAAGCAAATCACTTAAACTACCTACCTTGTGTGCGGTATGAGCGAGTATGGAACTTTTGCAAGAGTTTGTTTTAGGGAATTTGCTTTGATTTAAAATCACAAATCTCGTGCGATTTGCCGCATTGTCCTCTATGGTTTCAAAGAAAATAGGGACATTGTAAAGCTTTGCGGCGATTTTAGAGCAAATGGCTGCTGAAAATTCATCTTTTGAGGCTAAAAAAGCAGCGTTAGAGGTGGATTTTGAGGCGATAAATTCAAGTTCGTTTAAGTGATGACTTTCTAAAAATGAGCGGCATTGATGATAGCCTTGCGGGTGTGAAAAAATGCGTTTGATTGCCTTTAAATCTTTATTTAAGCTCACAAAAGAATGGTGGATGTCCATATACAATTCAGCATAAATTTTAAGCTTGTCGTATTTGCTTAAACAATCAAGCGTTTCGCCCACAGCCCCAGCGGTGTTGTTTTCTATGGGGACTATGCCGTAATTTACTTCTTTGTTCGCTACTTCTTTAAACACATCTTCAATACTAGCCAATGCCCTGTATGAGCTGCACGAGCCAAAACGACTCATCGCCGCTTGATGCGAGTAACTGCCCTCAGGTCCTAAATATGCCACGCTTTGAGGCTTTTCTAAATTTCTTGACACGGCAAAAATTTCTTGGTAAATCGCCTCAATAGCCTTTGGTGTGAGAAGCCCACAATTAAGCTTTTCAAGCCTTTTTATAATGGCTCGTTCTCGCTCGGGGCGGTAAATGAGGCTTCGAGTCTTGTCTTTAAGCTCACCTATGGCTTTAACAACGCCCATTCTCTCGTTGAGTAAGTGTAAAATTTGCTCGTCTATCTTGTCTATACCTTGTCTTAACTTGTCTAAATCTTGCATTGTAGCTCCTTTAAGAAATCAAAAACGCTTTCATACACCTTATCTTCGGCTTTTAAGTCTAAATTTTTAGTGGAGGTGATTTTGCCGCTTAAAACTAGGGCTATATTCATTTGCATTTTTTTTGCCTGTGTTAAATCGCCCTTAAAATCATCGCTGATAATGAGTATATCGCTGAATTTAGCCCCTTTATTTTGCTTTTGCAAAAGCTTTAACGCTGCTTCGTAAAAGGCTTGGCTTGGTTTGCCAAAGACTTGGTATTGAGCATTTGTAGCGTAATGAAGCATTTGCATTATCGCTCCTACGCCCGGATACGCCTTGTTATTTTTTTTATACAGGCTTGTTTCGTGCATTGCGATGAGTTTTACTCCTTTATTGATAAGCTCTATCATCAAAGCAAAGTCCTCAAAGCTGAATTTATCATAACTTGCTACAAGCAGGGCTTTTGGATTTTTAAAATCAAGGACAAAACCAAGCTCTTGCAAAGCCTTGATAAATTCATCTGCTCCAAAGGCAGCCACTTCGCAGGGTTTGAGAGCTTGTTTAAGCACAAAAAACGGGTCTATGTAAGCATTTTCTTTAATGTCAAGCCCTTTTTGGCGGAGATTTTGCAAGAAATTCAAATCTTTGGTGTTGTTGGTGATGATGACATAGGGAATTTCTTTGAGATTAAGCCACGCAATCAGCTCTTTCGCCCCGCTAATAAGGCTTTTGTCGCTATCTTTGAGTAAGGTCCCTTGCACATCTAAAAAAATCATTTTTCCAAACTTTTTAACATTATTGTGAATTTTTTCAAACATTGAATTTAAAAAGCTAATTGTAGCAAATTTCAGCCTTTTTTCTCATTAAATTTGCTATTTTTTCTCTAAAATATGCAAATATTCCCTTGTGAAATCTTG
>CAZSMF010000045.1:0-13661 GCA_964607975.1 uncultured Campylobacter sp. | reverse complement strand
AGCTACCGAAGAATCTAAATCAATGATAAGATATTTCGCTACGCTCAATATGACAAGTGGAGGCTCAATATGACAAGTCGGAGGCTTTTTTACCATTTTTAATCACACAAAATTTTTCAAACTTGTGCTAAGTTTTTCGCTCATTTCGTCTATGTGTTTTTTTGTTATGATGAGTGGGGGCAGAAAACGCAAGTCATTTTCCCCACAGCTAATGAGTAAAAGCCCATTTTTTTGAGCTTCTTTGATAATATCACCCACTTTTACACACTTATCTACACTTAAACCTTGCATAAAGCCCAATCCACTGCGTTTTTTAATGAAGCTAAACTCTTTTTTCAACTTTTCTAAAACTTGCTCAAAATAAGGGCTTAAATTCGCCACATTTTCAATAATCTTTTCCCTCTCATAAATCGAAAATACCGCATTTACAGCCGCACAAGCTAGGGGATTGCCCCCATAAGTCGTGCCGTGTTCGCCAAATTCAAGCGAATTTTGAGCCACCTTTTCACTCAACACAAAAGCCCCCACGCTCACACCGCAGCCCAAAGCCTTTGCACTCAACACAATGTCAGGCAAAATGCCAAAATGCTGATAAGCAAAAGCCTTGCCGCTTCGTCCCATTCCGCATTGGATTTCATCAGCGACAAGCAAAATGTCCCTTTCATCGCAAAGCTTTCGCAAAGTCGTGTAAAATTCCTTTGTGGCAGGATTTATCCCGCCCTCACCTTGAATACTTTCTAAAAAAATGGCACAAGTTTTTTCATTAAGAGCCTTTTTAACGCTTTGAATATCGTTAAATTCGGCAAATTTCACAGAGCGAATGAGCGGTTTAAAGGGTTTGCGGTATTTTTCATTTGCTGTAAGGCTTAAAGCACCGAGTGTGCGTCCGTGAAAAGAATGCTTCATAGCGATGAATTCTCCGCCCTTAATGCCCTTGTTAAAGGCGTATTTTCGGGCAACTTTCATCGCTCCCTCACAAGCTTCTGCACCTGAATTAGTGAAAAAAACACGACTCAAAGCAGAGGCTTTGGCTAAATTTGTCGCGGCTTTGGCTATGTTTTCGTTGTAGTAGAGGTTGCTAGTGTGGATAAGTTTGTCAATTTGAATTTTCAAGGCTTCATTATAGGCTTTGTGTGCATAACCCAAGGCACAAACGCCTATGCCACTGGAAAAATCAAGGTAGGCTTTATCGTTTTCATCAAAAAGATATACCCCCTCGCCCCTTTCTAAAACAATGTCAAATTTCTTGTAGGTTTGCACGAGGTGCTTTTGCTCTTTATAATCCATTTTATCCTCTTTCGTTTTCTTGCAAAGCAAGGGCTTGATAATGAGCGATTAAAGGCTCGATTATCTCATCAAAGCTTCCATTTTCCATTATATCATCAAGTTTATACAAGGTAAGATTGATGCGATGTTCGCTTATGCGGTTTTGCGGGAAATTATAAGTGCGAATTCTCTCGCTCCTGTCGCCACTTCCTACTTGACTTTTTCTCGCAGCACTTTCATTAGCTAGTCTTTCTTGCTCTTTCATCTCGTAAAGTCTGGCTTTTAGGACTTTCATCGCTGATTCTTTGTTTTTGTGCTGGGACTTGCCGTCTTGATTTACTACCACAATGCCCGTTGGCAAATGCGTGATACGCACCGCACTATCGGTTGTATTGACACTTTGTCCGCCGTGTCCGCTACTTCTCATCACATCGACTTTAATGTCATTGGGCGAAATTTCAATCTCCACATCATCAACTTCTGGCATTATCGCCACGGTAATTGCTGAGGTATGCACCCTGCCTTGTGATTCTGTTTGTGGCACTCTTTGCACTCTATGTGTGCCACCCTCGAATTTAAACCGCGAATACGCCCCCTCGCCTTTTACAAGCATAATGATTTCTTTAAAACCGCCCACGCTTCCTTCGCTTGAACTGACTATTTCTATTTTATAGCCCTTTAATTCAGCATATCTAGCATAAGCCTTAACCAAATCCCCCACAAACAAAGCCGCCTCGTCTCCTCCTGTGCCGGCTCGAATTTCAAGGAAAATATTTCTTTCATCGTTTGCATCTTTTGGTAGCAGTAGGATTTTAAGCTCTTCTTCAAGGGTGTTTTGACTGGATTCTAAATTTTTAAGCTCTTCTTTGGCAAGTTCGCCAAGTTCGCTATCGTTGAGTAGGGCTTTGTTTTCTTCTATGTTTTCAAGGGTTTTAAGATAAATTTGAGCTTTTGAGACTATGGGTTCAAGGTTTTTTTGCTCCTTTGAAAGCATACTCATCTTGCTTATATCGGCTATGATGGTGCTATCGCTTAATAAAGCATTAAGCTCATCATAACGATGTAAAAAGGCTTTGAGCTTCTCAGCAAGCATTGAATTTAGGCGATTTTATTCACTAAAAGAGCCAAGCGAGAGACACGGCGAGCAGCAGTTTGCTTTTTCAAAAAGCCACGACTTACCATAGCGTGTATGTTTTTGTTGGCAAATTTCAATGCCTCATCAGCCTTTGCTTTGTCATTAGTCGCAGCAGCCTCACGCACAGCTTTGGTGATATTTTTAAGTCTGGTGCGGTAAAATCTGTTTCTTTCCGTCTTTTTAATGCTTTGTCTTGCTCTTTTTTCAGCACTTTTGTGATTTGCCATTTAAAATTCCTTTTTGTGAAAATAAACCCAAATTATAGCACACAAAATTTAAAGTTTGATTAAGCTCTATGAATTTTTCGCAAAATGTTTTTTAGTTAAGATAATTTGCTATAATCACAAGAAAAATTTTTAAAGAGCAAAGATGAAACTTTTTGGCACAGACGGCGTCAGAGGCAGGGCTGGTGAGTTTTTAGACAGCTTTTTAGCGATGAGACTTGCTATGGCGGCTGGAATTTATTTTAAAGATAGTGCGGTAACAAATAATATTTTAGTCGGCAAAGACACTCGCCGAAGTGGCTATATGATAGAAAATGCCATAGTTTCAGGGCTTACCGCCATAGGTTATAATGTCATTCAAATAGGACCTATGCCAACACCTGCCATAGCTTTTTTAACCGAGGATATGCGTTGTGATGCGGGGATTATGATTTCAGCTTCGCACAACCCCTACTTTGACAATGGCATTAAATTTTTTGACGCTCACGGAAACAAGCTCAGCGAGGAGATTGAAGCCAAAATCGAAAAAATTTACCTTGATGATAAGCTCATCGCCTGTGCTAAAAGCAAGGAAAATGCCATAGGGCAAAGCAAGAGGATTGACGATGTCATCGGGCGTTACATAGTAAGCATTAAGAATTCTTTTCCCAAAAATCTCACCCTAAAATCCCTACGCGTAGTGCTTGATGTGGCAAATGGAGCAGCATATAAAGTCGCACCGACTATTTTTAAAGAGCTTGGTGCAGAAGTGATTGTGCTAAATGACAAACCAAATGGGCTGAATATCAACGAAAATTGCGGGGCTTTACACCCTGCAAATTTGGCATTAGAAGTGAAAAAGCTTCGTGCTGATGTTGGATTTGCCTTTGACGGAGACGCAGATAGGCTTGTGATTGTCGATGAAAAGGGCGAAGTTGCAAATGGAGATAGTGTGCTTGGCGTTTTAGCCTTATATCTTAAAGAGCAAGGTAAGCTAAATTCAGCTGTGGTGGCGACTATTATGAGTAATGGGGCGTTGAGCGAATTTTTAAACGCTCATCAAATCGAGCTTGTTCGCTGTGCCGTTGGCGATAAATTCGTGCTTGAAAAGCTCAAAGAGCTTGGGGGTAATTTTGGCGGCGAACAAAGCGGACACATAGTTTTTACGGATTATGCTAAAACGGGGGACGGCTTGATTGCGGCTTTGCAGTTTTCAGCCCTTATGCTAACCAAAAAGCAAAGTGCGAGTAAAATTTTAAGTGCCATTAAGCCTTATCCGCAGCTTTTAACGAATTTAAAAATCGCCGAAAAGAAAGATTTAAGCAAAATCAAAGGCTTAAAAGAACTTGAAAAAAAGCTCAAAGATAAGGGCATTAACTCACTTTTCCGCTACTCAGGCACGGAGAATTTAATACGCTTACTTTTAGAGTCAAAAGAGGGCAAAATCCTTGAAGCACAGATGAAAGAAGTGGTGAATTTTTTTAAAAAGGCTTTGAATGCTTAAAAATTGTGTGATTTTTCTTACTCTTTTTACTTTGGTTTTTATCGCTGATCAAAGTATGAAACAATGGACTTTGCAGGTTTTGTGCGAAAGCAATGTCATAGAAAATGGCAAAATCTTTTTTCAAGACGAGCAAGTAAGCCATTGTGGAATGCGTAAGCAAATTTTTGGCGGAGAGTATTTAAGCTTGGTTGGCACACTCAACACGGGCGTAGCTTTTTCAATGTTTAGCGAATACAAAGAGCATTTAAAATTCGTCCATTTAGCCCTTTTGCTTGTGCTATTTTTGTATTTGCTTTGGCAAAAAAGCTTTTTCAAAGAACACCTCATCGCCTTTTCGCTAATGTTTGGAGCAGGTTTTTCAAATTTGCTGGATAGATTTTTGTATGGTGGGGTTGTGGATATGTTTTTTTGGCACAAGTGGTTTGAATTTGCTATTTTTAACATTGCCGATGCGACTATCAATTTAAGCGTAGCCATTATCTTAATCAAAGAGATATTTTTTAGAAAAAAGCCCGTTAAAAAAGACGAATGGGCTGTATGAAAGGAAAGAAATATGGAATTTTTAAACGAAAATTATACTTACATTAAAGCCTTGCATTTTATGGCTTTTGTATCGTGGATGGCGGCACTTTTTTACCTGCCAAGACTCTTTGTGTATCACAGCGAAAACAAGGACAATGCGGACTTTGTCAAGGTGGTTAAGGTGCAAGAGCGAAGGCTTTTTAAGGGCATACAAACACCTGCAATGCTTGGCTCGGTAATTACAGGCATCGCAATGCTTGTAGCACACTGGGAGGCTTTAATTTCACAGCCTCATATACACGCTAAACTTAGCTTTGTGTTTCTTTTGCTCGTGTATCATTTCAGCACGGCTTATTATCTTAAACAGCTTAAAAACGACTGCTGTAAGAGGAGTGGGGTATTTTTTAGGGCGTATAATGAAGTGCCAACCTTGCTTTTTATTTGTATAGTGTTTAGCTTTGCGATTGCTGGTGTGTTGTAGCGTGGCATTGACACTGCTCTAAACTCATCTCCACAGCACAAAAATGCTGATGAGTTTGGCTTAAATGCTTGATTAAAGCTGATTTTTGCTTGTCATTGTCGTGCAAAACAAGCTCTTTGTTAAGATAGGCGATTTTATCAGCATAAGCAAGGACTAAATTGATGTCGTGGCACACCACGATGACGCCCACGCCGCTTTTATGCAAGGTATTAAGCAGCTCAAAAATCTCCACCGCACTTTGAGAATCAAGACTAGCCGTAGGCTCATCAAGGATTAAGAGTTTGCATTCTCCAAGCAAAGCCCTTGCTATATAGGCTTTTTGCCTTTGTCCCCCGCTTAAAGTGCTGATTTTTTGCTGAGCAAATTCACGCAAATTGACTTTTTCTAGGGCATTGAGTGCTTTTTCTTTATCTTTTTTAGCGTAAAATCCAATTTTTTTGCTTTCAAGTAAGCCCATTAGCACAAGCTCTAAGGTGCAAATGGGAAAATTCTCGTTCAAAAAAGCATTTTGCGGGACATAGCCTATGAATTGATTTTTAAGGGCTAAATTCACGCTTTTGCTTTTAATGAGTCCTAAAAGAAGCTTTATGAGCGTGGATTTACCGCCACCATTTGGTCCAATGATAGCCAAAAAGTCCTTATCATCGTAATCAAGCTTGATATTTGTCAAAACAAATTCATCATCATAGGCAAAATTAAGGTTATTTATGCTTAAAATTTTCATTCAAGTCCCAAATTTTTAGCACTTTTCAAAAGCTCATTATGCCAATCCTCACTCAAATGATTTATCTCAACGACATTGGCATTTAGCTCTTTGGCTAAATTTTTCGCCATAGCCTGTGGGAAGCCCTTTTGAATGAAAATAGTGCGAATTTTTTCTTGTTTTGCCGTGCGAATAAGCTTTTGCAAATCCTTTGGTTTAGGCTCTTTGCCCTCAAATTCCACAGGAATTTGCACCAAATGATAACGAGCGGCAAAATAGCCCCAACTTGGATGATAAACTATGAATTTTTTACCCTTTTTATGAGCAAGTAAAGAGACAATTTGAGCGTTTAAAGCATCAAGTTCAGCTTTAAATTTAGCCAAATTCGCCTCATACAAAGCCTTATTTTGCGGGTAAGTGGCAATGAGCTTTGAAGCGATAAGCTCGGCTTGAATTTTAACTAAAAGCGGGTCAAGCCAAATGTGTGGGTCCTCGTTGTGAGCGTGTTTTTTTTCGTGCGTGTCATCGTGGTGGTGAGAATGTGAATTCTCGTGGTGAAAATCCTGCTTTCTTAACCCCTCTCCCGTATCGACAAAGTGCAGATTTTTTGCTAAATTTTTAAAGCGATTTATCACCACCTTTTCTAATTCAAGCCCTATGCCAAAGTAAATATCGCTATTTTCAAGCTCTTTCATCACGCTTGGCTTGAAGTCAAAATTATGCTCGTCTGTCCCACTTGGGATAAGCACATTGATTTTCAAGCTATCTGCGGCAATTTGCCTCACAAAATAAGCCTGTGGCGGTATGCTTACGCTCACTAGGGGCTTTTCGTCCTTTAAAGATGAAGCAAGGCTTAAATTTAGGACTATTAAAAGTGTAAATAAAAGTTTTTTAGTCATTATCACTTACTTTGTGTAGAAATTTAATTGTCGTGTCGCATTCTTTGCAACGCACATCTTTATCAGACACCTGAATTTTGCGGTGAATATCTAGTGAAACATCGTGAATTTTACCCTCGCAACCGCAAGTATAATAATACCCGCCGTGTTCGTCATTTTCATCGTCAATATAGGTGATTTCATCATCAAAGTGCGAATCAGCCGAAACGGGCAAGGTTCTTAAAAATTCAGTGATTTTCATATCCTCAAACAAAATGTGTTCTAAAAGCCATTTTTTAGAGATTAAATACAATTTTTCTTTTAAATCATTGGTGGTTTTTATAGTGCTTATTAAATGCACCATACTTTGAATGATTTCCTTGTGAATACGCCTATGCACTTCAAGCTCTGGGTATTTAATTTCCTCCATATACCTTTCCTCATCACTAAAATGCTCTTTCATATAGTGAAAAAATTCAGTCAGCAAGTCCTTAATTTCAGCTCTTGATACTGATTTATCGGCGATAGCCTCGACATTTCCAGCCATTTCAAAAAGCTTTTTATGTTGAGCGTCTATTTGAGGATTATCTATGCTGTATTCATTAGACCATTTTGGAAGCAATTTTTTATCCCTTAACTCAAATTTTTTGAACGCTATTATAGTATAAAAAAGATTTTTTGTAAATTATTTGATGATAAAATAAGCAAAAATTTACAAAAAGTGAGCGAAAATGGCGGCGAAAATTCTCTTGCTTGAAGATGATTTGAATTTGAGCGAAATTGTCGAGGAATACCTCATCGATGAGGGCTATGAGGTGAATTTGGTAAGCGATGCTGATGAGGCTTTAAGCCTTGCTTATGAAAAGCATTTTGACTTGTGGATTTTAGATGTTAAAGTGCCTTTGGGTGATGGTTTTTCCTTGCTTAAAGAATTAAGAAGTAGCGGTAAAAGCACACCGGCAATCTTTCTCACCTCCTTAAATGCTGTGGAGGACTTAAAAGAGGGCTTTGAGGCAGGTTGTGATGATTATATCAAAAAGCCTTTTGAGCTTAAAGAACTTTCCTTACGCATTGAAAGCCTTTTAAAAAGGGACTTTGCTCACAAAAATGAAAATTACGAAGATTTGGGAAATGGCTTTAAAATCGCCTTAAATTCACAAATTCTGTATCAAAATAACAAAGCCATACCCCTACCAAGCAAAGAAATCAAACTCTTACTCTTGCTTTTAAAGCACAAAAACAATTTCATCAGCCTAGAAAAGATTTTTGAGGAGCTTTGGGACTATGATGAAGAGCCAAGCGAGTTGAGTTTGAGGGTTTATATAAAAAATTTGCGAAAAATTTTAGGCAAAAGTGCTATCACAAATCAAAGGGGGAGAGGGTATTGCTATGTCCGAGGCTAAATGGGTTACTCGTTCAATCTTACTCATTTATCTTATCACCACGGGCATTTTTTTGGCTATCTTTTTTACCCTGTGGTATGACAAGCTTTATGATGAACTCGTGGTAGATAGAAGCAAGGCTTTAAGAGATACCCACAGAACCATAGTTTTAAGCATAGTCAATTCGCGTTATACCCCATTAGAACAATCTTGCAAAAATATCAGTGCCATTTCAGACATTAAATTTGCTATACTTGATGAAAACGCTATCATCTGCTCCACGCTTTCTGCCCCGCTTGATAAAAAAGACATTAAAGCCCTTGATGAAAAGCGTTACAAGGGCAAATTTAGAGGAATTTATCAGGGTAGAATTTTTTACACTAATATTATGCGTTCCTCGGGCTATTTTTTAGATAAAGACAGCCACGATGATGAAATATACGATTATCGCGGCGAAAGCAATGTGCAAGAAAGCTATTTATACACCTTTATTGAGGGTGAGGAAGTAGGCAAGGACTTGTTTTTCATACGCTTAAAAGTCCTTTTTGTCGCACTTTTATCCTTTTTTATCCTTGCTTTGGTGTCGTATTTTCTCGTCAAAATCGCCCTTAAACCCTTTGAAAGCAAGATTAAAACGCTTAATGCCTTTATCAAAGACTTTACCCACGAGATAAACACGCCTTTAAGCGTCATTTTGCTTAGCATTGAAAGGCTAGAACAACAATACAAAAGCCTTGATAGCACTAAATTTACAAGAATGAAACTTGCGGCAAAAACCCTCTCGCAAACCTACTCGGACTTGATTTTCTACACTTTCCCAGACACCATTTCAAACGAGCAAGAGCGTATAGTGATGAAAGAGGCTATTTGTGAGCGTTTGGAGTATTTTAAACTCTTTTTCGAGCAAAAAAAGCTGAATTTAAGCCTTGATTTAGATGAAAGCGTCATTGTAGCAAGTAAGAGCAAAATCAACAAAATGCTTGACAACCTCATCAGCAACGCCATTAAATACAACAAAAAAGGCGGCAGTATCGCTGTGAGCTTAAAGGAGCAGACTTTAAGCATTAAAGATAGCGGCTGCGGGATAGATGAGGCGAATTTGAAAAAGATTTTTGAGCGATACGCAAGGTTTAACGCAGACCAAGGAGGCTTTGGCATAGGATTAAGCCTCGTTCAAGCTATTTGTAGTGAATATCACATTGCCATTACTTGCCATTCAAAGCTACACGAGGGTAGCGAATTCATCTTAAAATGGTAATTACGCTACCCTTATGCAAGGTGCATTACTAGCTACACAATGAGCGATGATAGCCGCATTTATGCCCTCTTTTGCCAATTTTTCTTGTGCGAGTAAAGCTTTATCAGGGTTTAAAGCACACAAAAGCCCACCAGAAGTCTGCGGGTCAAACAAAAGCATATCATCAGGCTCATCTTTAAGCCCTTTAACAAAGCTTTGTATGCTTTTTTGATTTTTATACGCCCCACCCGGAATCAAGCCCAAATTCATTTTATCTTTCACACCCTCAAAAACAGGCACTTTGTCCTTGTAAAGCTCTATGCAAATACTTGAATTTAGCATTTCTTTAAGATGTCCTAAAAGCCCAAATCCCGTTACATCAGTCATCGCACTTGGCTCAAATTCACGCAAAATTCTACTCGCATAGACATTTAAAAAGCTCACCCTTTCAAGCCACTTGTCTAAAAGTGTGTTTTCAAGCATATCTGCCTTTAAAGCCGTGCTTAAAATCCCCGTGCCTATGGGCTTTGTAAGCATTATGACATCGCCTGATTTTGCGGTATTATTGGCAAAAAAGGCTTTTGGAGCAACCTTACCCGTAACGCTCAAACCAAAAAACATTTCAGCACTCGTTATAGTGTGTCCGCCCACCAAAACACCACCGCATTCTTTTATTTTCTCATTTGCCCCTTGCAGTATTTGACTTAAAATTTGCTCGTCAAAATGAGTATTATCAAAGCCTACGATATTTAAGGCATTCATCACCTCACCACCCATAGCAAAGACATCACTTAAAGCATTTGCCGCTGCAATCGCTCCAAAATGATAAGCACAATCCACTATCGGCGTGATAAAATCAAGCGTTTGCACCAAGGCTAAATCCTCATTGATGAAAAAAATGCTCGAATCCTCGTTGGTGTTAATGCCTGAAAGCACCAAAGGGTGAGCTTGTAATAAGTTTGTTACATTTTGAAGGCTGTGCGAGTCAAGTTTAGCCGCACAACCTGCGGCTTTAACGAACTGCGTTAGGTGCTGATTGGTGTAAGTCATAGCGATACCACCTTATCTTTGTCAAAAATTTGGTTTAGAATTTCAAAGGCATTGCCTATGCGTCCGATTTTAAGCTCCTTGCTCTTGCCGAAAAATTCAAGGCAAGTGCCACAGCTTATGATTTCTATGCCTGAATTTTCAAGCTCTTTAAGGGCGTTAAAGGCTTTGTGGCTCTCATCAACATTCATCAAAACGCTATCATTAACGCAAATGATTTTTTTAATATTTTTATCAAGGTCTTTTAGTGTGCTTAAAAAGCCTACCATTAGCCTTTCTCCAAGCTCTCCATCGCCTACTTTATCGCTTTTAAGAAAGAGGATTTTTTCATTTGAAGGGCTTAAACTGCAAGATTCATCACTTAAAGCCTTATCTTTAAGGACTTCAATCTCAACTTCCTCGCCATTTTGACTGATTTTAGCTTCAAATTTGCAAGAGTTAATAAAACGCAAGACATTTTCTTTGGCGATTTGAGAATTAAGACAAATAATTAAACTTTCCCCCACTTGCAGACTTTGGAGTGCTTTTTTCGTTTCAAGCACAGGTGCAGGACAAGGCAAATTGCGACAATCAATCTTTTTCATCGTTTATCCTTTGTGAATTTTTTATGGATTATAGCATTATTTTTTTTAATTTTGCACCGTTGATAAGATAAATTTCGCACCGCCAAAGCCGTGCCAAAAAGGGTAAGAAAACTTGGCTTTTTCAAATATAAAATAATTACACAGCAAAGCATTTGCTCAAACAAAGAGCTTTAAACTCGCCCAAGAAAGTCCCAAAAAATATAGCCTTGATTGTATAACTTTTTTGCTTAAATTTGTTAATATTTGTAATAAAAATAAAATATTTAAGAAAAATTTGTCATTATTGACTAATCATTATTTTGTTTTTTGTTAAATTTCACTAAGCATTTTTACAATGCAAATTCAACACAAAGGACAAGTTATGAAAAAATTACTTTTCGTAGCATTGGTTGCGGTATTTGGTGCTTCTACTGCTTTGGTAGCAGCTGACATTAAGGCTAACACTAAGGCACAAGCTGCTGACATAGCAGGACAAGCAATGAGTGGCAAAAGTGCAAAAGAAATTGCCGAAGATAAAAAAGCAGAAGCAAAAGACGCTGCTAAGGAAGAAGCTGGTAAGCAAGTCAATAAATTCCTTAACAAATTCTAATCCAAAAACGCACCTTTGTGGTGCGTTGATTTAAATTTCCCTCGTAAGAATTGTGTAAAATCAAATTGATAATAAAAAATTTTAAGAACAATTTGTCATTATTGACTAATCATTATTTTGTTTTTTGTTAAATTTTATTAAGCATTTTTACAATGCAAATTCAACACAAAGGACAAGTTATGAAAAAATTACTTTTCGTAGCATTGGTTGCGGTATTTGGTGCTTCTACTGCTTTGGTAGCAGCTGATATGTCAGGTGGCAAAAGTGGTAAAGAATACAGCAAATGCCAAAAATCAAAAGATGCCAATTAAGGAATAACTGACAAAAAAGTCAATATCCCTTAACAAATCCTAATCCAACGCACCTTTATGGTGCGTTGCCCTCTTTTAAATTTCACGCTCACTTCACACAAAAAAGCTAAATTTTCCTCGTAAAAAAATTCAAGGAGTTTCGTATGAAAATCAACTTTGTTGCTGCCGTTTTGGCATTTTGTGCTTTAAGTGCTTTTGGTGCTGAAAAAGCCCAAACCCCAAATGTTGCCCCTGAGTATCCTTACGCTCCACCTGCAAACTACGCTCCGCCGCAACATTATTTTCAAGGCTTACCGCAAAAGATAATGACGACTATACAAAAAATGTATCCGGGCGTTTTCATTGTCGATGTGGATTTTGAGCCTTATGGTTACGAGATTGAGCTGAGTAACAGAATGGAAATGCACTTTGACAAAAATGGCAACTTGCTCGGACAAAAATGGGACGATTAGTTCATCTTATGGGCGAAATGCTTTAAATTTCGCCCTCCGCTTCATCAACTTTCTTTCTTAATTTATTATCAATCATTTTGTATTATAATCACCAAAAAAATAAAAGTAGGTTAAATTTGCGAACTTTATTGATTTTACGCGGTAATTATCTCAACGGGCAAAAACTTTTTCTAGCTAAAAATCACCTCACGCCCTACACGCTAGACCTTGAAGAATTGCGTTTTTTAGCCGGTGGGTATAAGGTGTTAAGCAATGGCTACAAAAGCCTTGATTATCGCAATGCAAGTGAGATTTTAAAAACCCTATTTGACTTTTTAGCATTAAGAATGAATAAGGGCGAATTTTGCGTTATAAATGCTCCAAACGCTAATAATTCCTTGCTTAAAGAGTATAAGGATTTAGCCGACAAGTATCGCTATAAAATGTTTATCATCAATTTTGATGAATTTAGCCTTGATGAGTGCAAGGAAAAAAACCTCGCCCTAGCCAAGCAAAGTGGGATTTTTATCCCAGAACACATACTCGAAGCCATTGATTTTTCGCTCAAAAAAGAAAATATCCCTAAAAAATACCCCATTTTAAAGGCAAATGAATGGAAAACTTGCCTGTATAAGCCAAGCAATCTCAACGCTTACAAAAAAATTCACCACATAGGCGACATTCAAGGTTGCTTTTCCGTGCTTGAAAAGGCTGTGGGTAAGATTAAGAAAGATGAATTTTATGTCTTTTTGGGCGATTACATAGACAGAGGCATAGAAAATGACAAGGTGATTAAATGGTTGCTGAAAATACGAAATTTAGACAATGTCATCTTGCTTGAAGGCAACCACGAAAGGCATTTGATTAAATGGGCGAATGGCGAAGTGCCAAATTCAAAGGAATTTAACGAAAACACCCTAAAAGATTTTCGGCGAGGCAAAATCACCCCACAAGAGGCAAAAAAGCTCTATCCGCATTTTAAAGAATGCTTTTGCTATGAATTTGACGGCAAAATCATCTTTTGTTCGCACGGAGGCTTGAATTTTCTGCCTAAAAACTTGCAGGATTTAAGCTTTGTATGTAGTGAGGACTTGATAATGGGCGTTGGCACTTATGAGGAGAGCAAAATCATAGCCGAGCAATTTTGCAAAAACACCAAAAGCAACACCTACCAGCTTTTTGGACACAGAAACCGCCAAAAACTGCCTACGCAAATCGCTCAAAGGGTGTTTTTGTGCGAAGGTAAGGTTGATTCTGGGGGCTTTTTGCGTTTAGTAAGCCTAAGCAAAGGCGGTTTTGAATGCAAGGAAGTTAAAAATTCAGTGTATAGGAAATGAATGACAAGCTTTGCAAAAGAACTTTGTTTTGCTAATTTTCGCCAAATCACT
>CAZSMF010000044.1:0-13688 GCA_964607975.1 uncultured Campylobacter sp. | reverse complement strand
GTGGTTTAAGAGAATTTGAAAAAAATAAAGGCTATTTAATAGATACTTGCTTATCCTGCCAAGATAAATACAAAGAGCTTTTAGAATACTTTGAGATAGATTATAAAGCAAAAACTATGACTAATGCAATTAACCCAAACTCCTCCGCCCTTGATAGCATAAAGGCAGAGGAGTTGGCAAAGAGCAAAACAAGATAGCAAAAAGTGATACACAGGTTTCGCAAAAGCATAGCAAATAAAGATAGATTTGTATTTTATACGAAAAGTTGATATAATCAAAATATAGAATTTAAAGGGAAAAAATGCAACTTAATGAAAAAACATTGCCTACATATATTCAAAAAGATATAGAGGCTTTAAAAGCATATCATCGTGGCGAATTAAATCACCCAGAGGATTGTTTGTGGTGTGAACTTTATGGTTCAATCAATTCAGCACAACACGGATTTGAGATTACACAAGAGGTGGCTGATTATTTAAGGGCTAAATATCTTGGATACGATAACGGGGTTGATGTGGAGTTTTATTTTCAAACCCATTCAATTTATAATAAAAGTGTAGATGAGACAATATGATAGATTTTTCTCAATGTAAGACAACGCTCAAAACTTATCGTGGAGCAAATGGCAATAAAATCAGCATAATTTATAATGACAAAAAATATATGCTAAAATTCCCAAGTTATTTAAAAAATCTAAATAGACAAATTATAAAGGGGGAATATAGTGGTAGTTGCATTAGTGAATACATTGGTTGTCATATTTTCAACTCTTTAAATATAGAAGCACAAGAAACTATACTTGGAACATATAATGATAAAATTGTAGTAGCGTGTAAGGATTTCGAAATAAATGGTTATCAATTTGCAGATTTTGCTTCGCTTAAAAATTCTGTGATTGATAGTGAGGGAAATGGTTATAGCACTGAATTAAATGATATTTTAGAAACGATTAGTAAGCAAAGATATTATACACAAATAACAAGTGATAAATTTAAAGAATATTTTTGGCAAATGTTTATAGTCGATGCTTTTATTGGCAATTTTGATAGACATAATGGAAATTGGGGATTTTTATACAATGAAACCTTGTGCGATGTTAAATTTGCACCTATTTTTGATTGTGGTTCAAGCTTATTTCCACAAGCGACAAGTGATAAAATGTTTGAAGAGGGAATAACAAATCAGCAAATAAGAGAAAATAGATTATA
Source organism: uncultured Campylobacter sp. (assembly GCA_964607975.1). Taxonomy (GTDB): domain Bacteria; phylum Campylobacterota; class Campylobacteria; order Campylobacterales; family Campylobacteraceae; genus Campylobacter_D. The sequence goes on along the minus strand of CAZSMF010000044.1, from coordinate 12,480 downwards.
TCTTTATCCAAACTCAGCAATAAGATTGAATAAAGTCAAAATCAATATTTACAATTTTTTATCGCAAACAAATATTAAAGAATGTTTATTAGCATACGATGATATTATGGAACGATTAGACTTGAAAAATATTCATTGCATTATTGAAAATACGCCTTATATTAGCGACTTGCATAAAGAATTTTTAAAAATTACTCTTTTGGATAGAAAAGAAAAGCTTTTAGAACAAGCTATTGCTGAAAACAAAAATATAAATAAAACCTACGCCAATACCTTTGACTTTAACTCCTCCTCCGCCCTTGACAGCATAAAGGCAGAGGAACTAGCCAAGAGCAAAAGCATTAAGAGTGATGAAAGTATGATAAATTATGGAGAAAGAGATATGGAAAAGAACATAGACTTTTAACAGCTCATTCAAAGACAGAGAGGGGTGAGCGGGGTCAGCCTCACCGACAGATTAACGACCCCGATTTTCACAACTCTGCTGATAAAACTATACTAAATCCCACCTTAAAAAACACTGAAAGAAAAGGTAGTGTAGTTTTGAAAGACTATCAATTTGAAGAAGTTTAAAATAGACTTGAATGTCTTAAAGGACTTGTAAATGAGTGAAAAAACCTCACAAATCAATGAAGCACTTAATTTTTTAGATAATTTAAAAGACATTAACATACCAAAAGAGGTGAATATTGACGAGTTTTTGATAAGTTTAGAATATTTTAACAATAAAGAAAATTTCATTGAATATTTGCAAAAATCAAGCGATGCACAAAAAAGACTACAATGCTTAAATTTAATAGAACCTACTTTTAAAGAGCCTGATATAATTTTGACAAAAAATGATAAAAAAAGTTATATCAAAGCTTTTAAAAAAGAGGATAACACCTTATTTGAATTGTTAATCACACAACAAGATGACAAATTTTTTAATCACTAGCAACGCACCGAAAAGCTTAAACAATGTGAAAAATAAAATCAGCGAGGGAGGCGAGTTATTATATAGTAAGTTGCCCGAGCTTCCAATAATCGCTAAGCCCAATTTAACCGATAAAGCGTTGAATATCGAGGCAACTATAAGCGACATTATACCACAAAAAAACAATCGAAGTCAAGTCCTTGATATGAATGATTCTGTTTTTAAGACAATCAAATGCTGACATAAAGCATTATATGAACGATACCCTGAAATATTTGAAAATGTCGGTGATATGTGATTGACACTATCAACAAAGTAGTTAAAGAGCCTGATTTAATCGTTAAAAATCCCACACAAACTAATAAGAAAAAAAGAGAGAGGAATTTGAAAGATTAAAAGATAAAATAGAAAAGGGTAAGATGCAGGTGGTAGGTTCGCCCATTTCCTACACTCAAGCCCAAAGTCTTGACGGGCTGGTTGATAACAACATTTCACCTGCTGATAAAACTATATCAAATTCAACCTTAAAAACACTTAAACCCTTAAAAATTTGCCTGATAAAAGCGTAGCAAACAAAGATAGATTTGCATTTTATATGAAAAGTTGATATAATTAAATAAAAAGAAAAGAGGAATGAATGGAAAAGAAAAACGACTACCCTATGCTATTAGCAACAACTAATTGCTCTATAAGCAATGAAAATAAGCATTTGACACTAGATGGTTTATTAGAGTTGATAAACAACTTTGAAAAAATAAAGAATAATTTATCACCAATACAAGAATACGCTATAAATATGATTCAAACCGAAGATTGTGATGAAGAAATTCAATGGTTTATGCGAGATTATAATATATCTAAAAAGGATATGGATAGTGTGTTACTTTTTGAGCCTTATGCAACAGGACAATGATGACAGAATTTAGCTTGGATAAAGACAGCGAATTTTATATTTATAAAGATGAAAAACTTTATGGAAAGATACAAAGAGATAAGCTGTATTTATATGTCAATCAAAAATATATATTAGCTGATAGTAAGACTCAAAGTGAGATTGTAGATATTTTACCTGAGGGCATAGATTTACAGATAATGCTCCATTTGTTTAATGTTCAAAATCCTATTGAGCTGTTGCCCTATCTTAAAAATGTCATAGGGAATTTTACCATATCAAAAGATAACAATAAAAAAGAATTTGAAAAGCCTATTTTATCAAATTTAGAAATCAAAAATACTTTTCCCAATATTTTAGAATGCGAAATTGATATTTTACCAAGTCATTTAAATCCAAATATACAATATCCCAATGGTATTCAAAATCTATCTTTAAGTGGCTATCAACATAAACTTCAAGTAAGCATTATCGATAATGTCATTAAAGCTAATTATGGAGATTTTATTTTAAAACCATATAACAATAAGTATTTGCAATTACCAGAAAATGAACATTTAAATGTAAGTTTTATGAAAGAATTTGGTTTTAAAGTTCCATTTAATGCTATCGTTTATGATGATTGGAAAAAATGTTATCACTATCTCATCAAACGCTTTGACATAGATGAAAACGGCAATAAATTAGCTCAAATTTCGCTTAACGCCTTAATGCAGTCAGATTATAAGGGTAGTGGCAACATAGAACAAATCAGCTCTTTTCTCAAAGATAGACTTGATGAGACTCAAAAAATACTCTTTTTAAAATATATTTATGCTAATGCCTTAATTTATAACAATGATTTACACAAGAAAAACATAGCCTTTGTCTTTAAAGACAATCAACTTGTTTTAAGTCCTGTTTATGATGTGATAAATATTTATGCTGTAAAGGCAAGTGATAAGATGAATAGACTAGATAAAACACAATGTCATCTTAGCATCAATAATTGTAATAATGGTATCAAAATTGATTATTTTAGACAATCTTGCGAAAATTTAGAACTTGATTTCACCACAATACAAAATCAGCTAAAAGAGCTTAGAGATATTTACCTTGAAAAATATCCACAATACATTCACAATCTTTTAAAATCCCCTAAAATTAAAGATATTGCAAATTTTAAATATAGATTATTAGAAAGCTATAAAAAATGCTTAAAAATAGCAAAAAGTGAAGATTTGAATGAATTAAAGGATAGTTCAAATATAAAGAACGAAACAAGCTCTTTTTTCCTCAACCCCAATTCCTCCTCCGCTCTTGACAGCATAAAGGCAGAGGAGTTGGCAAAGAGCAAAAACAAGATAGCAAAAAAAGATATACAAACTATACAAAAGCATAAAAAACAAAGATAAATTTGTATTTTGTGTGAAAAATCGCTATAATCAAATTTTACAAATGGCAAGATAATAGTGGTGCAAGATTAGAGTAGCTATAAACGGCGAAAAACAGATATGAGTTCGTGCGACAACTGCACCGCAACTCATATCCTAACAAATCAAGGGACTAATGCCACGAGTATTGCTAACACTATTATGACATTCTATTCTGATAGAAATCTTAAAGAAAGAATGGAATTTAAAAATCCAAAAGTCGAGGAGTATTTCAGGGGATTAAACGCCGACATTTTACAAAGAGCATTGGCGAAAATAAAACAAATGGGAGGGAGTCAACTTCCACTTTCCCCATTTGCTAACGCCATTATAACATTCTATTCTGATAGAAACCTTAAAGAAAGAATGGAATTTAAAAATCCAAAGGTTGAGGAGTATTTTAGAGGATTTGAACGCAGTGAAGTTGTTGGTATGTGTGAGCCTGAAATTATCACCAATGCTAAAAGACAAGGAGCAATTCTTGCTGTTAAAAAAATGGAAGAAAGTAAAAAATTAGAGAAATTGTAATAGAAAACGACAATGGAACAAATATTATTTTTCACGCTAATAAAAAAAGGATAAAAGAATTTGATAAAATTGTAAGTTCGCTGGTAGAGACCCCCACACCCTCTACACACCGCTTCGAAACGGCAGGGGAGCTGACAAGTAGAGACTACTCATCTGGTGCTAACGCACATTCAGCGAACTCATTAGCTTGTGTCAGTTCAAGCGAACATTCACCTGCAAACGACATTATACCACAAAAAAATAATCAAAGTCAAGTAAAAGAAAACTTTAAGTTTGATATAAGAAAAAGATAAGATGAAAAAGGAATAAGTAAGTCAAAACATTTCACAAGTATTAAGAGATACCGATAATGTCATCTCACAAGGACTAGCTTAAAAACTTGAAACCAAAGCTGTTGTGGTGTAAGGAGTGGTATTTACTTTATTGAAGTATAATGCCCTGCAAATATATGGTAAGAGGTGTTAAAAATATCTTACCATAAATTTTTTTAGCAAGGAAAAACTATAAAATTTTAGGAAATCAAACAATGCTTCAAGAACAAAAATGGATTTGGCAGAGTAAGGTTTATCCAAATTTTTTTTATAACGAAAAAGATTTTCAGCCCATACTTAACGATATACAAGAAAATAACGATGAACTCAATTTTATTGTTTCTGACAATGAATTAAACACGATTTATTTAGATTTTGAAATAAATTCTCTTACAAATGAAATCATCAACTCAGCAGATATTGAGGGTGAGGCTTTAGGGCGAAAAAGTGTAAGAGAATCTTTAAGAAAAAAACTTGATAGGAAATTTGACTTTTTAAAAGATAAACACACAACAAGACAAAGTGATAATTATGCGAATATTTTACTTGATACGAATTTAAATAAAAACCCTTTGAGCTTGGAGAGATTGCACGGTTGGCATAATTGTCTGTTTGAGGGAGGGTATAGTAGTTTATACAAAATAAATGTAGCTAGTTTTAGAACTGATGAAATGCAAGTTGTTTCAGGTGGCATAGGCAAAGAATATGTTCATTATGAGGCAGTTTTAGCAAAAGATATTTGTAAAAATATGCAATCATTTTTGGATTTTTGCAATACTAATACCACAAATGCTTATATTAAAAGTGCCATTGCTCATCTTTGGTTTGTGATTATCCACCCTTATGATGATGGCAATGGGAGAATCGCAAGAGCCATAGCTGATTTTTTGTTGCCAAATAACAATATCAAATTATATTCGCTTTCAAAAGAAATCAATTTTCGCAAAAAAGAATATTATACTATTTTAGAAAAAACTAACAAATTTAACGAAAGTTGCGATATTTCGCAATGGATTAAATGGCATTTAAACATAACAAATTTGGCTTTAAAAAATACACTTAAAGAGTTTGATAGACTTATATTTAAAACAAAATTTTGGGATATTTTTAAAGATAAGAATCTAAATAAAAATCAACAAAAATTTTTAAATAAAATTTTAGACATAGGTATTGATAGTTTTCAAGGAAATCTTAATATCGACAAATATGCTTCTATTGCCAAAGTAGATTTAAATACCGCTACAAAGGAATTTAATGAGTTGTGTAATTTAGGCTGTTTGATTAAAAATGACGATTTTAAATTTACATTGAGAAGCGATATATCCAAAATAGGTGATATTATAACAAAACAGCATCGCCCAGCAAATCAATCAAAGTGATTCAAGTTATTATTAAGTAATGGTCATATATGATACCTAAAAATATATAAAAAGGAATGTAATGACACAAATGTAATTGCTTAAAAAATTAGACGAATGGGACGAAAAGGGTAGCTGGGTTTTAACAATGGATAGATTTTATATGTATTTTCACAATGAGAGTAAAGAAAGCATCAAAAAAGCTCTGGTTAGACACGAACAAAGCGGACTCCTTGAAAGAATTTGTAAGGGGATTTATGCTAATCCAAGAGCTTTGTCTAAAACTCGTGTTTATAATAAACTTGCCTATATTTCAAATTTTATCCGTGATAAAGGATTGAGTTATTTAAGTTTAGAAACCGTTTTAAGCGAAAACAATATCATTTCTCAAAGCCCAAATCGCTATACTTTCATCTCAAAAGGACAAAGTAGAGTATTTTACACTCCCTATGGCATTATTGAATATACACACACTAAAAGAAAAACGCAAAATTTACATAGCAATTGTTATTTTGATGAAAATAGGGAAATTTGGGTGGCTAAAACTCAACAAGCTATCAAAGATGCGTTTGAATTTAATCGATGTGTCGATTTACTTGAAGAGCGACAAAAAAGGATTTAGAATGGATATTATCCAAATTGCTGAAACATATTCCCAAAACAATAAAAAGCTTACAGAGACAATTATTAAAGAATTTTTGCATTATGAAATATTAAAAATCCTTCACAAGAGCAGCAAAACAAAAGAATCGCTAGTATTTCAAGGCGGAACAGCGTTAAGACTTTGTTATAATGGGACAAGATTTTCTGAGGATTTGGATTTTTGTATAGCCAATAACAAAGAATTTGTTTTAATACTATGGAAGATTCAGCAAGGATTTTATCGACATAATTTATCAAAAATATGGCTTACAAGTAGAAGTAAAAAATTTAAAAGCAAATAAAACAAATGGCATTGTTCAAAAATGGGCAACTAAAATCTTTATGCCACTTCCTAAAGAACAAAAAACGCCTGTGATTAACATTGAAATTGCTAGTATCAATAGCTATAAACATATTCCAATGGAGACTATTAAAAATTACAAAGAAGTAGGACAAGAAACGATTGTATTGGTAGAGACGATGGAGGAAATTCTAGCAGATAAAATTATAGCCTTTGGAGATAGAAAATATTTAAAACATAGAGATATTTGGGATATTCATTTTCTTAACAATCAAAAAGTTAAATTAGAAGTAGATTTGATTTTAAAAAATACAAGATTATCACATTGACAATCTCGTAGAAAAACTTAAAGAAAGAGTTAAAATTCTTAATTTAGAAGAAAGTAAAAAGAATTTTTATAGTGAAATTTCTCGGTTTATAAGTGCTGAAAGGTTTGAAGAAATTAAATCTTGGGATTATTATGAAATTACTAAAAGAGCAACGCAACAAATCATTAGTATGGCTATTGATGAGATTGAATTGATATTCGATGGTAGGGACGCCCACACCCCCTACACTCAAGCCCAAAGTCTTGACGGGCGACTGGTTGATAACAACATTTCATCGAATACCAAGAGTATTATACCACAAAAAATAATCAAAGTCAAGCCCTTGATATGAATGATGATTCTGCTCTTAAAGCACTCAAAAATGAGATATCTAATACACCATAAAGGAAAATAATCAGAACCAAAAATATTTTATTTAGTTTTTAAGGAAGTAGATTAGCTTTTACGATATTTTATTATATTTTTACTATCTTTTTTCTCACTCTTAACAGCTTGACTCTTGGCTAGTTCCTCTGCCTTTATGCTGTCAAGAACGGAGGAGGAGTTGGGGTTAAAATAATTTGATTGATTTATTAACTCGGGCTCATCAATTTGACTGCCAAATAAAGTTTTTTCGTTGTTGGAAAGCTTTATTTGATAGTTTTCTGTTTTTAAGCATTTGTCATAACTATTTAAAAGCTTATTTCTTAACCACTTAAAACTATCAAATGTTTCGCTATTGCTTTTTGGAAGTGCTTTTAAAATTTCAAATAATTTGATTGTTATAAATTTTTGGTATTTTTCAATATAATCGTTCAATACCTGTCTTAAATAAAATTCAGTTTGTTTAAAGTCAAGTCCTATATTTTGACTCGCAATGATAAAATCCTCAATTTTAATACGATTTCTTTTATTGTTAATTGATAAAAGAGTTTGGTTATTGTCTAAATTTTTTACAGCATAAATATTTATCACATCATAAACAGGACTTAAAGCAAGTTGATTGTCTTTAAAGACAAAGGCTATGTTTTTCTTGTGTAAATCATTGTTATAAATTAAGGCATTAGCATAAATATATTTTAAAAAGAGTATTTTTTGAGTCTCATCAAGTCTATCTTTGAGAAAAGAGCTGATTTGTTCTATGTTGCCACTACCCTTATAATCTGACTGCATTAAGGCGTTAAGCGAAATTTGAGCTAATTTATTGCCGTTTTCATCTATGTCAAAGCGTTTGATGAGATAGTGAAATTTATTAAGTCTCTCATCGTAAAGCAAAGCAGAGTATGGAACTTCAAAGCCTAGTTCTCGCATAAAATTCAAATGCAAGTATTCATTATATGTTAAAAGCTCAAAATCATAATGATATGGCTTTAAAATGAAATCGGCATAATCTTCTTTAACTACGCCATCAATAATGCTTACTTGGAGTTTGTGTTGAGCTCCACTTAAAGATAAATGTTGGATTTCTTGCTTTTTGGGGTTAATTTCATTTTCAGGGTATAAGTTATTGACTTCTATTTCAATTTCACACTCTAAAATATTGGGAAAAGTATTTTTGATTTCTAAATTTGATAAAATAGGCTTTTCAAAGTCCGTTTTATTTTTTGATGTTGAAAACGCCAAATCTCCTATGGGATTTTTAAGATATGGCAGTAATTCTATGCGATTTTTCACATTAAAAGCTTTAAGCATTATCTTTAAATCCACACCCTCAGGTAAAATATCCTCTACGACTTTTTCAATAGTATTTTCAGCATCTAGCAAAAATTGTCCGTCTTCGTATAGGTAATATTTTTTATCTTGAATTTTACCATATTTTACCCATTTGCTTCCAAATTGTGTCTTTTGACTGCGATAGATAAAGATTTCTCTATTTAAATCTAAAAAATTTACCACTTATGATTTGCCTTTTATCATTTTTTAAATCTTTATATTTTTTCATATAAATCTTTCTTTTATTTATATTTTATTGTTTTAAAATAACACTTACACGCCTTGCCATTTTTTATACGCATTATACCAAATTCGCAACACAATCACAAATATTTATTTTTTGCCACATTAGTGCCTGTGATGAGTGTAAGGCTTGGTTTCAAAAATCCCTACCTTTGATTAAATCAAGCTTTAAATATTCTTCCTTTGTTAATTCACGCACTATTTCATTTTTTCTTAACTCATCATTAGAGCGGATAAAATAGCACTTTCCATCAGGCTGAAGCATAATGGCTTCTTTGCTAATTTCCTTACATACATAAATGGCGTTATACCCCTGTTTTAACAATTCTATTCTAACATCAGGTATATTGTGCATTGCATCTAAAAGATTACTCATAGCTTTTCCTTGCTAAAATTTATGGTAAGAAGCTTTAACACCGCTTACCATATTTACAAAGCATTATACTTCAATAAAGTAAATGCCACTCCTTACACCACAACAGCTTATGAGTTGCGGTGCAGTTGTCGCACGAACTCATATCTGTTTTTCGCCGTTTATAGCTACTCTAATCTTGCACCACTACTATCTACCATTTGTAAAATTTATCACCTTTTTTATTGATAAAAGGCTCTTTAAATAGCTTTAATATTCTCTTATAGAATTTCTTATAATTCATTCAAATCTTCATTTTTTTAAGTGAGAGTTTCTTACAAAGTTCTTAACCTCGTTCATTTTCTTACTCTCAACACCTTGACTTTTAGTCAACCCCTCTGCTTTTATGCTGTCAAGGGCGGAGGAGGAGTTGGGATTGAGGGGAGTGTTTTGAATATTTAATGCTTCTTTTTTATAGGCAAAATTTAAAGCAAGTTTTGCTCTACTTTGGATACATCCCTCCATTAAACATAACCACTCCTCATCGATATTAAATTTGTGATGCCTTTTAAAACTAAATTGGGTGAGTTTTTCTAAATTTGGGATATGCCTAGTTCCAACGAATAATTCCATTTGTTTGTTAAATTCTAATTCAAAATAGCCTATGTCATTGAGTAAAAAATTTGATATATCTTCTTTTAGTTGATTTTTGTTTAAGGTTGCCATAAATGATAGTCCATTGTCAAAAATAGGTGCAGGGCGAAGTATTTCATTGGTATTATTGTCTATTATCATTCCAAAATTACCTAAATGCCTATCAATATTACAAATAAGTGCATCAAAAAGCATAAGATTAGTAAAAGAATGCTCTCCATAAAGCGTAGAAATCCTTTGCATTAAATCAATTTTACCATAATTCTTAAAATCTTTTAATAAAATATACATAGGCATATAGCCCTCATTTTCATTAGTAAAAATAGGACAAGAGCTGACCATTTGTCCGTGAAATTCTTTTAAATCGTAAGGCACATAATCAAACTCTAAAACATCAGCAATTTGAGCCATATAAAATTCACTATATGCTTCTCCAAAACCATCATACATTTCGCTTTTGCTTTTATAAAGATAAATTTGCCCATCATCTCTATGCCAACATTTTCTTAGCATACCATTTGTGGTATATTCAGGTGAGCTGGTAAAACCATTTACTTTAATCATCTTTAAGCCAAAGGCACACAAAGCAAGTGCCTCGCTAAATTCATTCTCATAAAGATTAAAATCTTTCCATTTATAATCTTTATCCGCAGGGACTATCCAAAAACTATCATTTAGGGATAATCCTAACGAGATGTCGATATATGACATAAAATTATCACTAAAATCCATAGGTATTGAGGCGAGAATATTTTTAGCAAATTGCCTGTGTTTTGGGAATTTCCTTTGTTTTATCCAAGATTGCAATCTATTTTTTAAATTGTCTTTTACGAGTCCAAAAGGAAGTAGATTATCATCATTGATTTTAACGCTCTTTATAGTTTGTCTATAAAATTGAAAATTGATAGCTCCCATACTTTGCTCTTGAATTGTTTCTACTTCAAATTCCAAAACAATCTTATCTTTATTTTTTAAAATATATTTACTCACTTATCACCCTTTAATCTCAATTTAATTATATCAATTTTTCATATAAAATACAAATTTATCTTTGTTTTTTATGTTTTTGTGTGTTATCTTTCATTGTTTTGCTTTGGCTAGTTCATCTGCCTTGATGCTGTCAAGGGCGGAGGAGGAGTTGGGGTTGAGAGTAGTGTTTTGCAAATTTTCTTGTTTTATTAAATTTAAGCTCTTTGTTTGACAAAATTCTAAAAATGTTATAAATTTTTTAATATCATTGCTAATTTGTGAAGCATTTAAACAACTTAAATATTCATCTCTACTTTCGTTCTCAATGAGCGGAGGAATTAAATCATTTTGAATGCATTGAAAGCTCATTAAAAGTCTGCCTGTTCTGCCATTTCCATCAGCAAATGGGTGAATTCTTTCAAAAATAGCGTGAAATTGTGCAATTTGCTCTAAATTTAGTTGGTTGCTGGGAAATCGATAAAGCAGATTATCTATTTCTTGCAAAATAAGATGTGGCAAAGTTAGCTTAATATTAGAGCCTATAATTTTAGCATCATTGCTTCTATACGCTCCAATAGGCTTTCTCACAAAATTAGGATTTATCTTATAAGCATTAGAAAAAATCAAATAATGTAAATCTTTGATAAAAGAACTATCTAAAATTTTACTTTTATCATTTGCTTCTCTAATAATCATATCATAAGCTTCTGCAAAACCTAAAATAATGAGTTGTTCATCAATGGGTTTATTATGAGCGGTTTTGCCTGTTTCAAGCAAGGTTTTAGTCTCCCCATAATTTAAAGAAATTCCCTCTAACGCATTACTATGATGAGTTATACTAACTCGTAGCGTTTTAAACAACTCCTCTCTTTGTAGCAAACTTAACTCGCTTAAAGATTTCATTAGCGCTTCCTTTGCGTAATTTTATGGATATTTGCATACTGAAAATAATCAGTCATTAGTCGGTAATTTTGTATAAAGAACTCTTTAGATAAATCATAGTCGCCTTTTTCGTAGTATTCTACAAGAGAGGCTCTATATTGTGTATAAACTTCTTTATTATCTTTTGTAATAATTAAAGGCATAAGATTATCGTTTTTTAAAGACAAAAATTCTATGCTTCTTGCTGTTCGCTTATTGCAGTCCTCAAAATACTGCAAATAAGCAATATTATTGTGCAAGTATAAGGCTTTATTAAATGGATTTTCTATGTTTTTGGCAGTATTTAATAAAAATTCCATTTCGGTATAAAGCTTCTCACCACAAGCTAAAGGCACATACTCACAACCACTAATGCCATCAATATTGTTTTGTCTCATTGTGCCAAGATTTCTATCTTGGACTAAATTTTTAGCAACAATGCGATGAATATTATGTAAATTTGTCCTATCGATGTCTATATGATTGCTCATAATAGTTTCAAAAACATTACGCAAATTTAAAAGCATTATGGCATCAGTATGTTTTTTGCCACCAGCAGTCATACCCATTTTAAGCAAATTCATTGCTTCTGCCTTTGTGTAGGTATTGCCCTCAATTTGAGCTGATGAATAGATGAAATCAAAGCCAAATTTTTCATTTAGACTTTTTGAATTTAAAAAATATTCTAAACTCATATTCTTTTGTAAAGAATCCAAAAGCTTTAATTCATCACTAGAAAATATTTCTGTGTTTTGTAAAAATTGAGGATTGTAAGCTATCATCTAAATTTCCTCTCTTTGTAGTAAACTTAACTCACTTAAAGATTTCATTAGCGTTTCCTTTGCGTAATTTTAAATATTTTAATTTGTTTTTGAAATTTTGCCTTAATAAAATCTATATTAGTCTGCATAAGGCTCAAAAAGTAACACACTATCCATATCCTTTTTAGATATATTATAA
>CAZSMF010000043.1:12157-13825 GCA_964607975.1 uncultured Campylobacter sp. | reverse complement strand
ATTGCTAAAAATAAATATGATGAGATTTTAAGCGATGAGGATTTGCAAAAGCATATTAAAAATAAAAATATGAAAGATAAATAGCTATATAGCTGAATTTATCAAGCTTGAAGTAAGGGTAGGAGCGTGTTGATTTGCTACAAAGTTAGAGTTTATATGCTTATATTTTGAACGCAAAACAGCCTTTTTATGTTAAGTGTAAAAGACAGCTTAAAACCCCCAAATCATCACAGCTAAAAAATTTAATAAAAATCGCACAAATTCAGCTACAAAAAAGAAAAATTAGAGTATAATTTGCTCTTTAAAATTTTTTCAAAGGAAAAAAATGCCAAAGATGAAAAGCGTCAAAAGTGCAGTCAAACGCTTTAAGGTAGGCAAAAATAAAATCAAAAGAGGCTCGGCATTTCGCAGCCACATTTTGACAAAAAAGCCCGCCAAAAGAATGCGTGATTTACGCACGGCTAAATATGTGCATCCAAGCAATGTAAAATCAGTAGAAAAAATGCTTGGAATTTAAGTTTTCGGCTTAAAGCCGTTCAAACTCCCCTTAATCAATGCTTTAAAAGCATTCAGTATAGACTGAAAATAGAGAAAAGGGAAAGCTTGTAAGCCATATCGCCATTTTAAGCGTTTAACAAAATTTACACGAAGTTTTTATCGTGTAAATGCCGTTAAAATCGCTTAAAGATGAGTATTAAACAAGCAAAAAGAGAAAGGAAAAATTATGGCAAGAGTAAAAACAGGCGTAGTCCGCCGCCGCCGACACAAAAAAATCCTCAAACTCGCAAGAGGCTTTTACAGCGGCAGACGAAAACATTTTAGAAAGGCAAAAGAGCAACTAGAACGAAGTTTAGTCTATGCGTATCGTGATAGACGCCGCAAAAAACGCGATTTTAGACGACTTTGGATAGTGAGAATCAACGCAGCTTGTCGGCTAAACGACATTAGCTATTCTCGTTTCATCAATGGCTTGAAAAAAGCTAAAATCGAGCTTGACAGGAAGCTTTTAGCTGATTTAGCAATGAATGATAGCAAGGCATTTAGCGACATTGTCAAGGCTGTGAAAAAAGCCTTACAATAATTTCTTTTGTAGATACTTTGCAAATGGCTATTTGACGAAGTATCTACGGCTAGATGATTTTTGACTACTCTATATTTTACATTCACAAGAGCTTTTATCATATCAAGTGTTTGGAATTTGTGGATTTGGCTTATATAATATATGTATGAAAATTTCGCCTAATGCATAGAAAATATTTTAAAGCAAGTATAAAACAAGTGAGGAATCAGCCGATATTGTCTCGTTAGAAAGAAAGCGTAATGAAAATTCGCATTTTGGCTTTAAAAATTGTTTTTTATGGTATAATGCGTGTTTTAGCTTTAAAGGAGATTTGATGAAGACAAAATTTCTTGTGGCACTTTGTGCCTTTGTTAGCTCACTTTTTGCCCCTCCAATGACACTTGAACAAAGACTTGCCGATGTTGAGGATAGGCTTGATGAGGTTGAATTTAAATCTGGCTTGGATAAAATCAATTTCGGGCTTGATTTTTCCACTGGGGTGAGTGAGTCAAATATTAAAATCACAGGCACTCCAACTCAAAACCAAAACTACAAAGCCCATAACAAATGGGGTATGGAACTTAACCTCAATATGAACGCTGCTATCA
>CAZSMF010000043.1:0-12057 GCA_964607975.1 uncultured Campylobacter sp. | reverse complement strand
AGAGAAATTTATTTATGGTTTCTTATATTCGTTTGCACGATTTGGCACTTGATTTGTCCTCATCTAATGGCACTTTAAAAGGACTTTTAGCAACTCATTTAGGAAAAGCAACAGACAAAATAGGCGTGGAAACCCTAGGCACCATAGATAGTGTGAATGTGCATTTTGAAAGCTATGAAGCCTTTCGCTTTCCTTTGCATTACTTTGTATCAGCCTCTTATATGAAAGGTTCAAACGCCAAAAGTGCGGGGAAAATGCCAAATCCTTATGAAGCCACAAAAACACTTTTCAACGAGGAAAGTGCTTATGCTATCCACGCTGGGTTAAGATATGATTTTCATCGTTTGTTTAAGCTCGGTGGAGAGTATTTTCATAGCAGTCAATACTGGTTTGCTTTCAGTAGGGTGAGCTTGAATGACCCTTTAAATATACGCAATACAAGGGGACAAGCCTATGATATTTACATTATCTCACAGCTTGATAGAAATCAATTTTTCCGTTTAAGCTATACGCACATTTTTAACAAATGGAGTAGTCGTGGCTTACCACTTGGCGGGGCTTTTGATAAAAGCGAAATAACAAAAGGTGGATACGAATCCACAGCAGATAACATTATGCTTATCTATAATGTGAAATTCTAAAAACAAGGAGGGTAAAATAATGAAAAAAATAGCCTTTGTGCTTTTCATTGTCTTTCCCGTCTGTATTTTTGGGGCGGATTGTGTGTCCTTGACAAACAAATACCAAGCACCAAACCCAGCGAGTAAGACAATAGCACAGCTAGAACGATGGGTTAAAAACAGAGTTGATGTTCCAAGGGATGCAGCCTTGTTAAGAGAATGCCTTATATCAGGTGCGGCTGATAATCCAAACCAAGCCTCTTATGCAGGTAAAGGGGGAATGTTGTGATGAAAAGAAGTATTTTTGCATTGATAATGGCTTTGCCTTTATGTGCCTTTGCGGCGGACTGCTCGTCTTTGATGAGTAAATATAATGCACCAAATCCTGCAAGTAAGACTATGGCTCAGCTTGAAAGATGGGTTAAAAACAGAGTTGATGTCCCAAGAGACGCCCAAGAACTAAAAGAATGCCTCATATCAGGGGCGGCTGATAACCCAAACCAAGCCTCTTATGCAGGTAAATAATATGACACAGGGGGGGGGGATTAGCCGTGTTTGAAAACTATTTTCGTAAATTAGGTATAGCCTCAAAACTCAACCTGAGTTTTAGCTCCATAGCCATTTTGGTTGTGGTTTTATCGCTCAATTTTTTCATTTTTCATAGCGTATTTTCAAGCTTTATTACGCAGATTGAGGAAAATATAGACAGAATTCAAGTTAATTTCACGCAAACTTTGGAAGCTTTGGGACAAGCTGAAAAAACGATGAAAGAAAATGAAAATCTCATCGAGCAATTTGAATTCGTAGGCACGATAGAAAGTAATCTCATCAAACTTCTTTTAAACCCTGATGATACCGCTACTGAACGCATTACTAAACAAATGGTGCGAAGTTGGAATGAAAGCTTTATTAAAGGCGATGCGGAGTTGCAAGATTATTACAATGAAATCAACAGCATTTTATTAAGGGCTGATGATACAAGGTGGCTTTGTTCGCGTTTGCAAGGCGTGTTTAGGGATATTTACAGCGTTTTGATAGAGCGAACTTACAAACGCACAGATGAAACCACTTCATCTTTGGATAGTATGACTAGGGATTTTGGCTTTATTAACGAGGACCTTGCACATACTATCAATTCAAAAGATGAGTCTAAATTATCCGCTAATATCATACTTGTCGTGCTTGTGCTGACTTTGTGTATTACTATTTTAATCGTGTATTCAGTTTTGAAAATGGTGCGAAATTTCCAAAAAGATACAAGCACCATAGTAGCTTATCTTAAATCCGGCACAAACCATACACAAAAAAGTTTGCTTAATATCGACAGGGGCGAAAAGGACGAGCTTTTCATCATCACTAAATTTATCAATGATTTTATGATAAAGATGAAAAAAATTATCGAAATAGCCGAAATCACAAGCCAAGAAATACTCAAACTCAGCTCTTATGCTGGAAATTTGCAAAGACATATTGACGGCATTAGCGAAAAGGCTTCAAAAAGCGTTCAAACCGGACAAGACATTATAGGCGGTTTAGATGAAAATGTAAATCTTGCCAATACCTCGCAGGATAAAATCAGCGAAAGCCAAGAGCATATAGACTCCACAAATAGCGTTATTTCCGAGCTTTTAGACGAGCTTAATTCAAGTGTGCGTAATCAAAGTGAGCTAAACACGCAAATTGAAGGTTTGCAAAAGAATGTAACGCAAATTAGCAATGTGCTTTCTTTGATACAAGACATTTCAGAACAAACCAATCTTTTAGCCCTAAACGCTGCCATAGAGGCTGCAAGAGCTGGGGATTATGGACGAGGCTTTGCTGTGGTGGCTGATCAGGTGCGAATGCTTGCTGAAAACACGGACAATAGCATAGCTGAAATTGCAACAAATATTAAAGCTATCATTGATGATTTATCGCGTATTAGCTCGTCTTTGGAGAAAAATTCAAGCATATTAAGCAATCTTGAAGAGGAAGGCTCACAATCCAAAGAAAGCCTCAATACAACGAAAGAATACATTAACGACATTGTAGGCAATATCCAAGAGCAAAATACCCGTTCGCTTGATTTAACGCATCAAACCAGAGGTATTATTGATTCTATGATTTCCATAGATAAATTACTCAAAGAATCCGCTCAAATCGTAAATACAGTCATAGAGCGTTCAAGTGAGCTTGAAAAGAACGATAAAGTTCTCAATCAAATCATCAAAAACTAGCCCATTCTATGCAAGAATTTATCGACTTTTTCCTTGAACTTGCAAAAGAATGGGGCTATGCGGGTATAGTTTTTTTAATGACTATTGAAAGCTCTTTTGTGCCTTTTCCTAGCGAAGTGGTGATGATACCTGCTGGATATTTAGCCCACAAGGGCGATATGAATGCCTTTTTAGCCGTCTTTTGTGGTGTGCTTGGCTCTGTTTTGGGCGCACTGATTAATTACGGCTTGTGCTTTTTTTGGGGACGAAGTTTTGTGCTGAAATTTGGCAAATTTGTGGGGATAAATGAGGAAAAATTTGCCAAATTTGAAGCCTTTTTCAACAAACACGGCGAAATTTCAACCTTTACTTGCAGACTCTTGCCCGGCATTCGTCAATATATCTCAATGCCCGCTGGACTTTCAAGAATGAATTTGGCTCGTTTTGTCATCTTTACAGCTTTGGGAAGCTTTTTGTGGGTGAGTATTTTGGTGGCTTTGGGGTATTTTGTGGGCGATAATGAAGAATTGCTTAAAAGCTATTTGCACGAAATTCTTATCGCACTACTCGTCTTTATCCTCATCATCAGCCTCATTTACATTAAAATCAAAAAGCCCTTTAAACGAAAGAAAATTTAAGTATGATTATGCTACAATGCCAAAAAATGAAAAAGTGAGCCTATGAAAAAGCCAGATATACAAGAATTTAGCAATTTCATTGTCGATTATATCTCCACTATGGTAAGCATTGGCACATATAGTTCAAGGGTAAATCGCTGTGCGGAGCGAATCGCACAAAGCTTTGGCTATGAGTTAAGCCTCAATTTTTCATTCAATCACACCCTCATTAACATAGTAGACCCTGATAATTACGCTATTTCAAGGACTTATTTAGTCAATAACAAATACGCCCTTGTGGATTTCAGACTCATTTCAAATTTAAGTGCTTTAAGCTGGGCTATATATGATCATATACACGATTTAAGAGTGGCAAAAAGGTGTTTTACTAAACTTGTAGCCAAAGAAAAGCACCCTTTTTACTTTTACATTCTGCTTCAAAGCCTTGCAAATGCAAGTTTTTCAAAGCTTTTTGGTGGGGATTTTGGCTCTGTATTAGTTGTTTTTATAGCCGGACTTGTAGGCACTAGCCTTAAAACCATACTTACGCGTTATGTCAAGCTTGATTTACGCCTTCAATACATCATCTGTGCCTTTGTCTCCTCATACATAGCCCTTGTTGGCGTGAATTTAGGGCTTACGCAAACGGCTGAGGAGGCTTTGGGTTCAAGTGTGCTTTATCTTACGCCGGGCGTGTTTTTCATCAATTCAGTCATAGACATACTCAAAAACTACATACAAATGGGTTTAAGCCGCATTATTAGCGTAGTGATACTTTTAAGCTGCGTTGCCATAGGCATTTACATTACTTTAAGCCTGTCTGGGTTTAGGTTGGTTCAATGATAGAATTGATTTTGTGGGATATGCTTTTTGCTGCTTTGGTGAGCTTTGGCTTTGCCTATGCGTCCAATCCTCCAACGCACATTTTGTTTTTATCGGCTTTTTGTGCGGCTGTTGGACACGGCTGCCGCTTTACCTTGCTTGAATTTTTCTCCTTTCAAAACCTCGCCATAGCGACATTTTTAGCTGCTTTTGTTGTGGGCTGTTTGGGAATGGCTTTGGCAAAAATTTCAAAAACCCCTGCTGAAATCATCGCCTTTCCAGCACTTTTGCCTATGATACCCGGAATTTACGCTTACAGGGCGATTTTGTATTTGTTTAACTTCATCAATACCGATGAAATGGCATCAAAAACGCGTTATTTGGTGGAATTTTTTGATTATTTTTTCACCACGCTTTCTGTAACACTAGCCCTAGCCGTAGGCGTTTCAGTAACCTTACTCATATTTTTTGAGCAAAGCTTGATGATGACAAGGCACAGCGGCTTTTTCAGCAAATACAGACACCTTAAAAGGCACAAACTCAAATAGACAAAAGCTTGTGGTGCAAGGCACTCATTTTAAGTATTTTTGTGGCGGATTTTGCTTGTTTTTCTTGGGCGTAAAAATGAAAAAGCTTTTGAAAAGTCGTCAAAATTTTATCAATGCTGCGTAAATTTGAATCGCTGATTTTTAAAAGCCATTTAAGCTGTGCTTTATCAAGCTTTAAGGGGGCGAATTTTTCTCTCACATAAAGGCTTAAATCATCTAAATTCAAGCTTTTAAGCCAAATTTCTTTATGGATACGACTTGCAAAATGTTCTTTATTGAAAATTCCTTGCTTTTTGTGTGTGCTTAAAATAAAGCAAAGTTGTGGCAAATCGCTTAAAATTCGTATCTTTTCAAGCAAATTTTCCTCATACATTCCCACCTCATCGCACACAAAAACATAGGCTTTTTGTGAGTTTTTAAATTTATTGTATAAGCACTCAAAATTTAAATCTTTCTCACCGATAAGCTCACACAAAGCCTTGCAAAAGGCATTTTCATCAAAAAAAGGCTGAGAAAAAAGCGTAAATTTCTCATCTTTGCAAAGCTTATTAAGTAAAAAACTCTTTCCCAAGCCACTCTTACCCACGAGCAAAATGCAATTTTCCCGCGATGAAAGGCTTTTTTGCAATTCTTCAAGGGCTAAAATTTGCATTTTCAAAGGCACAAAATCATTCATAACAAGCTAAAACCTAAATCCTCTAAACTCGGCACATTGTTATTGTCGATGATTAGGGGCGTGATGATAAAGACTATTTCTGTGGCGTCTTGATTTTGCACACTTCCCCTAAACAAAGCGCCAAGCAGGGGAATCTTTGAAAGCACATTCACAGAGCTTTCCTCAACGCTTTCATTACGGCTAATCAGTCCGCCAAGCACTAGGGTTTGGTTGTTTTCCATTTGCACGACTGTGGAGAGCTTTTTTTGAATGGTATCAGGGGCGATGACGCGTGGTTCGTTTTGACGGCGATTGTCCTGTGGGTATTTGAAATTGCTTAAAGAGGGACTTATGCGAAGCATTACCTTGCCATCGTCTGAAATTTCGGGCAGTATATTAAGTAAAATGCCGATGAAAATGGAGTAATTGTTGTAAATTTCACTCACCGTTGTGCCACTATCCGTGCTTTTGGAGCTTTCTTTAACTTGATAATTTATAGTATCACCCACTGAAATAATGGCTTGTTGATTGTTAAGTGCGACTAATTTTGGGCTTGAAAGCACCTTTGTTTGCCCGTTTTGCGAGAGAAAATTCATCACAGAGTCTAAATTTAGTCCCACATTAAAGCCCAGATTTTTAACGAAAAAATTGCCCTCGTTGGTGTTTTGAAAACTAATGAGCGAATTTGTGCCGCTGCTATTTTGAGCGTTAAAATCTATGCTAAAATTGTTCCAATTTATCCCGCTTGAATGGCTTTCATCAAGGCTTACGGCTATGATGCTTACATTGATAGCCACTTGCTTTTTAAGCCTGTTTTGCAAATTTTGTATGTAGCTTTGGACGCGTTGGAGTTGATTTGGCGTGCCGTTAATGGTGATGAGTCCGGCGTTGGCATTGACTACAATGCTTTTGGCTTCAAAAGGCTCATTTTGGGTATTGAGTAAATTTATCAGCTCTTTTTCTATATTTTGCCAAAAATCAAAGCGTTCTAAACTTTTTATCATATTATCTTCAAGCTTACTTTCCTCATTTGTGCCTGTAAAATCGCTCTGCCTCGAACGCGAATCCACAGAAGCCTTTGTAATGCTTTGCCCCTCGCGAATGGAAGTGATGTAGCCTAGCTTAAAGCTTTGCGTCCTTAAAGCACTAATCCTTAAAACCTTGCCGTCAAAGCTGTGGTGGAGGTTGTTTTCTTTGATGAGTAGATTGAAAATTTCACTTAAATTCATTTGTTTAATATTGATATTTTTGGTGGGGCTTGAAATTTTAGTCTTTGCTAAATCATCTTTTAAAACTATGCTAAACGAGCATAAAGAGGCAAATTGCTCTAAAATTTCCTCCGTGCTTACCGCTTGGGCTATGTTTAAGTCAAAAAGCCTCTTTTGACAATCAGCATTTAAGCTGTTTGCAAGGACAAAGAGGATAAGAAATTTAGCGAATGTGAATTTTATGATTTGCCCTTTTTAAGTTAAGATGAAAATGCTGCTTATTTTTCTCAAACAAAACAAAGCCCTGACTTGGCGAAATTTCAATGATAGTTGCTCCGTTTATGCTCTCATCTTTTTTATACCATTGCTCGTTGATTTTTACCTTATCATTTAAAATGGCTTGTAGCTGTAATTTTGCGTCTAAATCGCTAATAAAAAAGGGGTTGTAAAGCCCTAAAATATCAGCTTCATTATTATTTATCCTGTCAAAATAAGCCCCAAAATCAGCATAAGCAAATACCGCACAAAAGATTAGCAGCACTTTTTTCAAATTTTCCCTTTTATTAAGCAAAATGAATTGATTTGAAAGCCAAATTAGACTTGGCATTCTAGCACAAATTATTTAATAAAATAGTAAAAAATTCAAAGATTTTTAATGTTTTAAAGGTTAATAATAGCGTTTAAAGCCTTTTTAACTTCGTTTTATATATAATAAGGCTATGAAAACCATAAAGCAAAGCGTAGAAGCTCAAATCATCGTTAAAAAGTCCGTTTTCATCGCTCATCTTTGCCCTTTTGCTGAATTTAAAAGCAAACTTGCTTGGCTTAAAGAAAAGCACCCCAAAGCCACGCATTTTGTCTATGCTTTTAGACAGCTTAACGAAAACGGGCAAATCGTGGAGGATAAAAGTGATGATGGCGAACCAAAAGGCACTTCGGCTCTGCCCTGCCTTAATATCTTGCGAAGCTTCGAGCTTGTGAATATTGCTGTGGTTGTGGTGCGGTATTTTGGAGGGATAAAGCTTGGCACAGGAGGACTTGCAAGGGCTTATAGCACGGCTTTGAATGCCACTTTAAATCAAGCTTTTTTAATGGAATGCAAAAAAAGCTTGAATTTAAGCTTGAATTTGAGCCTTTACGGGCGAGTGAAGCATTATTTGGCAAAAAATGAGCTTGAATTTGAAACAAATTTTGATGATAAGCAAGTTTTTCTTTGCGTTAAAGTCAATGAAAATGAGGAAAAAGCCTTGCTTGATTTTGCTTTATCTCTTGGGATAAGCCCTTAAAAAAGGGCTTATAGTGCGGCAAGTAAATCGCTCATCAGGCTGTTTTTAATCTGTTGAGCGGACTTTTGCCCCTCAACAAGCCTTAAATCCTCATCTTGCTTGAAGCGAAGTGAGTAAAGATTGGTGCTTAAATTGTCGCTTAAAGGCTCTATGTTTGAAGCTTCTTGTAGGGCTTTATCATCGCTGTTATAAGCGTTTTTACCCTCTGTTTCACCCAAAGCCATTAAAAGCTCAAAAAAAGCATTGTCTATAAAGCCACCTGAATTATCCTCTTTATCGACTTTTTTGTAAGTTCCCGTTAAAACATCGTATTCTAACGAGCTTACGCTCTTGTCATTAACCTGCACAGCTACTCCTTTAAAAAATAATACGCCAAAATACAAGCAAATTCCGTTCCTAAATTCGCCCAAAAGCCAAATTTTACACTAAATTTTGAAAAAAATTCGCTCAAAATAAGAATTTCCTAACAATCAATCTCCGTGTGTTGGGTGGTGTTCTGGCTCAATTTCCTTGCTATGAATAAATTCTTGCTTTGCCTTTTCGCAGTTTTTATCTCGCAACTTGCGGTAAGCATTGCGACTAGCGATTTCTTGCTCACTCAATGGTCTATCTTCAAGCCAAGAAATGTGAAAATAAGTATCATCTGGCTTTGAGTGCGAGTGGTAAAAATCCACAAAGTCAAAATAGCCTTTATCGCTTTTGTATTCTACGCTTTCTTCTATGTAAATAGTCGGTCCAAAGCCCTTGTGATTTTGCGTGTTGTGTCCAAAACCTGCGGCGTATCTTATCCTATAAACATTCATCATTGCTCCTTAAATCTTTGAATTTTGCAAATTGAGTAGAATTTTATCAAATATTTTTCTTTTTGCCAAATATTTTTCGTTATAATGGCAAAAAAATGAAAAGGTTGTTTCGATATGTTTGCTATTTTAAACTCACTTGCTCCCATTTGCCTAGTTTTTGAGCTTTTAGCCCTTGCTTTGAGTTTTTATCTTAAAGATAGTCGTGTATTTTTCATCGCTTTGGCTTTGCTGTGTGCGAGAACAACTTATCTTTATGCGAGTTTGTATCAAACGCATTTGTTTGTTTCTTTGTTTTTACCCTTTGTTTTTATGCTTTTTGTGGTGCTTAAAAAAAGCGTTTTAGTCTTTGAGAAAAAAAGCCTCGTTAAAGTCGCCGTGCTTGTTTTCGTGGGGATTTTGGCACTTTTTTTATGCAAAAGCACGAATTTCAATGCAAGTATGAGCCAAATTCTTTTTGAAATGCCATTTTTCAGCCCCATAAGTCAGTTAAGCTTTATCTTTTTTGTGGTGGAATTGTTATTTTTGCTGCTTTGGGGGATTTTAAAAGAGGAATTGCACTTTACTTTGGCTTTTTTGCTTTTGTTCGTGCAGTTTTCATTCGAAAAATTCACGCAAAGCGGCTTTTTTGAATTTTCGAGCCTATTTTTCGTAGCTTACCTCGTGTGGCACAGCTATAAAAGCTTGTATTTTGACGCTTTTACAAAATTACCCAACCAAAAAGCACTCAAAAGAATGCTTCTTGGGCTTGAAAGCTATTTTTTAGGCACTTTGCGTGTGCAAGGCTTAAATGCAGTCCATTCTAAAAAAGAGCGAATTTTGCTTAAAAAAATCGCTAAAATTCTTAAAAAACAAGATAAAAATGTCCGCGTTTTTAGCCTTGATGAGGATTTTATTTTTGTGTTTAAAAATGCGAGTGAAAATGAGGTGAAAGAATTTTTAAATAAGCTGCAAAAAGCCTTTGAAACGACAAATTCTTTGCTGAAAGACTTTAAATTCAAGGCTCTAACCTCCTTTGTGAAAAAAGAGGGCAAATTTGAGGAGCAAATCAGCACGCTCAAAGCAAGTCTAGCCCTTAAAGCTGTTTAAAAAAAAGCAAACAAAGTCATCAAAGCTTGGTAAATTTAGCTCCTCACGCTTTCTTTGAGGCTTACCCCACATACACTCTGGGAAAAACTCGTCCTCTTTAAAACGCGCCATAAGGTGAAAATGCACGCGTGGGACATAGTTGGCAAAGGAGGCGATATTGATTTTTTCGGGCTTGTAAAATGCTCTTAACGCCTTTTCACACAGCAAAATCATCTCAAAAAGCCTTTTTTGCAAATCATCAGGACAATCACTTAACTCACGAAAAGGCTCTTTGGTAAAGATTTTCAGCCAAGGAATTTGCGAATTTTCACGCTCAATAAATAAAAACTCATCTTCAAAAAACACCATAAAATTCCCTTTCTTTGTGTAATTGTATCACAAATTTTTTGTATAATAGCACAAAAATTCGAGGGAAAAAATGATAGAAATTAGAAAAGCAGCTGAGATTGAAAAGCTACGCAAAGCCAATCAAATAGTCGCTCAAACGCTAGATTATTTACAAAGTGAAATCAAAATAGGAATGAGTCTTAAACAAATCGACAAAATGGCTGAGGAATTCATACTTTCAAAGGGTGCAAAGCCCTCATTTAAAGGACTTTACGGCTTTGAAGGGGCAATTTGCACGAGCTTAAACAGCGTTTGCATACACGGCACGCCCGATGAAACCAAAATCAAAGAAGGCGACATACTAGGGCTTGACATAGGCACTTTTAAGGATGGCTTTTACGGCGATGCCGCCCGCACCATAGCCATAGGCAAAATTTCTGCCGAAAATGAAGCACTGATTGCTTGTGCTAAAGACGCGCTTGATTATGCCATAAGCATTATACGCGAGGGAATGCGTTTTAAGGCACTTTCACAGGCTTTGGGGGATTTTATCACCAAAAGAGGCTTTGTCCCGCTTTTAAACTACTGCGGACACGGCATAGGCACACGCCCGCACTGCGAACCTGAAATTCCAAACTACCTCGAACAAGGACAAAACCCAAAAGAAGGTCCTAAAATCAAAAGCGGAATGGTTTTTTGCATAGAACCTATGGTATGCCAAAAAGACGGCAAACCCGTGCATTTAAAGGGCAAATGGGACGCTGCAAGTGCTGATGGGCTTAATAGCGCTCATTATGAACACTGCATTGCCGTCATTAAAGGTAGGGCTGAGGTTTTATCGCAATCTTAATCAGTCTAAAACCTCGCAAAACAGCACGGTTTCATCAATGAGTGTTAAATCCACCCCTTTGTGAATTTTAAAACTATACCCCAAATTCCAGCTTTCTATCAAGGGCTTTATGCCAAAATAATCACTTGGCTGATGATAAATGCTAATTAACATTGCAGGTTTTTGCTGCATTATCGTTTCTTTTGCTCCCTTTAAAAACTCCATTTCAAAGCCCTCAATATCAACCTTGATGAAGCCAACTTCGATTTTATTTTCCCTGACAAAATCGTCAAGTTTTACCACTTCAACAGCTTGTGTTTTTCCAAAACCTCTATCTAACGCTATGCTTGAACCGATTCCATAATTAAAATCACTAATACTCATTTGCATTGTAGAATTTGTCGCACCAAGTCCTTTTTTAATCGGCACTATGCGAGAGCTGCTATTGAGTTTTATGGTTTGTAGCATTTTTTCGTAATTTTCCTGCGTTGGTTCAAAGGTATAGACTTTTTTATCTGTAAATTCTCGCTCAAAAATAATGGCACTATCGCCCACATGTCCACCAGCATCGATAATGTCTTTTTGCCTCATTTTTGCAAGGGTTTGAGGCTCTAAAATATCAAGGCTGTGCTTGTGCCGAAAAACGCTGATTTCGAAGTAATCAATAGGCAGAAAATAACCATCATAATAATATAAATTCTCATTTAATTTATAATTTTGAGGGATAAATTCAGTAAAAATTTGATGAAGCTCGGCGAGTTCTTTTTCATCTAAATCGCTAAATGTCCAGCTATTATTTTCGTAGCATTGTTTAGAGCGTGCCATTTGTCTTATGAGGAGATTTTGCTCTTGCTTTGTTAAGCCTTGTAAAAGGGTTTTAATTTCTTGGGCAATGTTTGAATTTGTGGTGATATATTCACCTAAACTAAATCCATTACTCACGCCAAGTGAAAATTCGCGGCTTGTTTTGACAATGGAGGTGGAAATTTTAGAAAAAAGAGTTAAACCAAGGATTTTATAAGAAGTTTTTAAGGTATAAAGTATGGCACAAAAAGTCGTTC
>CAZSMF010000042.1:0-13924 GCA_964607975.1 uncultured Campylobacter sp. | reverse complement strand
ATTAAACCAGTCGCTCCATGTATACAACTCCACCGCCTCTCACTCCGCATCATCGGCCCAAAAGTTCTTGATAATAAAGCGGTATGTCAAAATTATACCCCGGGCGAATCAGCTGTGCCTCAATGACAACGAAAGTAAAATCCCGTCCGTCAGCACTTTTAAGCTTTACAAAAATATCATCAACGGGGCTAAATTCCATAGTCGTAGTCTCCTCAAAGCCAAGTATGGGGCATTTTACGGACAATTTCTTTGTTTGCGAACTCATTTTTATCCTTTTTTGTAAGATATTGACGCATTTTAGTCAAAAAGTAACTTTACAAATATCGGTTATTTATCTTTTTGCATTATAATTATAATCTAAAATCTTTAAAAATAGGTAAAATCAATGAATAGAAATCATCTTTTGCTCTTTTTTATCTCGTTTTTTCTCATTGCTTGTAGCGTGAAAGATAACGAGCTTTACAATCTCAGTGCCAAAGAATGGTATAAAATCATCATCAAAGACTTACAAACCAGAGATTTAGAAATTGCCGATACACACTACACCGCAATGGCAAGCGAGCATGTGGCAGACCCTTTACTTGAACACGCCCAGCTTATTTTAGCCCAAGCTCACATTGATGAGGAGGAATACCAACTTGCTGATTTTTATTTGGAGGAAAATGCCAAAAAATTTGGCACTTCTAAAAATATGGACTTCATTCGCTTTTTGCAAATCAAGGCTAAATTTAAGACTTTTGCCCAGCCCAATCGCGACCAAGGGCTTTTGCTTGATAGTATGATGCAAATTGATGACTTTTCAAACAGCTACCCTGACACCAAATACGACCCGCTTATTAAAACAATGTTGGCTAAATTTAACCTCGCCATTTTCGCCCTTGATGAAAATATCGCTGCCCTTTACAAACGAACAGACAGGCATACAAGCTATGAGGTGTATCAGCAAAGGCTTAAAGAATCGGACTTTCAAGGTGTGCCTATGATTAAGCCGAAGGTGTCGTGGTATAGACGAATTTTTGAATAAATTAAATTTAAGGACAAAAATGCAATTAGAACAAAGCACTTACCCAGCCGAACTTCCCATTTTAGTTGAAGATGAGCTGTTTTTATACCCCTTTATGATAACGCCGATTTTTTTGAACGACCTTGCTAATATCAAAGCCCTTGATTATGCTTTGAAAAATGAAACAATGATTCTTGTCGCCCCGTCTAAATTTGAGGGTGCAAGAAGCTTTGATGAGATTTATGATTGTGGTGTGATTGGTAATGTAATGCGAAAAGTGCCTCTGCCTGATGGGCGTGTGAAAATTTTATTTCAAGGCTACACCAAGGGAAAAATTCTCAAAAAAATAGGCTCAAAGCCCTTGCGTGGCTTGATTGACATTATCCCACAAGAAAATCCAAGCGAAGCCAAAAACGAAGCCTTACTTGCCGTTTTAAAAGAAAAGGTAAGAATTTTAGCCAATATCAGTCATTATTTTTCCCCAGATTTACTTCGCACCATTGAAGAGGGCGTGGATAGTGCTAGAATTTGTGATTTGATTTTAAACACCATACGCATTAAAAAGCAAAATGCTTATGAATTTTTCATTCAAAGCAATATTGAAACCAAAATGCTTAAACTCATCGATTTAGTCGCTGAGGAGATTGAAACAAACAGGCTGCAAAAAGAGATTAAAAGCAAGGTGCATTCAAAGATAGACCAAGTCAATAAAGAGTATTTTTTAAAAGAACAATTAAGACAAATTCAAAAAGAACTCGGCTCAGACACGCAAAAAGAGGACGAGACGAAGGATTATTACGCTAAACTTGAAGCCAAAAAGAAATTTATGTATGAGGAAGCTTACAAGGAAATTAAAAAACAAATCGAAAAATTCGAGCGAATTCATCAAGACAACTCAGAAGCTTCAATGCTGCAAACCTACATAGAAACAGCCCTTGATGTGCCTTTTGAAAAAATCGCCAAAAAAAAGCTTGACATTAAAGAGGTGGCAAAACAGCTTGATAAAGACCATTACGCTCTTAACAAGCCAAAAGAACGCATAGAGGAGTATTTTGCCGTGCGTGAGCTTTTGGAAAAACGAGGCATTGAGGATAAGGACGGAGCAAAGGTGATTATGTGCTTGTATGGACCGCCGGGCGTGGGTAAAACCTCCCTAGCCAACTCAGTGGCAAAAGCCTTAAAAAGAGAGCTTATACGCATAGCTTTGGGCGGACTTGAAGATGTTAATGAACTTCGAGGACACAGGCGAACCTACATAGGAGCAATGCCCGGACGCATAGTGCAAGGGCTTATCGAGGCAAAGCAAATCAATCCCGTTGTCGTGCTTGATGAGATAGATAAAATCAACCGCTCATTTAGAGGAGACCCTAGTGCTGTGCTCTTAGAGATTTTAGACCCAGAGCAGAATGCTAAATTTAGGGATTATTATTTGAATTTCAACATAGATTTAAGCAAAATCATCTTTATCGCCACGGCAAATGACATAAGCTCTATACCAAGCCCTTTAAGGGATAGAATGGAATTTATAGAATTAAGCTCTTATACTCCTAGTGAAAAATTTGCCATAATGCAAGATTATTTAATCCCCGATGAGCGTAAAAAACACGGCTTAAAGCCAAATGAACTCACTTTTAGCAAAGATGCTTGCGAGCTTATCATCAGCGAATACACAAGAGAATCAGGAGTGCGAAATTTACGCCGAAAAATTGCTGCGATTTGCCGTAAAAGCGTGAAAAAACTTTTGCTTGAAAAGACTAAAAAAATAAATATTACAAGCAAGAATTTAAGTGAATTTTTGGATAAAAAGATTTATGAGGTTGAAAAGCAAAACGGCACAAATGAAATAGGACAGGTGAATGGTTTAGCTTGGACGGCTGTGGGCGGAGAGGTGCTAAAAATCGAAGCCATAAAGATAAAAGGCAAGGGAGAACTCGTCCTTACCGGCTCACTTGGCGATGTGATGAAAGAATCGGCTCGAATCGCTTTAAGCGTGGTTAAGGTGCTGATTGATGAAGCTAAGGTAAAAGTGCCAAAAAGACTTTGCAAAAACAAGATGAATGTTTATGATTTATACAATATCCACCTTCATATGCCAGATGGGGCGACACCAAAAGATGGACCAAGTGCTGGTATTACGATGTGCGTGGCGTTAGCGTCCATATTTAGCGAAAAAAAGGTGCGTGCTGATGTAGCGATGACAGGAGAGGTTGATTTGGTGGGTAAGGTTTTGCCAATAGGTGGGCTTAAAGAAAAACTCATCGCCGCTTATAAAGCCGACATTAAAACAGCTTTAATCCCAAAGAAAAATTACGAAAGAGACTTAAAGGACATTCCAAGCGAAGTTAAGGATAATATGCAAATCATCGCCGTGAGTGAAATCAAAGAGGTTTTAGCCTACGCCTTGATTTAGGGAGGCAAAATTCAGCCTTTTAGCGTGAATTTTGCTTTCTAATGGTTCTTAAAGTCGAAGCGGCGACTTTTATCTTTCGCGAAGTGCCATCTTCAAGCGTGATACGAACCGTTCTTAAATTTGGCAGAAAGCGTCTTTTTGTTTTGTTGTTGGCGTGGCTGACATTGTTGCCTACCATTGGGGCTTTGCCTGTGATTTGACAAATTCTTGACATTTTCTTTCCTTAAAATTAAATTTGAAAGGCTAATTTTAGCAAATTTAAACTTAAATTTTTCAAATATTTTAACTTTTTTTTATGCTTTTTTGATTAAAATTTCATTTTTGAAAGGGAAAAAATGTATGTAGCACCGAGTTTATTGTCGGCAAATTTTTTGCGTTTAGAAGAGGAAGTAAGGGCTGTGAGCGAAGCGGGGGCTGATTTACTTCACATTGATGTAATGGACGGGCATTTTGTGCCAAATCTTAGCTTTGGTCCTTGTGTGATTAAGGGGCTAAAAGATATTAGCCAAGTGCCACTTGATGTGCATTTAATGGTAAATAACCCAAGCGTATTTGTGCAGTATTTTCTGCCCTTAAAGCCTAAATTCCTCAGCTTTCACATTGAGGCTGAAACCCACCCCATAAGGCTTTGTGAGTATTTAAGAGAAAATAAAATTGGTGCTGGTGTGGTGCTTAACCCTCACACAAGCATTGCAAGCTTGCAACACTTGCTTGAATTTGTGGATATTGTGCTTTTAATGAGCGTTAATCCGGGCTTTTCAGGGCAGAGCTTCTTGCCTCTTGTCATCGACAAGGTTAAAGAATTACGAGAGCTTATCGACAAAAAGGGCGTTAAGACTTTCATAGAAGTTGATGGAGGCGTTAATGGCTTGAATGCAAGCGAGCTTGATGAGGCTGGGGCTGATATACTCGTGGCTGGAAGCTATATATTTTCATCAAAAGACTACAAAGCAGCGATTTCATCTTTAAAGCTTGAATTTTGAGCAGACAGCAAATTGACGAACTCATCAACAAGCTTGGCAAGGAAAGTAAGCCTTATGCGTGGTTTGAAAGAGAATTTAGCCTGATTGATGAGCTAAAAGATATAGATTTTGACCTTTATAATGTTAAGCTCTTAGGGCTTGGCGTTGCTTTAAATTCAAAAAATGAACTCTATCTTAAAAGCAAAAACACAAAAATCAAAGATGAAATCTTTTGCGTGGTTGATATAGAAAGCACGGGCAGCGTTAAAAACGGGCAAATCATTGAAATTGGTGCGGTGAAAATTCAAAACGGCAAGGAAATCGGGTATTTTGAAAGCTTTGTTAAGGCAGATGAAGTGCCTGAAAACATTAGCGAACTTACGGGCATTACGAGCAAAATGCTGCAAAATGCACCCTCACTAGCAAGTGCGCTGAATGAATTTAGGATTTTTTTAATGGATAGCATTTTTGTGGCTCACAATGTCAAATTTGATTATAATTTCATCTCAAATTCACTTGAAAAATGCGGTTTTGGAGTGCTTTTAAATCAGTATTTATGCACGGTAGAACTTTCTCGCCGTTTAATACCAAGTCAAAAATACTCCCTTGCTACTTTAAAGGAGCTTTTAGGCATTAAAAACACTCACCACAGGGCATTAGACGATGCAAAAGCAGCCACTATCATACTCAAACACTGCCTTTCAAAGCTTCCTTTTTACATACAAAGCACACAGGATTTACTGAATTTTAGCAAAAGCAATGTCAAGCCCGAATCTGCCCTGCTCCGCTGATAAGATATTTATAAGTGCAAAGCTCACTCACGCCCATAGGACCGCGTGCGTGAAGCTTGTTTGTCGAAATTCCAACCTCAGCCCCAAAGCCAAATTCGCCCCCATCGCTAAAACGCGTTGAAGCATTCACATACACACAAGCAGAATTTACCTGCCTTTGAAAAAGGGCGATATTTTGAGCGTCATTTGAAAGTATGGCATCAGAGTGAGCCGAGCCAAATTCGTTAATATGAGCGATAGCCTCATCAATGCTTAAAACACATTTTACGCAAAAGCTTAAATCAAGCCATTCTGTGAAATAATCTTGCCTGCTAGCCTTTACAATTTCAAGCTTTGCACCCTTTAATAACTTCAAACTCTCCTCATCAGCGTAAATTTTAAGCCCTCTTTTTTCAAGCTCTGGCATAAGTGCTGAAAAAAGCTCTTTGGCTATGTTTTTATGCACGAGTAAAGTCTCCAAAGCATTACAAGCACTTGGTCTTTGGCATTTAGCGTTGATGATAATATTTACAGAGTCCTTTAAATTCGCACTTTCATCGACAAAGATATGGCACAAGCCTTTATCGTGCTTGATGAGTGGAATTTTACTTTTACTTGCAATTTCCTCTATCATCGCCGAACTGCCACGAGGCACGATGATGTCGATTAAGTCATTCATTTGCAAAAGCTCGTCAAGCTCGGCTCTGTCATTTAACATTAAAAAGCAATGCTCTAAATCATAGCGTTTTAAAAGGGTGTTGATACATTCAAATATTGCTAAATTCGTGTGTTTTGCCTCAGTTCCACCCTTTAAAATACCGCCATTTGAGCTTTTCAAAAGCAAAACAACAAGTTCAGCACTAATAGCCGGACGCGCTTCATAAATCACGCACACCACGCCCAAAGGCACGCTAATCTTTTCTATCTTTAATCCCGCATCATTTACCCAGCCTGCAAGCACCTTACCCACCGGATCTTGCAAATGAGCGATTTTTTCCACACTTTGACAAAGTGCTTCAAAGCTCTTTTCATCAAGCTTTAATCTATCTCGCAAGGCTTCACCTTTATTAAAAAGGGACAAATCCTTTTCATTTGCCTTTAAGATTAAATCCTTATTTTCACGCAAATTTTGAGCAATTTGGGTGATGATTTCTTCTTTTTGTTTGGGCTTTAAATTCAGTAATTTTTGAGTATTTTTTTTCAATCTTTGCAAATTTTGACGCATTGTAAATCCTTGCTTTAAAAAGCACATTATAACAAAGTTTTCACAAATTTATAAAATTTTTCATCAAAAATAACTTGTTTTTTAAGGATAAATTGTATAATGACAGCAAGATTAACGACAAAGGACAACAATGCAAAAAATGCCCATCTTTCTTTTCCTTGCGTTTTTACTCTGTGCTTGTAATGACAAGGGGAGTGATTTTAATCAAACCCTTGCTTTAAATGCAGCACCACAGCTTTTATTAACAGCTCCGTCTAATCCTCAAAAACTTGCCGATACGCCAAAAGATAAGCCCATTTCAGTGCTGTTAAAAAACGGCGTCATTGCTTGTTATTCGCCAACTTTTCAAGGCGGTGAGGGCGTAATTGCCTTGCAATCTTGCTCTAAATCCCTAGCAGCTCGTTATGATGTCTTTGGCAGGGTGGCTTGGCGTGTTGGAGTGGAATGGCTTTGTATGAGTGAGCCTGATAAGGTGGATTCTACGACAAGGCTTATCTTGCGTCCTTGTGTTATTAACGAAACAAAGCAAAGCTGGGATTTTAAAAACAATGCCTTTGTTTCGGTAAAAAGCAAAATTCAAGTGCAGGATTTAGACGGATTTTTGGTGCTTTCTCCTGATAAAAAGGCAAACAATCACGCTTTAAGCGGTATGCAAGAATGGGTAAATACCAAGGCTACGCCTGTGAATTTAAATATTAACACCTTTTTAGCTTGGGACTTTGCCACAGAAGTAGGCACTTTTGAGACTTATTATTTACGCAATGATGAGTCTGTGAAAAACACTCCCATTACGCTCATTTATAATCTTGTAAGCGGACAAATTATGCAATATAATCAATCCAATGGCACTCATATTTGTCTTACTTCTAATCAAAGCAGAGGGCAGGATTGGAACTGGGTATTTTGGACTAAATGCGATTTGATTGAAAGAAGGGGCGTTATATCTACGCAATCTTGGACTTTAAATTTATTTGGAACAAATAATAAAAGCTTTTTGCTTGATTATGCGGGTAATTATTTAAGACTTACGCAATATGGCATTCATTGGGGAGTGCCTTATACAGCAAAGCCAGACTATATACAACAAGACAGGACAAACGCGCCTACTTCGCTTTTTAGATTTTCTAATGATATGCAAGATTTAGTGCGTTTTAGCAATGCAAATTTAGGCGATTTACTGCCTTATTGTCCGGCTGATGATAAGCCAAGATTGGAAAATACACCCCTACTTTATCTACCCCCAAACTTTACCCTCACAGATGAGTGGAAAAAGAGGCTTTGGGAAATTGCTACAACTACAAACGGACAGGCACAAAGGATAGGAGATTGCGGTGTGTGTATGCTTCAAAGCTTTCAAATGATAGCTGAATTAAACGAAAACGCTACACCTCTTACAAGTGGGGGGTATTTTTTCAATACACAAGCTGGGGCAAATCCTTTTGACTCCTTTCGTGAGCGTTATCCTCTCCTTGCAAATGAGCTAGAACAATACTCTACGCTAAATATCCCAAGGGGATTAAGCCAACAAGAATTTTTCGCCGCCACAGCCCAAATGTATCGCTCCATAGCCTTGACTATGTATCCAACCCGCACTTATAGGAGTGAAAATTTCGCCACAAATACAGAGCAGATAAGAACAATGCTTTCAAGTTTTCTTGCTGCTCCTGCTGGAAGTATGTGGATGCTTAATATTTATAGCCGTGATGCAAGTGGCAGACAAAGCGGACACGGTATGCCTGTGTTAAGATTGCAAAATGGGCTTTTGTTTATCCCAACCAATACGCTAGGTGCTGCGTATCAAACTTATGCAAATGCCTTGCAACGCTCAACCGCTCACAATGTCGATGAAGCAATGGCAATCATTAGCAACCAATACAGGCAAAATGTGTATTTGTTGTTTAGTTTAAGAGTGGAAGAACCTTACAGCAACCCTCTTAATGCAACAGTTTCAAACAACAACTGCACAGGCGAGGGCGATAACAGACACGGAAGCAGAAGTCCTTTAAGCCCAGAGCTTATCAATCAATGCACGGGCGGGACTCGTTGCTTAATACAATAAATCAAAACAGAAAGGAAACAAATGAAAAAAGTTGATGTAGTCATCATAGGTGCTGGACCAGCAGGTATAGGAGCTGCTGTTGAAGCGAAGTTGAAAGGCAAAGAGGTGATTTTGCTTGAAAAGTCAAATGAAATTTGTCAAACCTTGCTTACTTTTTACAAGGACGGCAAAAGGGTGGATAAAGAATACAAGGGCAATGAAAGCCAAAATTTAGGGCATATTCCTTTTGAGGACGGCACAAAAGAAAGCACCTTAAAAACCCTTAAAGAAGCCTTGCAAACGCACCAAATTCAAGTAGAATGCGCGAGTGAGGTAGAAAGCGTTAAAAAAACGGGTGAAAATTTCCTTGTCGCCACGACAAAAGAAAGCTTTGAGTGTAAAAATATTGTTATAGCCATTGGTAGAATGGGCAAACCAAACAAGCCAAGCTACAAAATTCCAAGCTCTTTAAATAAAATCGTCAATTTTAACGCCAATAGCGTGCAAGGAAATGAAAAAATCATCATAGTAGGTGGTGGAAATTCAGCCGCTGAATACGCCGTTGATTTAGCCAATCATAATGAAATAACGCTTTGTTACAGACAAAAGGCTTTCACAAGGCTTAATGAAACCAATCTTAACGATGTAGAAAATGCTGCTAAAAATGGCAAAATTCAGCTCAAACTTGGACTTGACATAAACGAAGTTGTCGATGAAAATGGCAAGGCAAAGCTCGTTTTTAACGATAATACGAGCGAAATTTATGACAGGGTTATTTATGCTATCGGCGGTTCAACGCCTGTGGATTTCTTGCAAAAATGTGGCGTTAAAGTCGATGAGCAAGGCATTCCGCTCTTTGATGAAAACAAAGAAAGTAATGTTAAAGGCATATTTGTAGCAGGAGATATAGCCACAAAAAACGGAGCAAGTATAGTTGTAGGGCTTAATGATGGCGTAAAAATCGCTAATGTTTTAAGCTAGATGCCATTTTATAAAAAGCCTTGAAATCAAGGCTTTTTACTATTCTTCTTTGGCTTTGACTTTGATTTTTTCCTCGTGGTAAAGCCCCGTGCCTACTGGTATCATTCGTCCTAAAATGACATTTTCTTTCAAATCCTCTAAATAGTCGAATTTACCCGCAATACTTGCTTCTGTAAGCACTTTCGTGGTTTCTTGGAAAGAGGCTGATGAAATGACACTATCACTTCCTATGGCAGCCCTTGTAACACCAAGTAGCACAGGCTCGGCTATGGCTGGTTCTCCGCCCATAGCGATGATTTTTTCATTTTCCTCTCTAAATTTGCGTCTTGAAATGAAATCGCCAATGATGAATTTAGTATTGCCACTATCGACAATCTTCACCTGACGCAGCATTTGTGAGATGATGACTTCTATGTGTTTATCAGAAATCACAACGCCTTGTCCGCGATACACCTGCTGAATTTCGCTGATAAGATAGTGATGAAGTGCCTTTTCGCCTAGAATTTTAAGCACATCGTGGCTTGAAATCACGCCATCAGTGAGTTTTTCACCAGCGTGGATAAATTCCCCATCTCGCACCTGAATGCTTCGGCTTTTGCTGATGAGATACTCAACAGCAGAGCCGTCCTCTGCCTCGATGACTATGCGTTCTTTGGAGTGTAAAGATTTGTCAAATCGCACTACGCCGTCTATCTCAGCAATCACAGCAGCATTTTTAGGCTTTCTCGCCTCAAAAAGCTCACTCACCCTTGGCAAACCGCCCGTAATGTCCTTAGACTTGGTAACGGCTTTTGGAATTTTAGCTAAAATGTCAGCCTTGCTTACCTTATCGCCGTCATTGACATTGATAACGGTTTTTGGCTCTAACAAATAACGAGCGACTTTATTGCCCTTGCCTGTGATGATTAAGGCTGGGCGAACGCCGCTTGGTAGGTATTCGTTAATCACCAAAGAGCTTTTGCCTGTGGCTTCATCGATTTGCTCATCAGCACTATAACCAAGCTCGATAGATTCAAAGCTCACCACGCCTTCACTTTCAGCGATAATGGTGTTATTATAAGGGTCCCACTCGGCGATAATAGTCTTTTCTTTCTTTGGCGCACTAGCGATGAGCGTATCCGCACTTTTAACAAGTGCACTATCATCAAATTCAATGACTGATTCTCGTGGAATGTAGTGGCGTTTTGCCTCTCTGTCGTTTTTATCAGCAATGACGACAAAAAAGCCCTTTTCTTTCACCACATCGCCTTTTTTGATATTTCTCACCCTGTCTAAACCATCGCCTTTAAGCACATAAAATTTAAGCACACCAGCTTCACCTGCTTTGATATTTTGCACCACAGGAGCGCCGTCTTCAACTAAAATTTCACTCGCATAAGGAATACGATTTGGCACATTCCAACCCTCTTTAATCACCTCAACTATACTTTCATCTTGCTTCACCTCAGCCCCATTTTGATACGGCAGATAAAGCTTACCGCCTATGTTTCCACTCACCCCTGCAAGTTCATTTGGCTTAGCAATGTCGTATTTTCTCAAAGTGTATTTGACTTCATTTTTCTTGTCTTTTACCGAAACTATCATATCCTCGTGTATGGTTTCTATGTGAATAGTGCCTGTAAATGGTGCTTTTATGCGTGGTTCTACAAGCAAAATTCCAGCATTTCGGCGATTAGCGACTATCTTTTTGCCCTCTTTGTTGGTGTAGGTGTTAAGATTGTAAAATCTTATAAAGCCCTCTTTTTGAGCGATAACTTGCCTATCTTGCAAGTCTGTGCTTGCTGTTCCGCCGCTGTGGAAAGTTCTTAAAGTCAGCTGAGTTCCCGGCTCACCTATGGATTGGGCTGAGATTATGCCCACGGCTTCTCCGGGCTTGACAAGTTTGCCATCGCCAAGATTGATACCGTAGCATTTAGCACAAATACCCTTTTTCGCCTTGCAAGTAATAGGCGTGCGTATATTAACGCTTTTTATCCTGCTTTCGCTAAGAATTTTAACCTTTTCCTCGTCCATTAAAGTGCCTTCGGCAAATAAAGTCTCATTAGTAATAGGATCGATAATGTCCTCAGCCAAAACCCTGCCTAAAATTCTCTCCTCCAAAAGCTCAACCACAGCACCATCGGCGGTGATTTCGTTGATTTCAATGCCCTCGTGAGTGCCACAATCTGCTATGGTAATCTTTACATTTTGAGCCACATCAATGAGCTTTCTTGTAAGATAACCCGCATTTGCCGTTTTAAGTGCGGTATCTGCAAGTCCTTTACGCGCTCCGTGCGTTGAGATGAAGTATTCAAGCACATTCAAGCCCTCACGGAAATTTGAGATAATTGGCGTTTCGATGATAGAGCCGTCTGGTTTTGCCATAAGCCCACGCATAGCAGCAAGCTGTGAAATTTGAGCCGCACTACCTCTTGCCCCGCTATCTGCCATCATATAGATAGAATTAAAGCCCTCTTTGTCTTTTTGCACCAAATTCATCATTTCTTTTGAAAGCACATTATTTGTTCTTTTCCAAATATCAATGATTTTATTGTATCTCTCACTAGCGGTAATCAAGCCTTGATTGAATGAATTTTGTATGTCTCTAACCTGCTTTTTAGCAGTGTTTATCTCTTTTGTTTTGTGTTCAGGCACGATAATATCAGCTATGGAGATAGAAATTCCAGCCTTTGTGGCGTATTCAAAGCCCAAATTTTTAAGCTTATCCAAGAAATTTGCTGTAATTCCAAGCCCACCTTGCTTATGCACGAAATCAACCAAAGCGGCAATGTCTTTTTTCTTTAAGATTTTATTCCACATATATTCAGGCACAAAGTCAGGCAAAATAGACTTTATGATGAGTCTTCCCGCCGTTGTGATAATCTTACGCCCATCAACAAAGCTTTGAATACTTGCGTGTATATCAAGGCAACCTGCTTGTAAAGCCATCATCACCTCATCTATGCCCGTGCAAATTTTATGTGAGCCAACTACTCCGCTTTTTTCAAGCGATAAATAATAAATCCCCAAAACCATATCCTGAGAGGGAATAGCCACAGACTTTCCACTTGCTGGTAAGAGTATATTCATCGAAGAAAGCATTAAAATTTTGCACTCTGCAATGGCTTCTTGCGAAAGTGGCACATGCACAGCCATTTGGTCCCCGTCAAAGTCTGCGTTAAAAGCCGCACAAACAAGAGGGTGAAGCTGTATAGCCTTTCCCTCGACTAAAATCGGGTGAAAAGCCTGTATAGAAAGCTTGTGCAGTGTTGGTGCACGGTTAAGCAAGACGGGGTGTCCTTTAACAACCTCTTCTAAACACTCCCACACTTCATTTGTGCGGCTTTCTATCATCTTTTTAGCTTGTTTAACCGTTGTAGCATAGCCTTTTTCTTCAAGCTTGGCTAATAAATGTGGCTTGAAAAGCTCCAAAGCCATTTTTTTAGGTAAGCCACATTCGTCCATTTTGAGCTTTGGACCCACAACGATAACACTACGCCCTGAAAAATCCACCCTCTTACCGAGTAAGTTTTGGCGGAAACGCCCTTGTTTGCCCTTAATGATTTCGCTTAAAGATTTAAGTGGGCGTTTGTTTGCTCCTTTTACGGCATTGGCACGGCGTCCATTGTCAAAAAGTGCATCAACGGCTTCTTGTAGCAT
This sequence comes from uncultured Campylobacter sp., assembly GCA_964607975.1. Taxonomy (GTDB): domain Bacteria; phylum Campylobacterota; class Campylobacteria; order Campylobacterales; family Campylobacteraceae; genus Campylobacter_D. The sequence continues at coordinate 896 of CAZSMF010000042.1, read as the reverse complement.
TCTTTTTTCATTGCGAATAATAATTTCTGGGGCGTCAAGCTCCATAAGTCTTTTTAAACGCGTATTGCGGTTAATCACACGGCGATACAAATCATTCACATCGCTTACCGCGAATTTTCCCCCGTCTAACGCCACCAAAGGACGCAAATCAGGCGGTAAAACAGGTAAATTGGTTATCATCATCCATTCAGGGCGATTTGGCACATTATCATCGCTATTTCCCTCGTTGCTATTGAGGAAATTTTCAACGACTTTGAGTCTTTTGATAATGCTTTTTTTCTTTGCCTCGCTATTTGTGGCATTCATTTCATCTTTGAGCTGGTTTAAAAGCTCAACCAAATCCAAATTCGCAAGCAAATCGTGTATAGCCTCGCCGCCCATTCTTGCTTTAAAGCCGCTGTTTTCGTATCTTTGCATTAAATTTTGGTATTGTTCCTCGTTTAAAACATCGCAAATTTCAACTTTTTTGCTGTTTTCGTTGTCATAATACGCATCTCCTGTGCTTTCAACGATATAAGCTTCATAATACAGCACTCGCTCTAAATTTTTCATCTTTATGCCAAGCAAAGTGCCTATGCGACTTGGCAAGGAATTCACATACCAAATGTGAGCCACAGGTGTTACAAGCTCTATGTGTCCCATTCTGCTACGGCGAACCTTTGAACTAGCTACCTCAACACCGCATTTTTCGCATTTAACGCCTTTAAAACGCATTTTTTTGTATTTACCGCAAAGGCATTCATAATCACGAATGGGTCCAAAAATTTTCGCACAAAAAAGCCCGTCTCTTTCTGGCTTTAAGGTGCGGTAATTGATAGTTTCAGGCTTTTTAACCTCGCCATAACTCCACGATTTTATCTTTTCTGGACTTGCAAGGCGAAGTTGAAAGGCTTCAA
>CAZSMF010000041.1:0-14264 GCA_964607975.1 uncultured Campylobacter sp. | reverse complement strand
AACGAAATTTTTTATTAAAAATTTGATAGTTTTTTGTGTTTTTGGGGGGAATGGTAGGGGAAGTTGGGGAATTTTGGTGAAAGGTTGGTAGGGTTTTGTGAAAAGGTGAGCTTAAAAATCGTTGCGTTAAGCAAGGTAAAAAATCCACAACTTGAAGCTGTGGATTTTTAGCTTATTTAAAAGTCGTGCCGCCATCGACAATGAAAGTGTGTCCGGTTACCCAACTAGCCTTTGAGGAGCATAAAAACAAACAAGCCCCAGCTAAATCCTCAGGCTGTCCCATTCTATCAAGTGGGCTTAAATTGATAGTGGCTTGTTTGACTTCCTCGTAGTTGGTAAAAGCTCTTAAAGCGTCTGTTTCTATGGGTCCGCCGCTTACGACATTGACGCGTATGTTTTTCTCGCCAAGCTCTGTTGCTGCGTATCTTGCCATAGCCTCAACGGCGGCTTTTGCTGTGCCGTGTCCGGCGTAGTTTTCTATATGGACTAAATTTCCCGTAGATGAGATAGAAATAATGCTCCCCCCGCCTACCTTTTCCATTCGTTTTGCCGCCTCTTGCGCTCCTACGACAAAGGCATTGACTGTGGCGGTGAAGATATTGTTAATCCCACGCGGTTTGAGCTTCATAAATTTAGTGTAGCCGCCCACCACAGCACGCCCTGAAATAATGGCGTTTGAGATGAAAAAATCCACCCTGTCAAAATCCGCATCAATCTTTTCGAAAAGCTCTTTGTAGTTTTCAGGTTCAAGTATGTTAAACTCGTAGGCTTTGGCTTTGATTTTATATTTGCTTTCTAAATCCTTAACAATCTCAGCAGCTAAATCGGCATTTGAATTATAGGTGAAAGCGACATTTGCACCATTACTTGCAAATTCATAGACTATGGCTTTGCCTATGCCACGCGTCCCACCGCTGATGATGAGTGTTTTACCTTTAAAATCTCCGTTCATTTTGTCCCTCTTGATAAAAACTAAATTTTGATTGTCGCATAATTTTGCTTAGAAAAAGCTAATACGCAAAAATAAAATTCGGCAAAATTTCGTAGTGGTGTAAAAGCTCCACAATCACAAGGGCTAACGCCCCTAAAAACCAATTTACACTTCTTTTAAATTCTATGTGTAAGAACTTTGGACGCACCTGAATTTTTTCAGGGCAGTGAAAATTGCTAAATTTGGGGAAAAACCTTGAAGTGTGGTGCAAAAATTCCTCAAAATCCTTGCCAAATTTGCCCTTTAAAAATGCTTCCTCTTGAAGTATGGTAAAATGATAAATCAGCAAGTAAAACACTACGCCTACAAAGAGCAAAGAAAGCTGAGCTTTTAAGAGTAAAAGTCCGATAAATGCGATGAAAGAAAAAAGATATAGAGGGTTGCGACAAAGGCTATACGCTCCATAATCAATAAATTTAGTCCCATCAACGCCCTCATTTTTCATACCGCCGATGAAAATCGTAGCGTAAATTCTACCAATAACGCCGATGATGAGTAAGATAAGTCCCACCCCACGCAAGATATTTGCTACAAACTCATCATAAGCATTGCTTGAAATACACACCCACACCGCAAAAAATAGGGCAAAAATATATTGCCAAATAAAACGATTTATTTTCATTTTCACTCCACAACTTCATAGAATTTAAGCACTTCTTCAAGCTTTTTCATCGTTTCTTTGCTTGGTGGAAGTAGGGGGAGGCGGTATTCTAGGCTTTGGAGCAAACCGCTCATATACATAGCCGCTTTTATGGGGATAGGATTGCTCTCGCAAAATAAAATTTTGTTGATATTATACAGCTTGTCGTTGAGGATTTTTGCCTCTTTATACTTTTCATCTAGTGCAAGATGAGTGAGCTTTGCTATCATATCGGGGAGCAAATTTGAAGTAACTGATACCACGCCCTTGCCGCCATTTGAAAGTATGGGGTAGTTTATCGCATCATCACCGCTTAAAAGTGCCATTTGCGGTTCGTGGGCGAGTAAATCCACGCATTTATCAATACTTCCACTTGCTTCTTTAACGCCGTAAATGTTTTTACAATCCCTAAAAAGTCGTATAGCTGTTTGAGTGCCTATATCACAGGCTGTTCGTGAGGGGACATTGTAGAGCAAAACCGGTATATCCACACTTTGGGCTATGGCTTTATAATGCTGATACAAGCCCTCTTGGCTTGGTTTGTTGTAGTATGGGGCTACGCTTAAAATGCCGTCAGCTCCTTGCTTTTGTGCGAATTTCGCTAAATCCACAGCCTCGTGAGTGGCGTTGCTTCCAGCACCTGCTAGGACTTTTGTTTGAGTGTTTTTACACGCTTCAACGGCTATTTCTATGCACTTTTTATGCTCATCGTGCGTTAAAGTTGCACATTCGCCTGTCGTGCCTACGGGTGAGACGGCATCGACTCCGTGTTTGATTTGCCTTTTAATGAGCTTGTAATAGCCTTGCTCGTCAAGCTTTCCGTCCTTAAAAGGCGTTACAAGGGCTGTAATCGCACCGATAATTTGCTTCATCTTTAATCCTTTCTTAAAATAATGGTTGTGGAGTTTTTCGCTTTAAAGTATTTTTTCGCACATTGTGCTAAAACGGGCATTGTGAGTGCTTCAATCTTGCTTTCATACTCTAAAAGTGGCTTAATATCGCCCTTGGCAATATAGTCTCCATATATGCTCGAAACGCTACTTGCGGTGTTAAGCGAAAAGATAAAGTCGCTTTTAACGCGGTTTTTAACCTTTTGCAAGTCTTTTTCGCTAAAATTTGCAGCCTTTACCTGCTCTAAAATCTTTAAAAGCTCCTTTTCTACACGCTCTGCACTCACGCCGACATTGCAAACGCAAATAAAAATAAATAAATTCTCATCAATACAGTCATTACAAAAAGCGTAATACTCGTTGATAAGTCCAAGTTTGTCGATGAGAATTTCATTGATGAGTGAGCTTTTGCCCGTGCCTAAAAGTTCGCTCAAAGCATTAAGTGCTGGTATGTCTTTATGCTTGAAATTTGGGATTTTATAGGCTATGGCTAGAAGCTGGGTGTCTGAATTTTTGCAAATTTCAACTCGCTTTGCTCCGTCTTGCTTTGGCTCTTTGGCGTGAATTTTTGGAATTTTTTTCGTGTTTTTAATGCCCTCAAAATGCTTACGAGCAAGGCTGAAAACCTCTTTTGTGTCTATGTCGCCGCTAACAATTAAAAAGGCGTTTTTGGGCTGATAAAAAGTCGAGTGAAATTCACGCAAATCCTCTATATCCCAATTTTCAATGTCCTTAAAAAAGCCTATGGGCGTCCAGTGGTAAGAATGATACAAAAAGGCATTGTTAAAAAGCCTAAAATACAAGTATCCCAAAGGATTATTATCCGTTCGCCAACGCCTCTCTTCAAGCACCACAGCTCTTTCAGGCTGAAATTCCTCATCTTTGAGGCTTAAATTCGCCATTAACTCGGCAAAAAGCCTCAAAGCCTTGTCTAAATTTAAACGAGAACATTTAATAAAATAATGCGTATAATCAAAGCCCGTGCTAGCATTATCCACGCCTCCAAAGCCCTTTACTATCTCATCAAATTCACCAGCTTTTAAATTCTTTGTGCTTTTAAAATTGAGGTGTTCGAGCATATGGGCTATGCCGCTTTTGCCCATTTTTTCATTCCTAGAACCCACTTTGTAGAAAATATCTACGCTAATGACTTCACTTCCTGCATTCACAGGACAAGCATAAATTTCAAATTGATTTTTCAAACGCTCTTTTTCAAATGCTATCATCGCACATTTACCCCCACAGCCTCACTGATATGCAAAAAGCCGTCTTTTTTAAGCAATTCTATCAAGCCTTTGTTAATGTGGCTTACAAGGGCTGGTCCTTTGAAAATAAGCCCGGTATAAACTTGCACCAAATTCGCCCCATTTTTAATCCTCTCATAAGCCACACTAGCACTATCAATGCCTCCACTTGCGATGAGTAGGGTTTTACCAAAAAGCACCTTGGCAAGTTCTTTAAAAAATACACCACTTTTTTCTTGTATGAGTTTGCCGCTAATGCCCCCAAAGGTGCGGTTGTTATCAAGCAGAGAGTAATCTGTGCTAGTATTGGCGATAATCAAGCCACTCACACCCTCGCTAATTGCCTCCTCGCAAAGCTTTAAAGCCTCATCAACGCTCATATCGGGCGAAATTTTAAGTAAAATGGCTTTTTGTGTGATTTTCCTTGCCTCTTTCATCAAGGTTGAGATGAATTTTTTGCTTTGCAAATCCCTTAAACCCTTGGTGTTTGGTGATGAAACATTGATGATGAAGTAATCACAAAGATTTTGTAGCTCTTTGATTAAGATAAGATAGTCATCTATCGCTTTTGCATTTGGCGTTTGCTTGTTTTTCCCAATGTTTGCTGCAAGTGGTAAGATGAAAGGGTAAATTTGATGAAGCCTTGAAGCAATTTTATCCTTGCCCTCGTTGTTAAAGCCCATAGCATTTTGCACGCTTTCTTGCTCGATAAGGCGAAAGAGGCGAGGCTTTTCATTGCCTTTTTGAGCCAAAGGCGTGAGTGTGCCAATCTCCAAAAAACCAAAGCCCAAAGCACTCAAAGGGCGTATCATCGTAGCGTTTTTATCATAACCACCAGCTAAACCTACGGGATTGTTAAAATGAAGCCCCAAAAGCTCTTGGCGTAGGCTTTCATCATCGACAAGGTATTCTTTGGCAAAGAAATTAAGCACACCCGGGCAGATAAAATTTAAGCTGCGTAAGGCGTATTCTGTCAAATGATGAGCCTTTTCTGGGCTTAACTTAAATAATAAAGCCTTAATTAGTTCATAATTCATTTTTTTCCTTTGTCGAATTTTAGCCAAGCTAAACTAAAAATAGCCTTTTATTTTTGCTCAGTTTTGGCTGTTTTTTCCTTGAATTTTTTATACAGCTGACAAGTTTGCTCCAACTCCTCATCAGCACCCATTCCTACAACCTCACCCTTGTCAATAACGATGATAGTATCGGCGTTTTCTATGGTAGAAAGGCGGTGAGCGATGATGAGGACGAGATGATTTTTTCTTAAATTATTTATGGTGGCGACTATGGCTTTTTCGCTTTCATTATCAAGTGCGGAAGTAGCTTCATCAAAGATGAGAAAGTCAGGCTTTTTATAAAGCGCTCTGGCTATGGCTATGCGTTGTTTTTGCCCCCCGCTTAAATTTTTGCCGTGTTCGTGTAAAATGGTGTAAATGCCGCCCATTTGCTCTACAAATTCATAAGCATTGGCTAGTTTTAGGGACTCAATCACTCTTTCCTCGTCAAATTCATTGCTATAAGCTATGTTTTCAGCTATGGTATCGTTAAAAATGTAGATATTTTGGGTAACCAAAGCGATTTTAGTCCTTAAATCCTCGATTTTATAAGTGCTTATGTCATCGTCATTGATGAGAATTTTGCCCGAATTTTTATCAAAAAAACGCACCAAAAGCTTGATGATAGAGCTTTTTCCGCCTCCACTTGGACCAGCTAGGGCGGTGATTTTGCCTTTTTCTAGCGAAAAGCTAAGATTGTTAAGCACTTGTTTGCCCTCTTCGTAAGCAAAGCCCACATTATCAAGGCGAATGCTGTTTATTTTGTCTAAATTTTTCGTTCCGTTTTCGATTTTAGGCACTAAATCCAAAAGAAAGAAAGTCCTCTCACTTGCTGCAACAGCACCTTGAATGCCTCCATACAAAGCAGCAAGCCTTTTTATAGGATCATACGCCATAAACAAAGCCACGATAAAGCTAGAAAACTGCCCTGCGGTAAGATTGCCGTCAATGACTTCTTTACCGCCGATGATAATAACAGCAGCTACGCCAAAAGCACCGATAAGCTCCATTAAAGGACTTACCAAACAGCCTATCATCGAGCCTTTAAGGGCGATTTTAGCCAAGGCTTCATTTTCCTTGTCGAATTTGTCAAGCTCTTTTTTAGAGCTATTATCAGCCTTAATCAGCTCTATATTTGAAAAGATTTCGCTCAAACGCGAAAGCATATCCGCACCCTTTTCCTGTCCCATTCTGCCTAAATTTTTCAATCTTTTAGCAAAACGAGTGAGAGGATACACCGCACAAGGTATGACTACAAGGGCGATGAAAGCAAGTTTTGGACTTTGATAAATCACCACAGATAAAAGCCCTATGAGTTGGATAATATTTCTAGCAAAGTCTGGCAATATGCTTGAAACAATGCTTTGCAAAGCCCCTATATCGCCCGTGCAACGAGATATAAGCTCTCCGCTTCGGTATTTGTCAAAAAACGCCATATCCAAACGCAAAATGTGCGTTATCATCATCGCTCTTAATCTTTTTATCATATCTATGCCAATATAAGCAAGAAAATACGCTTGCATAAAGCCGCCCAAATCTTTCATAAAATAAAAACCAAGCACACCAACAGGCAGTAAATAAAGCATTTGCAAGTCTTTTGCTATGAAAATTTCATCAATCACCGGTCTCATCAGCCAAGCCGTAAGCGAAGTCCCAGCAGCTCCTAAAATCATACCTAGAACAACGAGTAGAAAATAAAACCAATACTCCTTGTAATAGGGCTTAAAGCGAACTAGCACCTCTTTAAGTGTCATATCTTTGTGTTGTTTATTCATTGTTTTTCTCCCAGATTGTGCCATTTGGCGTATCTTGTAGTATAATATTTTTTTGGGCTAAATCCGCACGAATGGCATCAGCTAAGGCGAAATTTTTAGCCTTTTTTGCCTCATTTCTTGCTTGAACTTGTGCTTGAATTTCCTTTTTTAGCTCCTTGCTTACACCAAATTGAAAATACTCCTGCACGCTTAAAAAGCCTATGCCAAAGATGAGCGAACACTCGCTAAATTCTTGCTTTAAGCTTTCTTTTGAGGCTTTGTTTTCATCAAGTTTTGCATTGGCGTTTATTATAAACTCATCAAGCAAAGATAGGGCTTTTGAGACATTTAAATCATCACTTAAAGCGTTTAAAATTTGCAAAGCTATTTTGCTTTGTAGTTTTAAAGCTGAATTTTGGCTAAAATCCTCTAAATTTAAGATTTGAAGCCTTTGTTTGAGCCTGTAAAATTTATCAAGCCTTTTTTTTGCACTTTCTAAATCCTTTTCGTTATAGTTAAAATGCGTCCTGTAATGGCTTTGTAAAAGATAAAAACGCAAAACTTCCCCACCAAATTTACTTAAAGCGTCTTTAAGCAAAAAGCTATTGTTAAGGCTTTTGCTCATTTTTTCGTCATTGATTTTCACAAAGCCATTATGCAGCCAAATTTTTGCTAACTCATCATCAAAGGCACAACGACACTGAGCCGCTTCATTTTCGTGGTGGGGAAAGAGTAAATCAACGCCACCGCAATGCACCACAAGCTTATCTTTAAACAAAGCCTTTATCATCGCTACGCATTCAGTATGCCAACCCGGTCTGCCCCTGCCAAAAGGAGCTTCGTAAAAATTCTCATCAAATTTCCACAGCACAAAATCGCTTTCATTTCTTTTTGCCACTTCTTTTTCTAAACGACTTTGATTGTTCTCAAAGCCCCTGCCTGAAAGGCTTAAATAGGCTTTATCCTTTGAAGTGTCAAAATACACCCCATCATCTAAAATATAAGTAAAGCCCTTATTTTCAAGCTTTACAATCAAATCAACCATAGCCCTAATGTAAGCTGTGGCTCTTGGTTTGAATTTTGGTTCTAAAACATTAAGCTTTTGCATATCCTCTTCATAGCGTTTGATAAAATGCTCTGTCAGCTCTTTTAGGCTTAAATTCTGCTCTTTCATTTTATGAAGAATTTTATCGTCAATATCTGTGTAATTTCTTGCGAATTCAACCTCAAAGCCTAATGCTAAAAGTGTGCGGTAAAGCAAATCAAAGCAAACAGAGCTTCTAGCGTGTCCTAAATGGGCTTCATCATACACAGTCGCTCCGCACAAGTAAATGCTTATTTTCTCATCAATACTCAAATCAAGCTTTTGCCTACTTTTACTATCTTCTAATCTCACCAAATTCCTTTTATCAGCCTTGAACAAAAATTCCTATAATTGTAGCCTTAAATTCTAACAAAACAAAACACAAAATAAGTAAAAAAATCAAAGCAAACAATGCTTTTTTAGGCTCAATAAGGGCAAAAAAGTCCTTAAAACCAAATTCTTTAATATTTGCCCCAAGCAGGTAAAAAGCACTCAAAGATGAAGCCAAAGCCACGCCTAAAACTTTAAGCTCCTCATCAGAAATCAGCAAAATACAAATGATAGAAAAACTTGCTGAAATTCCAAGTGCCTTAAAGGCGATGATTGCGGCGATTTTTTGCTTAAATTTAGCATAAAGCCACAAGGATAAAAGCTTTTGCAAACCAAAGGGAAAAAGCCCCACAAGATAAGCCATAAGCACAAAGGCTGTAAGCCTTGCGTCATTGGCGTTAAAATTACCTCGCTCAAACAAAAGCTGGGTGATTTCTTTGGCAAAGGCTATGCCAAAAATCGTTGAAAGCAAAAGCAATAAAGTCAAAAAGCTTAAAGCCTTTTTCATAAAATTTAAGGCTAAATTCTCCTCTCCGCTTTTGAGGTGTTTGAGAATTTTAGGGAAAGAAACCTGAGTTAAAGCTATGGCAAAAAGGGCGAGTGGAAGCTGAAAAACACGATTAGCATAGTAAAGATAAGATATGCTGCCTGTGATGAGAAAACTCGCTATGGTAGTGTCTAAAAGTGAGCTAAGCTGCGTAGCTGATGAGCCTAAAACGCCGTGAAAGAAATTAGCGTAAAAATTATTAAGCTTAACCTTTGTCTTTTTAAGGACTATGCTTAGCCACATTGCCTTGGCTGTAATGTTGTTTTTAAGGGCGATGAGATGAAGTATGAGCTGGGCTATGCCGCTTAAAACAATGGCGTAGGAAAAATAATAAAGATTTTGCAAAGGCTCATTTTTATCCACGAAAAACACGCACAAAACGATGAAAAGATTAAACAAAGACGCTGAAAATGAAGTGATGAAAAATTTATGCTCGTAGTTTAAAATCGCCCCAAAAAAAGTAACCAAAAAGATGAAAAACAAATACCAAAAATTGATAGCCACAAGAGGAGAAGCCAAAGCGATAGTTTGCGCACTAAAACCAAAGGCAAAAATTTTAGTAAAAAAGGCGGCGAAAAAATGAACGAGCAAACAAAGCAAAAAAACCGCACTACCAAAGCGAACAAGCACAGCTACGCAAAAAGCTCCCTTTTGTTTTGATTTGGTAAAATTTGGCAAAAAGCTTTGCCCAAAAGCCCCCTCAGCAAAAATTCGCCTAAAAAATGCCGGCATTTTCATCGCTACAAAAAAAACATCACTATACAAACCAGCTCCCAAAAACAAAGCCAAAACAATGTCGCGTCCAAGCCCCATTACACGCGAAAAGAGTATGCCAAGAGCATTGATGATGAAATTATGAAAGATGAGATTTTTCGCCTTTTTTTTCATTCAAACCTTAAAAATATTTTTAAATGTTTATTTTAGCTAAAATTTCATTAAAATAAAGTATAATTATGCAAATAAGAGTTCAAACTCAAAAGGAAACATAAAGAAAAATGGATAAAGAATTCATAACCGACATACACGATGAGCTTGTAGAGGAGAGTATGAGGCTTGGAGGCATTAGCCTTGACAGGCTTGACTTTGATTTGCTTGGTTTTAGCACGACTTATACCATAGATGATGGCAAGACTTACAATAAGCTTAACGAAAAAGAATTGGTGCTTTTTGATGATGATAAATTATTTTTAAATGAAAAACTTAAAATTCAGCAAGGTTATAAAATCGAAATTTATCAAATCAAAAACAAAAAGCAGGGCAATGCGATGCCTAAAATTAGGCTCATAGAAAACAAAGACATCACAAGCCTTATCGCTGATATAGACTTTAACGGCGTTAGTTTTTACCCAAATATCGCCATACAAACACTTCAAAGCATTTACAAAAAGATGATTAAAGAGGGATTTTTCATAGGAATTCGCATTTTTGACTTTAAAAAACACCTGCTTGAAGTGCTTAATAAGCTTAAAAGCGGCACACTCAAACACCCACAAGTTAAGATAGAAATCGCTAGTGGCATTCACCCCATATCGCCAGAGTCCGAAAAACTCATCATTTGCTACAAGGACAAAATCCCTCAGGCTGATGATAGCATACAAAAAGTAAGCATTGTGGGTGTTAAGGAGGGGGATTTGATTTTAAGACACATACAGCCGGGCACTTCACGCAAGGGGCGAAATTTAAAACTCGCTTTCATAGAACCGCATTTGCCCCCTGATAATAAGATTGAATTTACTTGCTCTGAAAATTTCGAGCAAAAAGAAATTTGCACCATAGCTGAAAGGGCTTGTTATAAGGAGTATTACGCAAAAAAAAGAGGCTTTGTTACACAAAGTCCTGATAATAAATTTGAAATCGAAAACGAACTCAACCTCGCCTCAGCCACCTTCAAAGAAACGGGGGCTATACTTGGTGGGCTTGATAATAACATTACCGTCAATGTCAAAAGCAATTCTGATTTAGAAGACGCCGTAGGCTCTGGCGTGCATATAGAGTGTGAAACCATACTCATTAACGGAAATGTCGGCTCAAACACCCTTTTACAGGCTAAAAACATTAAAATTTATGGCAACACCAATAATAGTGCCAAAATTTACGCCGATAATGCCTATATATCCACGCATAGAGGCTATCTTAAAGCCAAAGTCGCCGACATTGACTCCCTAGAAAATGGCAGTATAGAAGCAAAAATGGTTAAGGTTAAAAAGAGTCTTGGTGGTAAAATCGAGGCAAAAGATGTGCTTGTCGCCTCACTTGGAAGCAATAATACCATAAATTTTAATCAAATCGCTTTGATAGAAAAATGTTCAGGCACAAACAACAAATTCACCGCACAAGTCGTTGAAGATGAGAATTTATTTGACGCCTTAAAAGCCATAGAGGACAAGCAAAGAGAAGTGCCAAAACTCATCGAACAGCTTGAAAATGCGATAAATTCAAGCAAGGGCGGCATAGATACTTTGATGAAAAAGATTAAAAATCTCCAAAGCCAAAATTTGCCCGTGCCGCCAAATTTTATGCAAATGGTAAGAGATTACAAAGACTATGTGAGTGAGCTTGGCAAACTTAACGCCCAAAAAAATGAGCTTAAAATTCAAAAAGAGGAATTGATAAAAAAATTAAGGCTAAAAGATGAGGAACTTTTTGAGGCTAAAATCATCAACAAAGACAAGGTGTGGAAAGATATGAATATGATTAAATGGAAATTCAGTGGTAGTGAGTATTCTTACACCTTGCGAAGAGATGAGGAAGTGGCGATGTTTTTTGTTAAGAGATATTTTGACAACAACGAAATTCGCATTCAAGTGTCTAATCAATATGACGAAAAGGATTTAGAATGGTTAAAGCAATAGAAGGCATCATCAGCACAAAAGAGCCAACTTTCATCATCATCAAAACAAATTCGGGCGTAAGCTATGGGGTTTTCATCTCTTTGTTTTGCTCGGCAAAGCTTGAAAAGGGGCAGAAAGTCGAGCTTTACACCACTATGATTATCAAGGAAGATTCGCACAAACTCTACGGCTTTTTAGACAAAAACGAGCAGAAAATGTTCGAGCTTTTACTCAAAGTCAATGGCATAGGAGCGACAACGGCAATGGCGGTATGTTCGAGCCTTGATACAAATTCCTTTTACAAAGCCTTGAATTTAGGCGATGAAAACGCTTTTAAACAAGTTGCTGGTATAGGGGTAAAAAGTGCTAAACGCATTATAGTCGAGTTAGCCGATGCGAAAATGAGTATTGAAAGTGGCGATGAGAGCAAATCCCAAGCCCTACAAGCCCTTTTATCTTTGGGCTTTAAGCAAGATAGAGTGCTTAAAGCGTTAAGCCAGTGCAATGCAAAAGACACCAGTGAGCTTATCAAAGAAGCTTTGAAAAAACTCTCTTAAAGGATAAAATGTGAGATACGGAGTGATTTTTGGGGGAAATTCTTACGAACACGAAATCAGCATAGTCAGTGCCATAGTGCTTAAAAAAGTCTTTCGCGGGGCTATGAGCTTTATTTTTTGTGATGAAAAGAGGAGATTTTTTCTCATCGATGAAAACAAGATGAACGCTAAAACATTCAGCACAAAAGCTTTTACCAAAGAAAAAGAGCTTTTTTTAGAGCAGGGCGGCTTTTTTCAAAAAAGCCTTTTTGGCAGCAAAAAGCTTGATATTGATGTTTTTATCAACCTCATTCACGGCAAGGACGGAGAGGACGGCAAGTTAGCAAGTTTGTGTGAATTTTACGATTTAGCCTATGTTGGAGCGCGTTTAGAAGCAAGCGTGCTATCTTTTAACAAAGCACTAACCAAGCTTTACGCTCAAAAAGTGGGCGTTAAAACCTTACCTTACAAGCTTTTAAAGCGTTATGATGAAAACTCACTCGCCCAAAAGCTTGAATTTCCTTGTATTTTAAAACCAGCAAGACTTGGCAGCAGCATAGGCATAAGCGTAGTGCATAACGAAAAAGAGCTAAACTACGCCCTTGATGTCGCCTTTGAATTTGATGAGGAAGTGCTTGTCGAGCCTTTTATAAAAGACATTAAAGAATTTAACCTCGCAGGGTGTAAAATAAAGGACGAATTCATCTTTTCACTCATCGAAGAGCCAAAGAAAAAGGAGCTTTTAGACTTCGAGCAAAAATACCTCAGCTTTTCAGGGCATAGCGAGGTTAAAGAAGCTCTCATCAGCCAGACACTCAAAGATAAGCTCAAAGCTGAATTTGTTAAAATTTATGAGGACGCATTTAGGGGGGCTTTGATTCGTTGCGATTTTTTCGTCATTGATGATGAGGTGTTTATCAATGAAATCAACCCAAGCCCCGGCTCAATGGCAAACTATCTTTTTAACGATTTTAGCGTAGTGCTTGAAAGACTTGCTAAAAGTGTGCAAAATGAAAAAAAGATAAAAATTGACTACGCTTTCTTACACTCCATAAACGGACAAAAGGGCAAATTATAAGCTAAAATGCAAGGAAATAATCATACCCCACCTTGCAAATTGTCGCACCGACAACGACTAAAAAAAGCACTTTGATGAAATTGCCCTGAGTTTTTAGCACGAGCTTTGAACCCAAAAACGCACCGATGATTTGCCCCACCCCCATTAAAATACCCACAGCCCAAAGCACTTGATAAAGGCTTAAAAACACCGCTAGGGCGACTATATTGCTTGTGAAATTCAAAATTTTTGTATTGATACTTGCTTCTTTAAGATTATAGCCAAGTAGCATTACACAGGCAAAGATGAGAAAAGAACCAGTCCCGGGTCCTAAAAAACCATCATAAAAGCCTATGCTAAAACCGACAAAAATGTGAAAAATTTTGATATTTTTGAGCTTTGGTTCGGTTTTTGCCTTGCCAAGATTTGGTTTTAAAGCCATATATAAAAAAGTCGCCACCAAAAAAAACAAAATGATGAGCTTTAAATGCTTGTCATTTACAAGTAAAACCGCCCACGCTCCAAAACCAGCACCAAGTGCCGTAAAAAACACGCCCCAAGCTAAATGCTTCATCGTTAAAGCCTTAAAATAGCTCATCGTTGCCGTGAATGAACCAAAAGTGCTTTGCACCTTATTTGTCGCAAGGCTTAAATGTGCTGGTATGCCACACGCCATTAAAGCAGGTAGGGTGATAAGCCCACCACCACCGACTATGGAATCCACAAAACCCGCAAACACAGCGATGAAAAACAACACTACATAATAAATGCTATCAAGCTCAAACCCCACTTCCATACTCTGCCTTTTTGTTTTTGACATATTATACCACAAAACGCCCCATTAACCCCGCATTTAATCCTCATTACTTTAATAAACATTCTCATTTTCTCTCATTTTGTCTTTATTTCATTACAAATCTTTACATTTTGATTAAAAATTCATCAAATTTATAATAAAAAAAATCGTTTTTTTTTTTTTTGAAAATTTTTGTGCTATAATGATGAAGTTTTTTAATCTTTTTCTACATAAAAGATTAACAAAATGTCAATTTTGGAACAGATTTTGCTTTAAAGTTTTTTGCAAGTCATCTTGCTTGTGAATATTGCTTTTGTTCTTTTACTTTTTGTTGTTAATGGTTTTTGTTAGCAGGTGTCATATTGACAAGGCAAATGTCATATTGAGCCGTAGGCGAAATATCTAAAAGGCTTTGAGATACTTCACTGCGTTCAGTATGACAAGGAGGGAGTGTAGTATGACATAGTAAGAGCAGCATAACAAAAACCCAACAACAAACACCAAGTAAA
>CAZSMF010000040.1:0-14952 GCA_964607975.1 uncultured Campylobacter sp. | reverse complement strand
TTAGAATTTGCTTACAAATTTTTAAAAAGGATAGACAATGAATAGACGAAATTTTATCAAAATTTCAGCATTAAGTTATGTGAGCTTTTTTGCTCCTTCGTTTTTGAGTGCAAATTCAAATAAAAGCAATTTGCTAGGCTTTCAAGCCATTCCTACAAGCACGGAGGATACGCTTAAAGTGCCTGTGGGCTATGAGGCAAAGCCTCTTATTAGCTGGGGTGATAAGCTTTTTAGCAAGGCAAGTGGCTTTGATGAGAGTAAGAACATTACCCAAAAAGCCATAGCCAACGCCGCATTAAGCTTTGGGGATAATACTGATGGAATGTCGCTTTTTACCCTCGATGAAAACCGAGCCATTTTATGCGTTAATAACGAATACATAAACCCCGAGCTTATGTTTAATCACGAGGGCAAAAATATCAGCCTAAATGACATTAAATATATGCAAAATAGCGTTGGCGTGAGTATTTTTGAGCTTGAAAAAACAAAGAGCGGATACTATGAAATCGTGCTTGATTCTAAATTTAATAGGAGAATCACCGCTCATACCAAAATGCAAATTTCAGGTTATGCTAAAAACAATGCCCTTTTGCAAACAAAGGCAGATAAAAAGGGAGCAGTGGCAAGGGGAACCTTAAATAATTGTGCCAACGGGCAAACGCCTTGGGGGACTTATCTAACTTGTGAGGAGAATTTTAATGACTTTTTTGGCTGTAAAGACGAAAAATACGAGTTTAACGAGGCACAAAAAAGATACGGGCTTAAAAACAAAAGCCTTTATGGCTGGGAAAAAGATGAGAGATTTGACATCGCTAAAAATGAAAACGAGCCAAATCGCTTTGGCTTTGTCGTGGAGATTGACCCTTTTGATGCAGATTCTACGCCTATTAAACGCACCTCACTTGGTCGCTTCAAGCACGAAAATGCTGAGATTGTCGTTAGTAAAAACGGGCAAGTTGTTGTTTATATGGGCGATGATGAGGCAAATGAGTTTTTGTATAAATTTGTCTGCAAAAAGAAATTTGATAAAAACAATAAAGCCGCCAATAAAAACATTTTAGACGAGGGGACTTTGTATGTGGCTAAATTCTATGATAATGGCAAGAATTTAGAGGGCTTTGGCGAGTGGTTAGCTCTTGAATTTGGCAAAAATGGACTTGATGCAAAAAATGGCTTCCACTCACAAGGTGATGTTTGCATAAATGCAAGATTGGCAGCTTCTATCGTGGGGGCTACGCCTATGGATAGACCTGAGTGGATAGCTGCTGATAATGAGGGTAAATATGTCTATGTAACGATGACAAACAACACCAAAAGGGAAAAAACCGATAGTGCAAATCCTCGCACTAACAACATTTACGGGCAAATCATTCGCTTTAAGCCTCAAAATGACAATCACGAAAGTGTTAAATTCAGCTGGAATATCTTCGCCCTTGCTGGAAATCCTCTGCTTTATAAAGATGATTTAAGGGCAGGGAGTAAAAATATCACCGAAAATAATCTTTTCAATAGCCCGGACGGCTTAAAATTTGACAAATTTGGCAGACTTTGGATACAAACTGATGGCAAATACTCAAATAGTGGCGAATACAAAGGAATGGGAAATAATCAAATGCTCTGTGCCAACGCCCTCACAGGCGAAATCAAACGCTTTTTAACAGGACCTGTGGCGTGTGAGATAACGGGCATTGCCTTTAATAAAGATAGCACCATAATGTTTGTGGGCGTGCAGCATCCGGGCGAATTTAAGGCAAAGAGCCATTATCCAAATGGAGGCAATACAACGCCACGAAGCACCATAGTGCAGATTAAAAAGACTGACGGGGGCGTGATTGGGAGTTAAACATTTTACTCTTAATACACCAAAATGAGTTAAAATCCTCATAAAAATTAGAAAGAAAAATAAATTTATGAGATTTATTTTATTTTTGCCCTTTTAAATTGCACCTTGCTTATGGCAAAGCCTAGTGCTTTTGACTTGCAAACTCTGCCAATTAGCAAAGAAGCAAAGCAGAGTTTTGCTATACAAAAGCCACAAATCCTCGAATTTAAGGGGCAAAAATACAAAATTTTTATCGCCACAAATAAAGATTTTAACACAAAGCAAAAAGCCAAAGCCTTTTATTTACTTGATGCAAACAGGCATTTTCCGCTACTTTTAAATAAACTTGCAGCTGAACGCATAAAAATTCCTGTGATTATCGTAGGTATCGGCTATGAGACAACTTTGGGCTATGATAAAGCAGGACGCACAAGAGATTATACACCAAAAGTGCTTGAAAATATGGATAATGCGGAATTTATAGGCGGTGGAGGCGAGGGGAGATTTTTTGATTTTTTAAGCCAAATTTTAAAGCCTCAAATTCAAAAAACTTACCCAAATATTGATAAAAGTGCCTTGTTTGGACATAGTTTTGGCGGACTTTTTGCCCTTAATGCTCTTTTAAATCACACTTTGATTTTTGATGCTTATTTCATCGCTTCGCCATCGATTTGGTGGGATAATGCTAGTTTTATCCCCGAAACAATTAAATTTGATAAATGCCCTCAAATTCTCATCACAAAGGGTGAGTTAGAGAAAAATCGCCGCAATACAAAAATAAATTTGCAAGAGCTGATTTTAAGTATAAAAAAGTCTTGTAAGCTTGAATTTAAAGAGTTTGAAAACGAAAATCACGGCTCAGTTATTTCGCCTTCTCTCGTTTTGGCGTTTAAGGAATTTATTAAATCTCATTACAATTAAAGTCTTTAAATGCAAATTCACATTTTCTGCCATTTTTTATACAAATCGTGCTTGATTTCTAGCAAGTCAAGCCACTTTCCTATGATGAAAGCTTTCAAATCCTCTAAATTCGCCTTTCCTGCATAACTTGCAAATACGGGCGGTGCGATGATGACGCCCATTTTTGAAAGCTTAAACATTTGCTTTAAAACCAGAGTTGAAAAGGGCATTTCACGCACAGCTAGAATGAGCGTTTTTTTCTCCTTTAACGCCACAGCCGCAGAGCGTGTAATGAGCGTGTCGCTTATGCCTTGTTTGATTTGTGCTAGTGTATTTATCGAACACGGAGCGATGATTGTTTTATCTATACCAAAAGAGCCGCTTGACACCGCACTTGCAAGATTTTCATCATCAAAAAAATGCGTTTTTTTAAGAGCGAATTTTTCCTTGCAAAAGGCTGTAAATTCATCATTTGTAAGAGAATTGGCATTTTGAAAATCATCATTTTCAGCACAAAAGCAAATTTGAGCGCCCTTGCTGCATACAGCAAAAAGCTCATCGTCTAAATTTGCATAATCCTCTAAGGCTTTTAGCAGATAAAAGCCCATTTCCACGCCACTTGCTCCGCTTATATTAACAAGGATTTTCATTCCAAACTCACTTGATTTTTACCGACTATCACCGCTTGTAAAACCTTGCCGTCCTTTGTTTTTACCTTAATCACATCGCCTTTATTTCCAGCTTCAAGCGTCATAAGCTCTACGCTAATCTTTACATCGCCATCGTTGAGTATGCCTTTAAGCAGGGTATTTTTTTTGACAAGGTGATTGGTTTTAAACATATTTTGTCTTAAAATGGCGTTTTTTCTAATGTTCGTTCGTGCTATGAGGTCTAAATCATCATCTTGTCCCAAAGCCCCCATTGGCACTTTATCAAAATCATAAAACGCCACCTTATAATGCTCAGCCCTCAAAGCCTCGCCCCTTACTAAATCTTTATTTGCCCTTAAAATTTCAAGCTTTGCCTTGATAAAATAGCGAAAAAAGACATTTTTTTTGAGCTTGTCAGGGGCTTTAAATTCCGCACGCAAATACCCACTAGCCTTGTCAAATTTTCCCTCTGCAAGTCGAATGAAGCTGTATTCTTCAAAATTTTTTGGCAAGGCGGCGGTGTGAATGTCTATGTTGTTGATGATGATTTGAGGGAATTTGTTTTTAAATTCAGTGGCTAGGGCGAATTTGATTTGTTCTATATTAAACGAATTCGCCCAAGCCCAAGCACAAAATAAAAGCAAGCTTAAAATAATCTTTTTCATCGCAATGCTTTATCATAAGCTTTAAAAGGCTGGTATCACCGCACCTTTATATTTATCAGTGATGAATTTTTTGACTTTTTCACTTTGCAAAGCCTTAATCAAAGCCTTTGTTTTAGCGGTGTTTTCATTACCTGCTTTAACAACAAGCACATTGACATAAGGACTGCTCTTATCCTCAATCACCAAAGCATCTTTTGTAGGGCTTAAATTCGCAGCCAAGGCGTAGTTAGCATTGATAACAGCGTAATCAGCGTCCTTTAAAGCTCGTGGGAGCTGGGCTGGTTTAAGCTCTATGAATTTGATTTTTTTAGGATTGTCTTTTATATCAAGTGGCGTTTTTAAGGCACTTTCCTTAAAGCTTACCAAGCCTGTTTTTGCCACAACATCAAGTGCGCGACTTTCATTTGTAGGATCATTTGGCACAGCGATACTTGCAGCGTTTTTAGGCTCAAAACTCTTATGTTTTGATGAATATATTGCCATAGGTTCAAGGTGAATACCCGCTACACGCACAAGTTTCGTGCCTTTGTTTTTGTTAAACTCGTCAAGATAGGGGATATGCTGGAAAAAATTCGCATCAAGTTCGCCGCTATCAGTAGCCAAATTTGGCTGCACATAGTCGTTAAATTCTTTGATGACAAGCTCAAAGCCCTCTTTGGCGACATCTTGCTTGATGAATTCTAAAATTTCAGCGTGTGGCACGGGGGTTGCTCCAACGATGATTTTCTCCGCACCAAAAGCGAAGCTAATCCCCAAAAGAGCGGTTAAAACTAGGGGTTTGAATTTCATTTTTTATCCTTTGTTGAGAAATTTAAGATGAGAAATTTTACCTCACTTTCTTAAAAAATGAGTAAATTTCTTTGCTTTTCTTTGAAATTTGGGTTGAAAGCCTTTTGTTTGGTTAAAAACCATTTAAGCTTAATGCCATATTGTGCCATTTCTTTTGTTTGTGTTTTATGGATTTTTCGGCTTCGCCTCAGAATGACGGGGTGTTATGTCATACTGAGCGAAGCGAAGTATCTCTTTTAAAAGAAATGCTTCCTTGATATTATAAGATTTTTCGTTACCGCTCAAAATGACATAACAATTTCACAGCGTTTTCAAAAAGGCTTCCAAGGCTAAAATTTCCTCTCTTGTTAAATTTAGCTCCATTATAAGCGGGTCAGTTTGCGGTAAGTATGGGTCGTCCTGCATTTTCTCATCAACAGCCACAGGAAAACCAGCATTATACATATTTAGCACGCCTATAAGTTGAGGAAAAATGCCATTGTGCATATATGGAGCCGTTTTTGACACGCCTATGAGGCTTGGAGTTTTGAATTTACCTACATCGGCTATATTTTTGCTTACTTCATAACGCCCTAAATCTTGCAATTTTCGCCCATAAAAGCTTAAACCAATATTATGAAATTTATTATCACTTAAAATCGCTCCATAATGACAATTCATACATTTGCCCTTATTGCGAAATATATCAAGCCCCCAAAGCTCTGTATCGTTTAAAAAGCGATAATCCCCATTTAAAAAGCGAGTAAAACGACTATTTTTAGGCACAATAGAGCGTTCATAAGTGGCTATGGCTTTGGCTATGTTTTTTATATTGATAAGCCTTATAGCTTTGTTGATTTGTGCTTGTGAGAATTTGTTGAGTTTTGTGGTGTCAATCTCAATTTCATTGTTCGCAAAAGCCCTCAAACGCGTCTTTTCGTCCTTTTCAAAGACTTGTGGAAAATGCTTCGCCCACAGCTCTTTCATCTTTTCATCGCCAAAAGAGGCGACAAAAAGCGGGTAGTAGTGGGGCAAATTTTTAATGGCTTTTTCGGCTGCTTCAAGGGTATTTGCCATTTCTGTTGCATCGTTTATTGGTTGTAGTGCTTGGCTCTCAAGGCTTTTTGTCCTGCCGTCCCAAAAAAGCTCATCGACATAGGCACTAGCTAAAATGCTCGGTGCATTGCGTCTGCCCCTTTGTCTGTCGTGTCCGTAGGAGAGTTTAAGCCCGTCTGTAAAGGCAAGTTCAGGGTGGTGGCAGTTTTGACACGCTATTTGTCCGCTTTTTGAGAGCTTTGGCTCGTTGAAAAGCCTTTGTCCTAAAAAGGCTTTGACATCGCTGTGAGCATTGTCCTTTGGATAAGGGATTTGAGGCAAGGGAGCAAGCTCTTGCCATTCATTTTTCACGCTTTCATCTATGTTGGGTTTTGCCCACTCGCTTATGGGTCTAGCGTAAAGTTCTCGGTATTTTGAAAGCTCTGTTGGTTTGTTAGTGGGTTTTGATGATGAATTTTTATATAAAAGCCCTGCGATGAGGATTAGGCTGAACGCTAAAAGCGTGGCAAGTATTTTTGTGCTTTTTGACATAGTTTGTCCTTTCTTTTTAGATGTTTTGCTATGTAGATACTTCGGCTTCGCCTCAGTATGACATAGTGGTTGAGATACTTCGCTACGCAGATACTTCGCTTTGCTCAGTATGACATTTTACCTTGTCATTCTGAGCCGAAGGCGAAGAATCTAAATCAATGATGAGATATTTCGCTATCGCTCAATATGACATAGTAAAGCCCTCAGTATGACATTTTATCTTGTCATTCTGAGGGAGCAAAGCGACCGAAGAATCTCTTTTTAAAGAAAACGCTTCTTTTTTTGAGATACTTCGGGCAATGCCCTCAGTATGACATTTAACCTTGTCATTCTGAGCCGTAGGCGAAGAATCTTTACCACTATTTAATATTTATACCCAAATTGTAACCAAAACTGCCTCCCTATATCATACACAGGATAAGCCGCTGCTGCGGATAGTAATGAGCCTGTTGCCATATTACCATAAGCCCCTGATATAGTCGTCATATTTTTTAAATTTAAAACATTTATAATATCCACATTAACATAAAACATTCCCGCATCAACTTCTTTTTTAAGCAAAGAATCCACCCTAAATTCAAAGCCCAAACGCATATCCCAATTAAACACCCCTTTAAAATGGTATCTGCCGTATTGGCTCATTGTATTAGCTATGGTGGTGTTGTAGTTTGGCGAAGTCCTAGAAAGTATTACCATTCTATCATAGCCTGAGCGGTATCTAAAAAAATTATTCCACAAAAGCCTTGTCGAGCCTAGCTTCATCGTTTGCGTGGTATTAAGCCTTATGGTGTAGGGACGAGCGAAATTTTCAGTGGGTCTTTGGCTGTATTTAATGACTTTGCCATCATACAAAATATCAGGGTCGTTGATATAAGCCTCATCAGAGGTAAAAAGATTGTAAGTCCTGCTTGTAAGGGTTTTATCAAAGGCGAGTAAAAAATGATGATTTACATTATAGCTGCTTATTAGGGCGTTATTTTCTATGCTAATGCTGATGACATCGCTTTTTGAGCGTCCCTCATTGCTGTAATAGTAATTGCCATAGCGTCCTCTTTGCGTGATTTCATCTTTGCCCTGTCTGTTAATGTATTTGGCGTTTATGTTGATTACGCCTATATCTTGGCTTAATCCTACCATCAATTCATCGCTATAAGGTATGTTAAGTTTATTAAAGCTGTATTGAGATTTAGCATTTACATCGCTTTCTATCCACGGCGAATTTAAATCAGCTCTTGTAAGCCTTTTTGTCGCCGCTAAAATGCTATCATAAAGCCTGTATGAGAATAAATTGCGTCCATAATAGCGATTTGCCCCGAAATTTAACCTGCTTTGATGCTTTTTCCAAGGCATTACATAAGCTAGACTAAAACGAGGAGCTAGGCTGCTTTTATCCATATAATTGTCCCCATCAAATCTTAAACCCACTCTTGCATTGAGTCTGCCGATTTTATCAAATTCAAAAATTTTCATATCATTTTCTGCATAAAAGGCGTAAGTTTGCACATCAAGTTTGGTTAGGCTTTTTTTGAGGATATTGAGTTGTTTGATGTATTGTCCTTGCCAACCATTGTTTGTTGGTGCATTAGAGCAAAAAAAGTCAGACATATTGCACGAATTTGCACCCAAATCAGCAAGGGTATTATTTACATTCCAATAATAATCCTCCATTATTTCCCTTGCCACATACTGATAGCCAAATTCTGTTCCAAGATTGAATTTGTGTTCTAAATTTAAAAATTCCACAGCCTTAAACTGCATATTGCTTTTATAATTTGCAGTATGTTGGACTTGATTAACATCGGCTGGACTACCCTCAATA
Source organism: uncultured Campylobacter sp. (assembly GCA_964607975.1). Lineage (GTDB taxonomy): Bacteria > Campylobacterota > Campylobacteria > Campylobacterales > Campylobacteraceae > Campylobacter_D. The sequence goes on along the minus strand of CAZSMF010000040.1, from coordinate 6,741 downwards.
AGAAGTCCAGCCCTATTTGAAGCCCAATTTTTATCACCTACTGAATATCTCCAATTTAGAAAGTAATTTTTTTTGCCGTTCCGTGAATGTTCTAAAAATGAATAGCTTAAAGCATTTGTCCAAACACCCATTTTATTTTCCCAAATACCTTTTAATCCACTTTGATAACCTCCACTTTCATAAGTATAAAAAGAATCCTTTGCAATGGCTGAAAAATAAGTGTTAAATTGAGGCATATAGCCTAAATTTGCTTCCAAACTAAAATCACTGCTTATATTGTAAATCATCTTTAAATAATAATTATCGCTTCGTCTTGTTTGATTTCTTGTTTGAAAAGCTTCTGTGCCATTATAATGATAAACTGATGAATATCCATTTAAAGGGATTTTAGAACGAGTGGTAGAAAAAGCCCCGATAATTCCAAATTTTTCATTCAGCCAACCCTCCAAACTTGCCTTTACAAGTTCTTTGGTGAATTTGGGCTGAAATTTTTCATCAGTGCTGTTGGCTAAATTCTCTTCAAAATTTTTATCTATGTGATAGGTGGTAAGTTTATTAGAAGTATGCTGATAATTTATATCAAAATGAAAGCGATCTGTGCGAGGATTTCGCACATTTGCTTCCACAACTCCACCCGTAAAGCCCCCATAAGCTGCACCTATATTAGAATCAAGCACACTAATGCTATCAAGCAAACTTGTATCCACATTAAAACCTTGACTTCGCCCACCTCGTAAGCCCTGACTTGCTCCACCTGTGCCATCAACACCGCCACCTATGGGGTCTAAATCGTTATTCATATTAAAACCATCAAGGGTAAAATTGTTTTGATAAAAAAGCCCACCGCTTATGCTGATATTTGCAGGGTCTATTTCGCCGGGCGTGTGTGAGCTTAACTGGGCATTATCATACTGCACATTAGGAAGAATTTTCAAAGCACTTGTTATGTCGCCATTAGCGTTTGGTGAGGCTTGTAATAGACTTTTGCCTATGCTTGTTCCTGTTTGGTATTTGCTTATTTCATCGATACTTGCACTAATCTCAGTAGCTTCAAGCTCGTAAGTTTTCAATGCCCCCCCCCCAGAAGCGTTATTTTCGGCGTTAAAACTCGTTTCATCAGCTAAAAGAATGCAAACAACAAGACTTGAAAATGTCATCTTTTTCATCAAATTTTTCTCCTTATTAAAATTAAAAAGAATAATAATATAAATTTTCAAAATTTAAGCTTAAAATTTAGAAAAATACTTAAAAATTTTAATTTTATCTTTTAGAATGACAATTCTATTATGTTATATTGAGGCGTAGCCGAAATATCTCAAAGGGCTTTTAGATTTTTCGCTATTGCTCAAAATGACAAGGGGGACGCTCAAAATGACAAGCTTGAATGTCATACTGAGCGTGTGCTAAGTATCTCAACTCTATTATGTCATACTGAGCGAAGCGAAGTATCTTAAAAAAAGAAGCGTTTGCTTTAAAAAGAGATTCTTCGCTATCGCTCAGAATGACAAGGGACACGCTCAAGATGACAAGGTAAAAACAAGCATCAAAATGACAAAGATAGCTTTTAGAGCAAATCAGCTATCTTTTGAGCGAATTTCACCTTTTCATCGCTTTTTAGCTTAAAATTTAAAAAGCCTTGTTGAGCGATGATGACTATGGTTGAGCCAAGCTCGAAATTTCCAAGCTCATCGCCTTTTTTGACAAAAAGTTTATCGTAGCTATGCGTGAAATTTGAGGCATTTGAAGCATTGGTTTGAATACGCTCATCAAAGATAAAACGCATTTTACCGACATTTTGCGCCCCGACAAAAACAAGCCAAAATAAAAATTCCCCATTCTTACACCGCAAAGTTACCCTTTCATTTTGCGTGTAGAGGTTTGACACTTTTTTTAGATGCTTTTCATTGACGCTAAAAAGTCGCCCATTTGTGTAAGTGGCACTTAAAATTTGCATATCGCAAGGGGCGTGATAGTGGTGATAATCCTTTGGTGAAAGGTATAAATTCGCGTAATTGCAGCCTTTTTCTAGCTCTTTTAGCTCATAAGCATCTTTTAAAAGCTCGTTTATGCTGTATGTAAAGCCTTTTATAGAAAAGGCAAGTTGCTCGTTTTGTGCTTTAAAAGCCTCGCCACACTCAAAAACCCTTGCATCGCAGGGGCTTATAAAGCCATTTTCAAGCTTTCTTGACTTTTGCAAGGCTCTTGTAAAAAGGGCGTTAAGACTTTCATACTCGTTTGCGGGTTTAAATTCGCTCATATCTATGTCAAAATGCTTGACATAGGCTTCATTTATCTTGCTTTGTAGGTATTTTGGGAATTTAATGGCAGCAATTTTGCCAAAAAGCCTTGAAAGTTCTTTATCAAAGATCATTTATTCTCCTTTTAAGTTAATCAAAACCAATTCACTTGGGGCTAGAAAACGAATAGCAGGTCCCCAAAATCCCGCTCCACTGCTGACATAAAGCTTGTTTTTGCTTTCAAGCTCGTAAAGTCCGTGCAAAAAGCCTTGTTGTAACAGCACCAAAGCCCCAAAAGGAAAGACTTGTCCGCCGTGAGTGTGTCCGCTTAATACCAAGTCAAAATCGCTCGTATCATAAAGCTTCACGCTTTTTGGCTGATGGGCTAGAAGTATGCTCGGCACGGATTTATTAAGCCCTGCCTTTGTGGCTTCTATGTCCGGTTTTGCACCAAGTTTTTTAAAAATCGAACCCGTCAAATCAGCCATTCCAGCTATGTTTAAAAAGCCTAAATTAACGCTTTCATTGATGAGAATTTTAAGCTTAGTTTGGCGTAAAAGCTCTAAAACGCCGTCTAATCCTCTGTAATACTCGTGATTGCCTAGTGAATAATACACGCCAAATTTGCTTTGAATGTCATCGAGTATGTGTATGTAGTCGATTTCTTTGGGTTTTGTGTCGATTAAATCGCCCACTATGACTACTATATCGGCGTTGAGCGTGTTGATTTTATCGACTAAACCACGCAGGAATTTGGCGTGTAAATTCTTACCCAAATGCACATCGCTAATCATCACCAAACGGACATCTTGGCGTAAATTTTTTAAAGAAATGTCTAATTCTTTGACTTTTGGAATATCCATAGCGTTGCCCCAGCCTTTCCAAACCGAGCTTATAGCAAAGATAAGCAAGGAGAGATTAAAAATAAGTTTAATACTTTGGCGTCTGTTTTCATCAAAAGGCGTTTTAGCCGACTTTTTGAGGTAAATTTTCACGCCAAAACGCAAAATATCAGCAAAAAGAGTGATAAAAAAGAAAAAATAAGTAAAAGCAAAGCAGTGTGCTAAAATAGTATAAGGCGTGCTGGTGAATCTATCATCAGCTCTAAACATCAAAAATGCCGCTTGGGCGATGAAAAGAGCTATAAAAGCGATGATAAGCCAAGTTTTATGGCTGCGAAAAAAGGCTATTTGCATAAACAAACGCTTGTAAATATAGACATTTGCAAGGGTGAAAATAGCTAAAAAAATTAAAGAAAAAATAAAAAATAACCACATAGGACAAATTATAACAGAGGGTGTTAAATCGTTGTTAAATTCACAAAGGCGAAGTTAAAGAAAAAATGCTAAAATGAGAGCTAAAAAGGGCTTAAAATGCGTAAAATCATCTTAAAAAATCAAGACAAGACAAAGGACATTGAAAGTTACGGCTTTGAAAATGAGCTTTTGTGGGTGAAGTTTTTTAATAGCGACAAAAAATATTCTTATAGCAAGGCAAATTATGAAATTTTAGATAATGAGTTAAGCAAAAATGAGCTTAATGCCTTTGCGTATTTTAAGGAAGTGGCAAAAATCGCTGGATTAAAAACTGATGACAAGCAATCCTTACTTGCTAATGAATACGAAAAACTAGGGGACATAAAGGCACAAAGTGTGCTTTTTGCTTACCTTAACGCAAATGCAAAAATCGCTACTTATGAAAATAAAATGCCCTTACTTTCCCCTTTTGGCTCGAATTTATCACAATTTAAAGCAGTAAGTAATGCCCTTACAAGCCAAGTAAGCATTATCGAAGGACCTCCGGGGACTGGTAAAACACAAACTATCCTTAATATCATCGCTAATCTTTTGTGCCACAACAAAAACATAGCCATTGTTTCAAACAACAACGCCGCTACGCAAAATGTTTTAGAAAAGCTTGAAAAATGTGATTTAGACTATCTTTGTGCTATGCTTGGAAATAGGGAAAATAAAGAAAAATTTATCGCTAATCAAGAGGAGAAAAGATTAAAATTCAAACAAATTCATAAAATAAACACTCGCTTGAAAGATTTAAAGTATATTGAGCGTGAAATTGATGAATGTAATCAAAATTTGCAAATTTTCTTTAAATTGCAAAATGACATTGCAGAAAATAAAGCCCTTTTGGCTGAATTTGAGCTTGAATTTACGCATTTTAAGGGCGAAATTAAAGATTTTATTCTGCCAAAGTTAAGGAATTTAGCCAAATTAAAGCCAGAAAAAATTCTTTATCTAAAAAATCAAATGCAAGAAAGCGGCAAAATAGGCTTTTTGCTAAAATTAAAGCTTGTATTATGCTATGGCATAGGAGATTTTGCCTTTTATAAAAATCAAATGAGAGCTATTTCACAGGCTTTTGAGTATGTTTTTTATGAAAGCAAGATAATTTTTATGCGGCAAAGATTAGAACAAGATTGCACTTTGTTTGAAAGGCTTAAAGAAAAAGATATTTTAAACAAGCTTCAAACGCTATCTATGCAATATTTAAAAAATCATTTGAGTAAAAAATACGCCAAATTTGAATGCGTGAAATTTGATTCTATATACACAAAGACTAGTGAGTTTATCAAGCAATATCCCATTATTTTTAGCACCACGCATTCTATCGTAAGTGCTTTAAAGCCTCAATTTTGCTTTGATTATCTCATTTGCGATGAAGCCTCGCAGGTGGATTTAGCCTCAGGCGCACTCGCACTTTCAATGGCAAAAAACATTGTCATAGTAGGCGATACAAAGCAGCTTCCAAATATTTTGCCCAAAGATAAAAAGCCCATTCAAGCCCTTAATGAGCGTTATGGCGTGGCAAAATATCATAATTATTTAAAGCATTCTTTTTTATCCTCCATTATTGAAAATTTGCTAATGCACCAAAGCTTTTATTGCAAGAGCATTATCGCTGCCACCCGAACATCATAGGCTTTTGTAATCAAAAATTTTACGATGATAAACTCATTATTTTAAGTAAAGCAGATGAAAAAGACGGCTTAAAGCTCACATTTACAGCACTTGGCAATCACGCTAGGGGCAGGTTTAATCAAAGAGAGATTGATGAGATTAAGCAAGTGATTTTACCCAAATTAAGAAAAAGTTTTAAGGATAGCCAAATTGGCATTATCACGCCTTATAACGAGCAAAAAGCAGCCCTAAAACAAGCGATAAATTCAGCAGATATTCAAATAGACACGGTGCATAAATTTCAAGGGCGTGAGAAAGAGGCGATAATCATTAGCATAGTTTGTAATGAGGCAAATGAATTTGTTAATCAATTAGAGCTGCTTAATGTGGCTATCACTCGTGCGAAGCGGCTTTTGTGTGTCGTGGTGTCGCCTGAGAATAAAAATAGCCATATTAAAGACTTGATTAAATACGCAAAATATCATCAATGTGAAATCAGGCAAAGTGCTATAAAATCAATATTTGACTTGCTTTATAAGCAAAATTATGAAGCAAGGAGGCAATATTTTAATAAAAAAAGGCGGATTTCTCAATATGATTCTGAAAATATTGCTTTTAATGAAATCAACGAGCTTTTAAGGCAGGAATTTACAAATTGTCGTTTGGCTTGTTTTATCCCGCTTTCACGAATGATTAAAGATGAGGGCATTTTGAGCGAAGATGAGTTAAAATATGCTCTAAATCCACGAACACACATTGATTTTGTCATTTTTCATAAAATGGACAAAACGCCGCTTTTAGCCATAGAAATTGACGGCTATGCTTTTCATCACTCTAAAACAGCACAGGCAAGGCGAGATGAATTAAAAAATGCTATTTTAGAGAAAAATAATTTTAAATTTTTGCGTCTTAAAACAAATGAAAGTGGCGAGAAAGAGCGTTTAAAAGAAGCCTTAAATGAGGCTTTAAATGAGGAATGATTTAGGGGCTTTGATTTTAAAAAGGTGTTTTAACATTCACGGCTACACAAAACAAGGCATTACTTGCTACAATGGCAAGATTGCAAACAATCCTTACGGACAAGAGGTATTAGAAATTTTAGCAAAGGCTGGTTTAAATTTAGCAACAGGTGGAGCTTCTGGGGTAGTAGCAGAGGGAGCAAAGAAATTAACTAGTTTGATTAAGAATGGATTTAAATCAACAGGAATGCATACTGGGAAAAAATAGATAAATAAATATAAAAATATAATGGGCTTACGCCCATTATGCTGTTATTTATTTTGTTTAAAATCTTCCTTTATTTTTTCCTCAAACCTCTTATTTATTTGTTTTGTAAGCTCATCGTGTTCTTCTTTTAATTTCTTTTCCATTTCTTTTTCTTTGATTCTTTCTTGCTCTAATAATTCCATACGCTTTTGTTCCTCGCTTTTACAAGCACTAAAATTAAGTGCAAATGCACCAACAAGAATTCCTAACCCTAGCATTGAAATTTTTTTGAATAAAGTTTTCATTGCCAATCCTTTCAAGTAAAATTTTTCGAAAAATTGTAGTAAATTTTCATTAACTTGTCAAAAATAATTATTTATACA
>CAZSMF010000039.1:0-15301 GCA_964607975.1 uncultured Campylobacter sp. | reverse complement strand
TCCGCAGCCTGTATGGCTTGTTTGAATACCTTTCGTTTCATTTTACTCCTTTTTTGTTTTTAGATACTTCGCCTACGGCTCAGAATGACAAGGTGTAGGCTCAGAATGACATTTTTACTTGTCATACTGAACCCTTTTTATGTCATACTGAGGGCGTTGCCCGAAGTATCTCAACTCCACTTTGTCATACTGAACGCAGTGAAGTATCTCAAAAAAAGAGATATTTCGCTTCGCTCAATATGACAAGGCAGGACACTTGATAAAATGCCAATGTAACATACCTACAACTTTCTAAAACTATCAAAGGCTGAATTTACCGCTCTTTGAATGATTTTATCATTCATCGCATCGCAGATAAAACCAGTTTCAAACTGAGAACACGCCAAATAAACCCCCCTTGAAAGCATAGCTTTGTGGAATTTAGCAAAAAGCTTGGTATCGCTCTTTTCGGCGTCTTTGTAGTTTTGCACCTCTTTTTCATTAAAGAAAAAACCAAACATAGAGCCAACACAGCAAGTTTGCAAAGGCACAGAGGCTAAATTCGCCGCTTCTTTAAAGCCAAAAACGAGCTTTTGAGCCATTTTCCCAAGCCTTGAATACAAATTCTTATCCCTTTTTGCCTTTGTAAGACTTGCAATACCAGCAGCCATTGCAAGAGGATTGCCGCTTAAAGTCCCAGCTTGATACACGCCGCCAAGTGGGCTTAACAAGTCCATTATTTCAGCTCTTGCCCCAAAGGCTGCTGCGGGCAAGCCCCCGCCTATGACTTTGCCAAAAGTAATAATGTCCGCTTCTATGCCATTTATGCCAAAAGAGCCTTTTAAACTCGCTCTAAAACCGCTCATCACTTCATCAAAGATGAGCAAAGTTTTATTTGCCTTGCAAATTTTTTGTAAATCAAGCAAAAATTCTTGCTTTGCTGGGACAAGCCCCATATTACCAGCGATAGGCTCGATGATGACACAGGCTATGTCTTTATGCTTTTTAAACAAAGCCTCAACGCTTTCAATGTCATTATAAGATGCTATTAAAGTATTTGCCGCCACTTCTTGCAAAACGCCCAAAGAACTAGGGGTGTTAAAGGTAGCCGCACCGCTTCCAGCACTCACTAGCAAAGAATCACTATGCCCGTGATAACAACCCTCAAATTTAAGTATTTTATCCCTTTTTGTAAAGCCACGAGCCAAGCGAATGGCACTCATCGTAGCTTCTGTGCCTGAACTGACAAAGCGGATTTTGTCTAAATGGGGAAATTCAGCCAAAACGAGTTTAGCGAGTTTGCTTTCAAGCAAAGTCGGCGCACCAAAGGAACTGCCTTTTTTTAAAGCCTTTTTACAAGCTTTTTTAATGTCTTTATCACAATGCCCAAAAAGCAAAGGTCCCCAGCTTTGCACGAAGTCTATGTAAGCTTTGCCCTCAATGTCCTTGATAAAAGCTCCCTTGCCACTTTCTATAAAAAGTGGTGTGGAATTTACGGCTTTAAAGGCTCTTACGGGTGAATTTACGCCCCCAGCGATACATTTTAAAGCCTCTTTAAAAGCTTCTTTGTTTGTCATCTTTTCTCCTTGCTTAAAGTTTGTATGTAAGCGTAAAGTGCCTTTATCTCCTCCTTTGTAAGAGAGTAAGTAGGCATTATGCTTTTGGCTTTTCTTGTTTGACTTAAAGCGCGAACAAATTCATCAAAGCTCACGCTTTGGATATTTGGCACGATAAAAGGCGTTTTCTTGCCCTTGTGCGTAATATACTCTAAAATTTGCTCCTTGCCACTTTCGCCGTGGCATTCTTTACAGCTTATGCCTCGTGGGTTTTCATAGAGCATTTTAGCGTATTCTCTTTGGGTGATAAAATCTGCCCCAAAAAGCGACACAGCCGCACACAAAAAAAGAAATTTAACCTTTATCATCTCATCTCTTTCAATTAAAAACAAGTTTATTATGATACAATTTTTTTGTTTAAAGAATTCATAAAAATGCAAGGAAATGAAAAATGACTTTACTAGACGGCAAAAAATTAAGCCAAAGCATAAAAGATGAGCTTAAAAATGAAGTAAGTGAGCTTAAAAACAAGGGCATAGAGCCTACACTAGCGGTGATTTTAGTGGGTGATGATGCCCCAAGTCATACCTATGTCAATAACAAAGCCAAAGCCTGTGAATACTGCGGCATTAAGTCCTTAGTCTATAAACTTGAAGCAAAGACTACGCAAAGTGAGCTTTTAGCCCTCATCAATACCCTAAATTTCGATGATAGCGTAAATGGCATTTTAGTGCAACTGCCCTTACCAGAGCATATTAACAAGGCTGCTATACTTCAAAGCATTAGCCCACGCAAAGATGTCGATGGCTTTCACCCTTTCAATGTAGGACTTTTAGCCACAGGCTATGAAGATGCCCTTTTGCCTTGCACTCCTTTGGGCGTTGTTAAGCTTTTGAGGGCTTATGATATAAAAGTAGAGGGCTTAAATGCCGTTGTGATTGGTGCTTCAAACATAGTGGGGCGTCCTATGGCGACTATGCTTTTAAATTTAGGAGCTACGGTGAGTGTGTGCCACATTAAAACGCGAGATTTAAGCCTTTACACAAAAAAGGCGGATTTAATCGTAGTCGCCGCAGGTTGCGTGAATTTGCTTAAAGCAGATATGGTAAAAGAGGGCGTTATCGTTGTTGATGTGGGTATAAATAGGCTTGAAAATGGCAAACTTGTAGGCGATGTGGATTTTGAAAATGTGAGCAAAAAGGCAAGTTTTATCTCGCCAGTTCCGGGTGGAGTGGGAGCGATGACAATAGCAATGCTTATGTCAAACACCGCAAAAGCAGCCCTTGCTTATTTTAACAGCAAAAAGCACTCGCAAATTTAGCTTTTATTTGCTTGAATTTTTTACAATGGCATTTTGATTTAAAGAAAGGCAGCTTATGCAAAAACTCAAAAAATTACACGCTTTTAGCCAGTCTTGGACGGGGACGATTATCATCGTTTTGCTCGTCATTTTCTTTTTTATCCAAGCTTTTACCATACCTAGCGGTTCGATGAAAAATACCTTGCTTGTGGGGGATTTTTTATTTGTGAAAAAATTCAGCTACGGCATACCAACGCCGCACATTCCTTGGATAGAACTGCCTATACTGCCTGATTTTAACAAGGACGGACATTTAATTCGCGGCGAGGGACCAAAGCGAGGTGATATAGTCGTTTTTAGAAACCCCAAAAACCCTAAAATTCACTTTGTGAAAAGATGTGTCGCCAGAGGCGGCGATAAAATCGTTATCATAGGCAAGAATTTATTTGTGCGTATGAGCGAGGGCGATGAGTATATGAAAGAGTATTACGGCGATGATTTAGCTTTGATTGAGGGGCAAATTTTTGTCAAAGAACCTTACAAGCAAAAGGGCATTCACTATACTGAAAATGTCAATATAGAACAAATTTACTTAAATAGCTTACAGATGAATGATTTTGCTATGCAGCCTGAATTTTTTACGAATTTTGGCGAACTCTCATCAAGTGGGGGCAATGGATATGCTTTCATCGTGCCTGAAAATGAGTATTTTATGATGGGTGATAATAGAGACAATTCTCACGATAGCCGATTTTTTGGCTCTATACCTTACAAGCTCATCGTGGGAAAGCCTTGGTTTACTTATTTTTCTTGGGATGAGAATTTTAACATTCGCTGGGAGAGGATAGGGCGTTTGGTGCAGACTTTACAAGATGAGGAGAGTTTTATTCACTCAAACGAGTAGCGGTTGAAAAAGTGCTTATCAAACACCTTATCAACATCGCAACTCAATTGGCTACCCAAATCACAAGCCTTGCCAAATAGCTTTTTAGCCTTTGTGTCATCTAATTTTACGCCTTGTCCGTTTGCATACAACACGCCAAGATTCAAACAGCCATTAGCAAAGTCTAAATCACAAGCTTTTTTGTAAAAGCTAAAAGCCTTTGTGAAGTCTTGTTCTACGCTTTTGCCGTATTCATAAAGCACGCCAAGATTTTTACACGCAGGGGCATAGTCTAAATCGCAAGATTTTGTGTAGTAGCTAAAAGCTTTGGCAAAGTCTGAGCCTACAAATTGCCCCTCTATAAAGCCGACTGTATAAAGCCAACCGACATTATTACACCCACTAGCACTACCTAAATCACAGGCTTTTTGATAATGCCTAGAAGCCTTTACAAAGTCCTTTTCTGCTTCGTAAAGCATAGCAAGATTGAAGCAGCCATCAGCACCATTGCTATTGTTTAAATCGCACAATTTTTCACAAGCTGCGTTTAACCTGTCCTTAACGCAACTTTTTTGCAGTGCTTTTAGCTCACTTTCATTACAGCCTATGCTGATTATACCAGCTGCGAGTGCGAAAATTAGGCTTTTTACTGCCGATTTTTGTTTTTGCATTTTTATCCCTTGTTTTTAAAAATTTGACAATTTTATACCAAATACCCCCACAAGTCAATAAATTTAAGCTTAAATTTAAGAATTTTTTGCCAATTTCACCCTTTGAATTTAAAATAATATTTTTAAATTCCATAATTTTACCTTGTAGGATTATAATGTGCTTTTTAAATTTAAAAAAGGAAAAAAGATGAGAAAATATCTTATTTTGTTTTTATTTTCGTCTTTTTGCTTGGCTTTTCCGCCTTTGCAAAATGCGGATTTGGTTTTTGTTGGGGCTGAAAATTCAGCTTTTAGCGAGGCGATAAGTAAGGCTACGAAAAAAGGCGAGACAAATTACACGCACACGGGCATTATCGAGCTTGTGGGCGATGAAATCTTTGTCATCGAGGCAAATTCGGCAAATGGCGTTGTCCGCACAGCGTGGAAAGACTTTCTTAAAGCAAACGAGGGCAGGGCGATTGACATTATGAGGCTTGATGAAGCCCTTGAAATTGAGGCTTCAAGCATTATTACTCGGGCGAAAGGCTTTTTGGGGCAGGGTTATGATTGGTATTTTTACCCAAATAACGACAAAATGTATTGCACGGAGCTTGTGTATGAGGCTTATTTAAACAAAAAAGGGCAGCGTATTTTCAAGGCAAAGGCTATGAATTTTTACGCTGATGATGGGACTTTGCCGACTTTTTGGGAGGAAAATTTCAAAAAACTTGGCGTTAAAGTGCCGCAGGGCGTTTTGGGGACAAATCCAAATGATATGTCAAAATCGAAACATTTACACTTGGTAAAATAAGCAAGAGCCTGAGGCTCTTTGCTTTTAAAAGGAGTAGATATAGCGAACGCCCACTTGATAAGGCTGAGAAACCTTGTAGGTAAGTCCAGCTGCGGTGGCTTCTTGGTTAAGCAAACCAAAGCGGCTGTAAAGTTCTAAGCTGTGGTTGCTGTAAGATTGCGCTCTTAAACCAAGATTGATACCCAAATCAAAGCCGTCCGGCTTGCTTTCGCCTACATTATTGTTTGCTGAAATAGTGTGGTTGATATAGCCCAGTGCCAAGCCTAAAAAAGCCCCGTATTCCATAGAATTATCCTGTGCGAAATTAAAGAGGGCATCGCCGTTGAGGTAAAAATTGATAGTGGAAATGTCCGGGTTGCCATCGCCTTTTGAATAATCCGTGCCAAAATCCAAAGTGGCGTAGTATCTCATACCTATATTTGAGCTTAAAATCTCCTTGTAACCAGCGATAAGCCCATATCTAAAACCGGTATAATTACCGCCCGTGTTTAATCCTGTGGGCTTTGCCGCACCATATCCTACATTAAGCCCGGCAAAGGCACCTGACTCCTCAGCAAAAGAAGCACTCATCATCAAAGCGGAAGCTACAACGGCACTTGTTAAGATTTTTTTCATTACTTGTCCTTTAAATTAAGTTTTAATAGAAGGTATTTTATCTTAAAAAATTTGCCTTAAAGTAAATGAATTTGAAAAGAATAGGGCGATAAAATTTAAATAAAATTATCAAAAATAATATATTTTGATAAATATTAAAAATAAATTTTTGCTAAATCTAATTTTTCGTCATCAAAAAACAAAAATCAAACACACAAAAATGCAGAGCATTTGAGTGAAAATTATATGTCAAATTTTATGGATAAGTTTATCTCACTCAAAAAGTAAAATGCTTTAAATAACTATATATAGGCTTTATTTAAGGGTTAAAAAGTGAAAGTAGTGGAAAATATAAAAAAGTTTGAAAATTATAGTTTTCAATACAAAATAATAAAATTCAGCCCATTTTACCTTTCATAGTATTTTTGTGTGTAAAAATTAAGTTTATTTTTAAAATTATTTTATGAGATATGTTATTTTTTAAATTATTTTACCTGTTTTGATTTTTGCCGATTTAATTTAATATTATTTTTGATAATTTTCATTAAAAAGATTTTGCCTTTTCCCTTTATAATTTCGATACAAATTTAGCTTAAACATAAAAGAATATTTATCCTGTCTTGTTTTCCCAATTTATAAACACAATTTACGCAATATAGTTTTCAATTTATCTTAACAATTTACGCAATTTCGTTACAATTTTTTGCGTAAAAAGCATTCTTTAAGGAAAAATGCGATGAAATATCCTCTTGATTGCGAGGCGAATTTTAACGAGTCCCTACTCTTTTGGCTTTGTCGTTATGTTAAATTCAAGCTCAATTCGCTTTCTAATAAAGAGCTGAAAAACCCGCAAGAACTCGCCCTTGTAAATTTTTCCCTTTCAAAAGGCGTAAAACACATTGATGAGCTGGACGCTCTTGTGAAAAAAGCTCGTAATGTAGGACTCATCGGCGTTAATACCTACTTCAACCCCTTGAAAAAACTCTATGAATACCTCATTTTATATAAGCTTTACTCGATGACGCAGATTGATGAGGAGTTACTCATTGAGATTTTAGCCAGTATCACGGCTTCGCTTTCTGATGCGAGTAAGAAAAACTACCGCATAGCTGTGATTAACTTTTTTGACTTTTTAGACAAGCAAAACGAGGAGGACGGCAAAAGCCATTTATACGGCATTAGCCTGAAAAGCTGGGCGGGAGTCGTTGGGGCAAAGGGGACGAAACTGCCTGAATTTATGAGTGAGGAGGAGTTGATAAAATTCCTTGACGCTGTGGAAAATGCGGATTTTAAGGCAAATACCGCTAGAAACAAGCTCATTATCAAAATTATCATTTTCACAGGCATAAGAGTGAGCGAGGCTATCAACATAAAACTAGGCGACATTAGCGAAGAAAACGACCTTTTTGTCATTCGAATTCGTGCCAAAGGCAACAAATACCGCGTAGTGATGATAAAAAAAGAGCTGATACAAAAGCTTTTAAGCCACATACAAATCAATTATCTCAATAAAGACAGCTATCTTTTCGTCAATAAAAAAGGCTCACCGCTCACACAAGCTTACATCAGCCGCATAGTCGAGCAAATCCTCTTTAAAGCAGGAATTCGTAAACAAAAAAACGGCGCACATATGCTCCGCCACACTTTCGCCACCCTACTTTACAAAAAGCAAAAAGATTTAGTCCTCGTTCAAGAAGCATTAGGACACGCAAGTCTTAACACCTCACGCATTTACACGCACTTTGACAGCGACAAACTCAAACTCGCCGCACAAGTGGCACAGGATTTAAGCAAACAAAGTGAAAATTAAGCCATATTTTTAAGCAAAATTCAACTCTTAATGAGTTTTTTGCCGTTTTTCCCACCGCTTTTTAAGCGTGTAAATTTTATAAGGTAAAAAGAGTAATTTTAGCTCTTTTCGTCTGTTATAGGCTCTTGTGGCAAAATGGGCGAATTCTTTAACGAGTTCTTCTTTATTTAAAGGAGTTTTAAGCTTTCGCATTGTCGCTAAATTTAGCTTATTGCGTCTTTTTTGCTTAAAAATCGAACGCACCACAAAAGGCATTTTAAGAAAAGTGAAAAAATTTTGACTTTGTTTTAGCACCATTAAGCCCAAATAATTTGGAAATTCCTTGCGGATAAAATACTCCTCTTTCATCTCATCATAAATTAAAAACATTTCTTGCAATTTTTCTAAAAATTCCTCTTTAAAAATGGGCGTTTGAAAAGCCATTTGCCACCACAATGAGCTTAAATTCGTAGCCAAATCTTTTCTAATATAATTTAAATTAAAAATCCAAGGTTTGCTATTATCTGCAAAATGCAAAATGACTGGATTTAAACACGCTGATTTTATCTCTTGTTTTGGGTATTCAAATTCGCGGTCAGCCCTTTCATCATAAGCGTGAGGAAAAAGATTAAATTTCACAGGCAAAATCAAAATCTTATCTTTCATAGCCATATTTAATATATCTTGGTCTGGAAAAAATACCTCGGTATGATAGGGCTTATAACTTGACAATAAATTTAATGTAGTTTTTTGCATATCTTGCCTTTTAAATTCCTCTAAATTAAGCAGTAAAAAGCCAGAATTAAAGTAAAATTCAAAGGATAAATTTAAATGCGTATTTACCCAGTGCCTTGTATTTGCCACATCTAAAATCACCCCAGCGACTTTGTTTTCTAAATTTAAAGTAAAAAGTTCTCTTAAATCTTTAAACACCAGCATATCAACATCTAAATACAAACAGCTTTTTAAATTTGAGGGCATAAATTGAGGGATAAGAAATCTAAAATAAGCAGTGTAGTTATCTCTAAAAGTAGGAAAAGGCTTAAAAATCTCCTCATCACAAATATGCACTCTAATTTCACAAGGATAAATTTGCTTTAAGACTTGTTCTAGGGCTTTGAGTTTGTTTTGTGAATTTGTTTTGTCTGTGAGTATGTGAAAGATAAAACCCTCGCTTTTTTCATCATCATCAAGGGTGTTAAAATCTTGCTTTTTAAATTGTGTTAAATTTAAATCCCCCCCCCCATTAGCAAAGAAATCCTTAAAGCTTTTTGAGCTATCAACGCTTTTAATGATGCTTGTCATTAACACGCTACAATACTTAATATAGCTTTCATTTGCTGCAAAACAAATGTGAAACATAATCTGTCCTTTGTGTTGAAATTAAAAATGCCATTATAGCAAAAATTCTCTACAAATTCACTTTCTTGCTTAAAACCTATAAAAGCCCACAAGTTTGTAATTTACGCTGCCGTCTTTGGCATTATCAAGGTAAAAGCCTATGTATTTGTTTTCATCGTTGTATTTTGAGCTTAACAAATAAGAAGTGGCAAAGCCAAGTGCCGCACCAGCAACAACTTGCGTGGTGGTATGCCTTTGAGCGTAAATTCGGCTTACGCCCACTGAGGTGGCAATGGCTGCTGTGGGTATGGAAAATTTGAAGCCGTATCGTTTTTGTGCAAAACCTACACTTGAAAAGGCAAAGCTTGTATGTCCTGAGGGAAAGCCGTTGAAAGAGCCTTGATTTGGACGCCTTGAAATTAAAGCCTTGCTTTCATCGCTTTTTGAGATAAGCACAAAGCTTTCTTTTATGGCGTGTGTGATGAGAAAACTAGCCGCAGAGCTGATTGCTTGTTCTTTTACGCCCTCATAATCCTCTATATACCAGCTATACCCCATCATCACAAAGGGCAAGACCTGCCACACATCGCCCCAAGTCTCAAAGGCTTTGTAATTGTGTGCCTGTGCGTGTTGCGGATATATATATATATATCAAAGTCAGTATTATTGGGATTTTTCGCTTCATTTTTACCCCCTGTGCGAAAAGAAAAATTTGATTATAACTTGAATTTGATAAAAAATTGATTAAAATTTGCTAGAATTAAGCTTTTAAAGCAAAGGATTGGGTAATGGAGTTTAAAATCAAACACAAGGACAAAAATGCTAGAATTTGTGAGATAAAAACGGCTCACAGCACTTTCAAAACGCCTATTTTTATGCCTGTTGGCACGGCTGGGGCGGTGAAAAGCCTTGATTTTGTGGATTTGGCTGAAATTTTAGAAGCAAAAATCATACTTGCAAATACTTATCATCTTTATCTACGCCCTACTTCGCAGGTGGTGGCGGATTTTGGGGGTTTGCACGGCTTTACGGGCTTTAAAAACTCCTTTTTAACAGACAGCGGAGGCTTTCAAGCCTTTTCTTTGAGTCAAAATTCAAAGCCAGATGAGGAGGGGATAAGATTTAAAAGCCATATTGATGGTAGTTTGCACTATTTTACCCCCGAGCTTGTGCTTGACACGCAATACAAGCTAGGCTCTGATATTATGATGATTTTAGATGATTTAGTGGCTTTACCAGCAGATAAAAAACGCATAGCCTTATCCGTAAAAAGAACGATACAATGGGCTAAACAGGCGATAAATCATCACAAAATGAGGCAAAATGAGGGCATAGGACTTCATCAAAATATCTTTGGCATAGTGCAAGGGGGGATTGACTTTGAGGCGAGAAAGACTTGTGCTGAGGCACTTTGCGAGTTTGAATTTGACGGCTTAGCCATAGGTGGTTTGAGTGTGGGCGAGGAAAATCAAGCTATGTATGATACCATCGAGGCTGTAATGCCCTTTATGGACGAAAACCGCCCAAGATACTTAATGGGCGTTGGCACACCTGAGGATTTAGTCGAAAATATCGAAAGGGGCGTTGATATGTTTGACTGCGTAATGCCTACACGCAATGCTAGAAACGGCACACTTTTTACAGAATTTGGCAAATTCAGCATTAAAAGGGCTGAATTTATCAACGATAACGAAGCCATAGACAAAAACTGCTCCTGCTACACCTGCAAACGCTTTTCAAAAGGCTATCTTAATCATCTTTTTAGAGCAAAGGAGCTGTCTTTCTTTCGTTTGGCGAGTTTGCATAATTTGCATTTTTATTTAAATTTAATGAAAGAGGCGCGAAAAGCAATTAAAGAGGCGAAATTTAGCGAATTTAAAAGGGAATTTTATCGCAAAAGAGCGTGAAAAGTTTAAAGTTTAGGTTAAATTTAAGCTTATTATGCTACAATTTGCTTTTTAAAATCTGCGCCCGTAGCTCAGCTGGATAGAGCATTTGATTGCGGTTCAAAAGGTCAGAGGTTCGAATCCCCTCGGGCGCGCCACAAAGCAAAATGATGAATTTAGAACAAATCCTAGAAAAAAGCAAAAATGTCCGCCTAATCGCCGCAAGTAAATATGTCGGTGCTGATAAAATAGCCCAACTTGCAAGGCTTGGCGTGAGTGAATTCGGCGAAAATCAAGTCCAAGCCTTAATGCAGAAAAAACAAGCCCTAGAAAATGAGGATTTAAAGCTTGTTTGGCATTTCATCGGCACATTACAAAGCAATAAAATCAACCTACTCATCAAGCAACGCCCAAATTTATGGCAATCTTGCAATAGCCTCTCACTCGCACAAGCGGTAAATAAAAGGCTAGACTATGTCCTACCTACCCTACTTGAAGTAAATATCGCCGATGAAGCGAGTAAAAGCGGGATAGACAAAAGCAAAGCCATAGAAACTTACCTGCAAATTCAAAGCGAGTGCAAAAATTTAAAGCTTTGCGGAGTGATGAGCATAGGTGCACACAGCGATGATAAAAGGCTTGTCATTAAAAGCTTTGAGCAGACTTTTGCCTTGTTTGAGGCTTTAAAGCCTTATAATGCCACAATCTGCTCTATGGGAATGAGTGCGGATTTTGAATTAGCCATAAAATGCGGCTCAAATATGGTGCGTTTGGGAAGCATTTTGTTTAAAAATCTGCCTTGAAATTTAGCCTTTAAAGCTTAATTTTCGCAGCAGCTTTTAAATCTTACAGCCAAAATCTTTCATTAAAATTCATTTTACACCTTTAAACAAGGCTTGAAATTCAAATCTTGCGTTAAGCAATCAAAAAGCAATTTATAGCTAAAAAAAGGGCTAAATTTAGCCCCTTAATTTAACAAAGCAAGGACTTTGGTTTGTAAGATATTTGCCTGATGAGCCATAGCAAAGGCTGTGGCGTTTTGTTTTAAGAAATTGGTGTTAATGTCATTAACATTTTTTGCCACATCATCATTAAGCATTTGCCCCTCAGCCGCCTTAACGCTTAAATTATTTTGCACACTAGCGTTGATATTTGAAGTAAGGGCGTTAATCCCTGCACCAATTTCCGCTCTTAAACCGCCTACTTGGTCGATGAAACTGCGTATGCTTTCTTGACTATCTACACTTAAATTCGCTGTGTTAATGGGGTTTAAATTCGCATTTTCCACAGAGCCTGTGCCTACGACAAAATCAAGGCTTTGAAAGACATTTTTGCCGTTGTAATTGGCGTTATTGAAAGAATCATTTATCGAAGTGAGCAAGTCTTGGGCTTGGTTGTTTATCATACGCTTTTGAGACTCGTTTAAAATGCCGTTGTTTTTTTGCACGGCAAGTTGATTAAGCTTATCAGCCGTATCTTCAATACCCTTTAAACTCGCATCGGCAATCTGCAAAATGCCTATGGCATCGTAAGCGTTTGCCACGCCTTGTTCTATTGTCGTTGATTGTGTGCGTAGCTGGTCGGCTATGGCTAAATTTGCCGTATCAACGGCACTGATTGCACGCAGTGCGGCGATATTTTGCAAAGCCTTTTCATAAGGCTTTTGAGCCTCGTTAAGATAGTTTTTTGCTTGTAAGCTTGTGGGGTTGTTGTTGATTGTCATCGTCCTCTCCTTTGCGTTGAGTTGCTTTATTATACACTTTTTTTCGTTAATTTAAAGCTCAAAAAGAACAAAAGCATTTGAGCTATCACTAAAACCTTTACCAGCCTTTCGCTTTGGGCGTGAAATGCCCTAAATTCATCGCTGGATAAAACTTCTATGCCCTGCTTTCCTGCTATAATGCCCTCTTGAATCTCCAAAATCGAATTTGTATAATACAAAGCAAAAAGCAAAGATAGTGCCAAATTGATTAAAGCGAGTAAAATTTTTGAAATTTTAAATTTCAAGTCCAAATTTTCACGCAGGGCTAAAAACTCGTAAAGCAAATTCAGCACAGAAACAGCTACCATAACCAAGCTTAAAGCCTGAAAAATGGCAGACATTAGCATTCCCCTTGCGAACATATCGACAATCTCGCCATTTGCCATACTCACAGGGGCGTAAAAAACAATCCTTGCCACAAAAATACCCAAAAACAGCTCCGCACCGATGAGTGAGCCAAGTGCAAATAAATTGATAGCTTTGAGTGCATTCATTATCATTCTCCTTTAAAGTGATTTGAAATTTGTATTATAAGCAAATTCTCTTAATGATTTTGTCTAGCTAAAAATGCCCTGTCTAAACCGCCTGTATCTTTGTAAAATTCAGCATTGAAAGTAGTTTTATGTAAAATTTTATGTAAAATTTTACGCTGATTGTATCCAAACTCACAAGCTAGGACTTTTGCTTTGCTTTTTTGAGCAAATTTAATGATATTTTCTAGCTTTTCATAGCCAAATTTACCACCAAATAAAGCTCTTTTAGGCTCTCTTTGCACCCAAATATCAAGAGGATAATCATAAGCGATGTAGGGAGGATTTGAAAAGATAAAATCAAATTCCTCCCCTATTTTGCGGTAATCACAAAGCCTAAATTCAATCAAATGCCCTACTTTGTGAAAATCAGCATTCTTTTTTGCTACGCTCAAAGCCTGTTTGCTTATATCACAGGCGGTGATTTTAAGCTTTAAAAGCTTGGCTAAAACTATGCTTAAAGCCCCACTACCAAAGCCTATTTCTAAAATTTTGTTATATTTTTTGCGTTTTAGCTCGTTCAAACAAAGTTCTAGCAGAATTTCGCTGTCATATCGTGGGATTAAAACGCCCTTTTGAATGAAAAAATCAAGCCCGTAAAAGCTCGTTTTTTTGAAAATATATTCAAAAGGCTCACCCTTTGCAAAACGCTCAACGAGCCTAAAATACGCCTCTGGTTTGATTTTGCTTTCATCATTTAAAAAAAGCCAAGCTTTGTCCTTATGAAGCCATTCAAGCAGGATAAATTCAGCGTATTTAGCGTTTGTTCCAAGCTTGATTTTAGCGTGGTGTAAGGCGTCTTTGATTTTCACTTTAAAACTTGCAAACGCTCATCAATGCTTGGGTGAGACAGGTGGAAAAACTCATAAAGCTTACTCGTCTTTACAAAAGCCTTATTTTCCTTTGCTAAAACAAGCAAGGCACTGCTTATGTCCTCTTTTGAGGTGATTTTAGCAGCGTGTTTGTCGGCATTAAATTCATTTTTGCGGCTTAAAAAATTCACAAAAGGCGAGAAAATCAGGCTAAAAACTTGCCCGAAAAGCAAAAGAAGCACGAAAACACCAGCATTTACCCCGTCTAAATGGCTTTGAGTGTAGAAAAATTCAGGCAAATGCGAAAAGACAAAGAAAAGCACAAAGAGCATTAAGGCTGAATTCAGCAAGGCTTTGAGTATGTCTTTATGCACGAAATGCCCAAGCTCGTGAGCCAAAACGGCTAAAAGTTCTTTGGTGTTTAAAGCCTTTAAAAGTGTGTCAAAAAGCACCACTCTTTTGCTCTTAAAAAGCCCACCAAAATACGCATTAAGCCTCTTGTCCCTCTTACTCGCATCCATTACAAAAACGCCCTTGCTGTTAAAACCGCATTTATTCATCAGGGCTGAAATTTGTTTAAGCAAGGCTTCATCATCAAGCTTTTTCATTTTATTATACATAGGAGCGATAAGCACGGGGTAGATGACATTAGCGATAAGCACAGCCACAAAAGCCACCACAAAAGCCCCTACCCACCACAACTGCCCTAAAAATTCAAGGCATTTTACCAAAGCATACACCAACACAAAGCCAAAAACGATGAGCAAGGCTAAATTCCGCAAAGTATCTTTGATGAAAAGCTTGGCGTTCATATTTGAAAAGCCGTGTTTTTTGTCCTTCACAAAGCTTTCATAAAGTGATAAAGGCATAGTGAGTATAAAATTTATCACCAAAAAGGCAAGGAGAAAAAGCGTGTTTTCAAGGGTAGAATTTGACTTGATAAGCAAGTCTTTAAGCCACGCAAAGCCCACTATAAGCCAAATTGCATACAAGATGAAAAGATAAAGATGAGAGAAAATACTGAATTTTTCATTAGCTATGGCTATGTTTGCTGCTTCTTTGTAGGCTTTTTCGTCCAAAATCACAGCCTTTTGCTCTCTTTGCTTTTTCAAAAAGTTAATTTGAGTGAGTGAAATTCCCACAAAAATAAGGGTATAAACACATAAAATCAACACAAGTGTCATTAAAAGTCCTTTGAATTTTTTGCGTATTGTAGCGAAATTTTAACAAATAAGCGTTTAATTTTGTTTTTTATTCGCCTATGGAAATATTTCTTATATCCTGTGGATTCTTCGGCTTCGCCTCAGAATGACAAGGTGTTATGTCATACTGAGGGCCTTACACCCGAAGTATCTAATAACCTTTCCTTTTATTCTTCGGCTTGATAAACAAGCCTCAGAATGACAAT
>CAZSMF010000038.1:0-15563 GCA_964607975.1 uncultured Campylobacter sp. | reverse complement strand
TGGCAAAAAGAGTATCAAAAGACGCTTAAAGCCTTTACGCAAGAGGTAAAGCAGAGATTGAATTTGCTGCATTAAACTCATCAAGCCTTTTTTGCATAGCCTGACGCGTTTCTTCAAGCCAATTTTCCTTGCTTGTATCGACTAAATCAAAGCAAATGATTTTAAGTGTCCCGCTACTTAGCGTAAATTCTTTGCTATCAAGCAAGGAGGCTGAATTAGCGATGAGTAGGGGCTGAACCTTTAAATCAAGCTTATTAGCTAAAACCTTAGCCCCCACTTGAAAGGGGCGAATTTTGCCGTCCTTGCTCCGTGTGCCGTCAGGGAAAATGGCTAAAATTCGTCCCTCCATAAGCCTTTCTTTCGCCTCTTTAAGCACTTTAAGTAGGGAGCGGGGGTTTTTTCTATCCACGCAAATGAGCTTTGGCTTTATCATCGTTTGCTTGAAAATAGGCAACTCCTTTATCTCTTTTTTAGCCACCCAAGCAAGATTTTTAGGGTAAAAAGCCTCCAACGCGATAATGTCAAGCATACTTTGATGATTCATTAGTATCATCGTGGCGTTTTGATTAAACTCGCCTTCAAATTCAAGCTTTATGCCCGTGATTTTAAGCTGAATTTTAGCCCAAATTCGCCGAATTTGCCAGATTTTGTTTTGATTATTAGCAAAGCAAAAGCACAAAATCACAAACAAAACGCTGATGATGAAAAAGATGCAATAAAGCCCGGCTTTAATTCTTTTGCAAATTTTCATTGCTCACCCAGCCAATTTTGCCATTTGAGAGTAAGATTTTTACCCATTCTTTTCTTTTGCCTAAAATTTCGACTTCCTCGTCTTTTTCGCTCGTGTAAAAATATGTTGATTGCGAAGTCGGTAAGATTTTAGCCCTTGAATTTGCTTTTAAAATCGCCGTTTGAGTGTCCTTGCTACCGATGAAAAAGCTACCCACAAAGATAATGACAGCCAAGGCAAAAAAGAGATAATGTCGCTTAAAGACAAAAATCAGCACAAAAACACCGCTTAAAGCCCACAGAGCCAATCTTTTATAAAAAAGTAAATCATTATTTTTTGGGTTTAAATCACTTTGTGTGCTGAGCTTTTCATTGCTTAATTCTACTTTGAGACTAATATTTTGCAGACTTTGCGTGCTGGTGTTAAAATAAGAAAAATTAAGCTCACTCACGCTTGGAGCAAATACCGCTGAATAAAAGGCACTTGAAGTGTTAAAATCGCCGCGAAAGCCATCTACTCTTTGCTGGATAATTTTTTCATTATTGAGGTGAAAATTCTTTAAATTCGCTTCTTGTGCTTCAAATTCCACAACCATCACCAAATTTTTATCATCAAAATAATCACTTTTCACCCGTTTAACATTAAGTTCCTTAGCGACAATGTGAGCGTAATTTTTACCCGCATCTATCCTTTTAAACTGCAAGGGGTTTATGTTTAAACTCGCTTGTTGAAAGACTTCTTTGTTGCGTTTGAGATTGAGGATAATTTGAATGAGTGCAGCATTTACATCTTTTGCTTCAAACCACAAGGTGGTGGTGTATTCGTTGCCATTTTTAAGCCATTTGACATTGGGATTTAAAAAAAGCAAAGAATCATTTTTGTTAAATTCAAGCTCAAATTCAAAGTCCGTTTTTTCATCTGTTTTAGCGGTGAGTTCTATGGTGAAAAGCTCACCTACTAGGTATTGGCTTTTATAATCTTTGGTGCTTAAAACCAAAGAGCTTGTCGCCACAAAGGGGTCTGGGATATTTTGGGTGTAATTACCCATTTCATCGCTTTCTGCTATGTTATTATAAACTTGCTGTCCCTTTTCATCAAGCAGGGCAAAGGCAAATACGAATGATAAGGCTAAAATAAGAAGTTTTTTCATTGTAAAAATCCTTTCAGCATTGATAAACCAACATTTGAGCCTAAAATATCCTCGCAAAACCTTTCAGGGTGAGGCATAAGCCCAAAAATTCTTTTTTTTTCATCGCAAATTCCAGCTATATTTTGCAAAGAACCATTTGGATTGCCCTCGTAGCAAAGGGTGATTAAATCCTTATCCTGCAAATATTTTAAATCTTTCTCATCGGCAAAAAAATTGCCATCAGCGTGGGCTATGGGTAGGGTGATGATTTCATCTTTGCGAAAATTTCTACACAAGGCATTGTCGTTAGAAAGGACTTTGAGCCTTTGCATTTTAGAGATAAAGCTTAAATTTTCATTGTGCTTCATCGCCCCCTTTAAAAGCCCCAATTCCAAAAGCATTTGAAAGCCGTTACAAATGCCAAGCACAAAGCCGCCTTTTTTAGCGTGGGCTAAAACACCACGCATAGCCTTTGCAAATTTAGCAATAGCCCCGCTTCTTAGGTAATCTCCATAAGAAAAACCGCCCGGCAATACCACTAAATCAGCATTAAAATCCTCTTGCTCGTGCCAAATGATTTGAGCTTCAACGCCCAAACACTTAAAAGCATAAGCAGTATCAAATTCGCAATTTGTCCCCAAAAACCGAACAATAGCCACTTTCATCACACAAACTCATACTCTTCAATGACAGCATTGACTAAAAGCGCATCACACATTTGCCTGACTAAATTTTTCGCCTCTTTTTCATCATCTGTATCAAGCGTGATGATGATTTGCTTTGCCATTTTAATGTCTTGCACTTGATTGAAATTTAAAGCGTGTAAAGCGTTTTCAACAGCCTTTGCCTGTGGGTCTAAAACACCATTTTTTAAAAATACATTCACAGCTATTTGCATTTTTACCTCAGCTTAAAATTCGTTTCAAAACTTCCTCGTATGCCATTTTGACATTACCTAAATCTTGTCTAAACCTGTCTTTATCGAGCTTTTCATTTGTTTGCTTATCCCAAAAGCGGCAGCTATCGGGGCTTATCTCATCGGCGAGTAAAATTTCGCCCTTTTCATCGTAGCCAAGCTCTATTTTAAAGTCAATAAGCCTTAAATTTTTGCCCTCAAAAAAGGCTTTGAGTATGCCATTTATCTCTCTTGCGGTGTTTTTGATAAAGTCAATATCCTCTTTTTTTCGCACCAAATTCAAAAGCAAACAATGCTCATCGTTGATAAACGGATCTCCCAATGCATCATCTTTCAAGCAAAATTCCACCAAAGCAAAAGGCAAAACACTGCCTTCTTTTATGCCAAGTCTTTTGGTGAGTGAGCCTGTGGCGACATTGCGGACTATGATTTCTATGGGGATAATCTCGCATTTTTTCACAGCCTGTTCGTTTTGGCTTATGGTTTCAATCAAATGCGTTTTAATGCCCTGCTTTTCCAAAAGATGAAAAAGCTCGGTGCTGATTTGGCAGTTTAAAGCCCCTTTGCCCTTTTCGCTACCCTTTTTTTCGGCGTTAAAGGCAGTTAAATCGTCTTTAAATTCGCTGATTAAGACATTTTCATCGTCTGTGGCAAAAAGTTTCTTGCCCTTACCCTCATAAATTTGGTGTTTCTTTGTCATTTTTCAATCCTTTTTTGGATATTAAGAATCTTCACTGCATCAACAGCGGCTTTAAGCTGTGCGTCATCGTTGATTTGCGAAGCTGTGATGATGTTTTTGTCCTCTTTTGTGCTTTTTGTTTCTTTTTTATTGGCACTTATCTTTTCTAATTCGCCTTGTAAGTGCTGTTTTAAGTCGCTTTCTTTAAGAGCGAAATTCTCATCAAGCGAACTTATCTTGCCCGGAGCCACTTCTATATCTGGTTCAAGCCCTACTGCTTGGATAGTCTTGCCACTTGGTAGATAATATCTGGCTATGGTGAGCCTTAAAGCTTCGGTTTTGTTGATTTGTATAATGCTTTGAACGCTGCCCTTGCCAAAGGTTTTTTCACCCAAAACAAGCCCTCGCTTTAAATCCTGCAAAGCCCCGCTTACTATCTCACTCGCACTGGCACTACCTCCATTAACAAGCACTACAAGAGGGGCATCGCTTACTTTTTTACTCTTTACGGCTTCATAAATTCGGTTTTCTGCTTCTATCTTACCCTTTTGAGAGACTATTACGCCTTTATCAACAAATAAATTTGTAAGCTCAATGGCTTGGTCTAGCAGTCCTCCCGGATTGTTTCGTAAGTCAAGCACTACGCCTTTTACTTTTGCATTGGCTTTGAGGGCTTTTCGTGCCTGTTCGGCGACATTTTTATCAAAGGTAGTTACGCGAAGATAAAGTATGTCCTCGTTTTGTATCATCTTTGAATACACGCTTTCTACCTTGATAATATCGCGTTTGAGCGTTAAATCAAAGGGCTTTTGTCCGCCTTGTCTGTATATAGTTATGGTGATTTCGCTCTTTGGTTTGCCTCTCATCTTATCCACAGCGTCATTAAGGTTCATTCCCAAAGTCGCCTCGCCGTTAATACGCAAAATCACATCACCTGACTTTATCCCAGCCTTATCAGCAGGTGTTCCCTCAATAGGTGCGATGACGGTTAAGGCACTGCCTTTCATACCCACCGTAATGCCAAGTCCGCCAAATTCGCCACTTGTTTGAATTTTCATATCATTAAGGCTCTTTTCATCAAGGAAAGATGAGTGTGCATCCAAATTTGAAAGCAAGCCAGAAATGGATTTGTCGATTAAATCCGTGATATTTTGGTCTTCAACATAGTATTGCTCGATAAGAGCAAGGGTTTTGGTGTATTTATCAAGGGCTTGTATGCGTTTATTAAGCTCGTCTTGACTTTTTTGAGCTTTTGCATAGCTTTGACTTGTGAGTAAAAAACACAGCAAAATCGTGCTTGTAAAGCCTAAAAGGCTCATCAATCTTCGTTTCGTTTTCAAAATATTGCTCCGCAGTTTAAGGAATTTAACAAGGAATTTTAATCAAATAACTTTAAAATTTTGTTAATATGACTTGAAATTCTTAAAAATTTAAACTTTTTGCTTTAAAGTCCTTGCCAAAGCCACACAGGCTTTAATGCTTTGAATTTTAGGGATAAAAACGCTTTGAGAGCTTGGCAGAGCCTTTGCTGTCGTAGTGCCAATGGCTACGCATTTATCTTTCTCATCAAGCTGATACAGCGTTAGGAAATTTTTTACCCCAAAAGGAGAAAGAAAGATAAAAATAGCTGGTTTTTCAAGCTTTAAAGGCTCTTTTGGAGGGCAAAACTTGTTTTCATAGGCAATCATTTGCACTAAATTCACACCAGCATCGATGAGTTCTTTATCTAAATTTGAAGCTATGCTTTTAGCCCTTAAATACAAGCACTTCTCACCCCTTAACTCCTCTTTAAAAGCCCTTGCTAAATCCTTTCCATAAGCTTTTTGTGGAATTTTTATCTGCGTAAAGCCTAGCTTTTGAGCGTATTTTTGACTTTCTTTTCCCACAGCGTAAAGCTTTATGGCTGAATTTGGCTTGATTTTACTCTTTTTAAGGGCGATTAAGGCGTTTTTAGAAGTGATGATTAAGGCGTTAAATTCGGCTAAATTTACATTTAAAGGCATAAATTCAAGGCTATTTAAAATGATATTTTTTACGCCCAAAAACCGCTCCTTGCCGATGAGATAAATCATTCCAATGCCTTTTTAAGCCTTACACTCGCTTCAAAGGTGTTTTGAGCGTTCATTATCGCAGAACTTACGGCTATACCAGCGATTTTGCTTTGTTTTAGCAAGGAAACATTGACACTATCAATGCCTCCTATGGCGACTACGGGCAGGGTACTTTTTTTGCAAAGTGCATTTAAGCCCTCAACGCCAATGACTGCACTTGCTTTTGTCAAGCTTTCAAAAATAGCCCCACAGCCTATATAATCAGCCCCAGCACTGAAAGCAAGTTGATTTAGCGTTTTCACGCTTAAACCTATGATTTTACCCTCTCCTAAAAGCCTTTTAGCCACGCTTACAGGCAAATCCTCCTGCCCCAAATGCACTCCACTTGCATTTACAGCTAAGGCAATGTCTATTCTATCGTTGATGATAAGGGGTGTTTTTAGCTCATCGCACAGGGCTTTGACTTTTGCGGCAAGTTTGTAAAATTCAAGCGAGGAGAGTTCTTTTTCTCTAAGCTGCACCACGCTCACACCGCCTTTAATAGCGTCTTTGATTTTGCTTAAAAAGCATTCATCGCTGAATTTAGCACGACTTGCGACTAGATAAAGGCTTAAATTCATTATTTTTCCATTAAATGATAAAAATGATTCGTTGGACCATAGCCTTTTCCAAGACTTAAAGAGTATAAAATAGCGTTAAAAACATACTCTTTGGCGAGTTTAACAGCAGAGAGTTTATCTTTTTCAAGGGCTAAATTTGAAGCTATGGCAGAACTTAAAGTGCAGCCAGTGCCGTGCGTGTTTTTGGTGTCTATGCGTTGGCATTGGAGCAAATGAAAGTCCTTGCCGTCATAGAAAATATCATCAGCATTGTCTTTGCGGTGTCCGCCTTTGAGTAAAACCGCCTTTGCACCTTTATCACAAAGCATTTTTGCCGCTTTTTTCATCGCCTCTTCATCTTTGATTTCAAAGCCGCAAAGATACTCAGCCTCTGGTATGTTTGGCGTTAAAATGTCCGCAAATTCAAGCATAGTTTTGGCAAAAAATTCGCAATTTTCAGGCGGCATTAAGGCAAAGCCGTTTTTAGCAAACATCACCGGGTCTATCACCACATTTAAGGGGCGAAATTTTCGCAGATTATCCGCCACACACTCCATAAGCTCGGCACTTGGAAGCATTCCTATCTTTACAGCCTTTGGCTCAATGTCCTCAAAAACGGCAAGCATTTGCTCATTCACAATTTGACTTGGTATATCAAAGCAAGAGATGACTCTTTGGGTGTTTTCAGCCACAACACTTACGATAACGCTCATTCCAAAGAGCTTGTAAGCACTAAATGTCTTTAAATCCGCCTGAATTCCAGCCCCACCGCTACAATCACTCCCTGCAATTGTTAAAATCGGCACTAAATTTGAGCCTATGGCTTTCATTTTTATCCTTTGTTTTTGTGAAATTATATCTTTTTAAAGCAATCAATATTAAATTTATTATTTTCATTAAAAATTGTGGATTTTTTGCTTTGCTTAATAAAAAAGGCAAACGCCACTTGCACCCTATGGATTTTTCGCTTTGCTCAAAATGACAGATAGTATGTCATACTGAGCGAAGCGAAGTATCTCATATAAAAAAGTATCTCGTTATAAAGAAATGTTTTCTTTAAAAAAAGATTCTTCGCTTTGACAAGCAAAGCTCAGAATGACAAGGATAGTGTCATACTGAGGGCTTTACGCCCGAAGTATCTAAAAAACCTCATAAATTCACCCTTTTATCAAATTTTTTCAAAATTTTTACAATTTGTTTAAAATTTAAGTTTCTTTTAAGGGGGGGGGGCATTATACTTTCACTAACTAAATGTTTTAAGCTTTTTGAGTGAAAAAGGGTGGTGTTATACCAAGCCACTCTTTGTTATACTGAGCCGTAGGCGAAGTATCTATAATAAAGGGCAAAGGTTTCTTTATCCTGTGGATTCTTCGCTACGCTCAGAATGACAAGGTTATAGCCAAAAGCTCAACCTTATAAACTCAAATTTAAAGCATTTAGAAATTCATTTTTTAAAGGACTCTTATGAGAAAGATTGGTTTAAGCCTCGTGCTTGCGGGAATTTTAGGTGCTACTAATGCAGTAGCTGAAACAGATGGCAAATTCATAGGTGCATTTATCGGCAATGGTTCGGCAAAGATGACTGTGGAAGTGGAAGGTGTAGGTAGTGCTAGTGAAAGTATGTCAGGCGTTCGTTATGGTGTTGTAGTCGGCACTAAACAATTTTTCACGCCTGAATTTGGGGCAAGATATTATGCTCTTTTTGACGCAGGTTCATACGAAAAAAGCGGAGAAACAATGGATACCTACAATATCAGTGCAAACGCTGATGCCCTTTATAACTTCCTTTCCAAAGAGAATATGGACTTTGGAGCTTTTGCTGGTTTGAGTTTGGGCTATGCTATCAGTGGTGATACAACGAAAGTTCACGGACTTGATGTGGGTATCAATCTTGGTTTGAGAGTAAATATCGCCACACATCACGGCATAGAACTTTACAGCCGCTTTGGACTCACAGAGCAAAAGAAGGATGAAACCATAGAAACCGCTTATTACAAATACACACAAACTCTAAAAGTGAAGCAACCTAGCCAATTTGGTGTTCGCTACACTTTTTCTTTCTAGCATCACTTCTAGCTTGATTTGAGTTTAACTGCGTGGATACTGCTTTGGCGGTATCTACTACTTTTTAAAAAGCGTTTATAGCAAGTATCCTCAAATACTCATTTTTTCGTAATTTTATACAAAAAATTTCCAAATACTTGTATGATTTGCACCAGCACGAGTAAGATAATGACGGTTTGCACCATAATACCCGTTTGAAAGCGTTCGTAACCATAGCGTATAGCCACATCGCCTAAACCACCGCCACCAACGGTTCCAGCCATAGCTGAAAAGCCCACGACTACGATTAAAGTAAGGGTTATGCCATTGATAAGACTTGGTAGGCTTTCGACAAACATTACCTTAAAGATGATTTGAGCGTTACTTGCCCCGTAAGATTTAGCCGCTTCGATGAGGCTAGAATCCACTTCTTTGAGTGAGGATTCTATGATTTTAGCTAAAAATGGAGCTATGCCAAGCGTTAGCGGCACTATGGTAGCACTTGTGCCTATGCTTGTGCCTACAAGCATACGGGTAAGGGGCATTAGGACTATGATTAAGATGATGAAAGGAAAGGAGCGAAGCATATTTATACAAAAATCAAGCACATTGTAAGCGAATTTATTCTCACAAAGCCCACCCTTGTCCCAAATGACGAGCAAAACGCCCGGCACAATGGCAAGGATAAAGCCTAAAAATGTCGAAACAAAGCTCATATAGAGCGTTTCAAGCAAGGCAGGATATAAAATAGCCTGAAAATTACGCACAAATTCATCAAGCATTTGCCACCTCCCAAAGCACACCGCTTTTTTCTACAAATTCAAGCACCTTGTCCTTGTCTTTTTTCTTAACATTGATGACGAGATTGCCTAGTGCTGTGTCGTTTAGCTTTTCTATCTTGCCCCAGACTATGTTAAAATCAATATCAAGCTTTCTTGCCATTTGAGTGATGACGCTTTTTTGTGCACTTTGCTTTGGGAAAAAGAGTTTGATATTCACACCACTTTCTGGCAAAAAGTCGCTCTCGCCCAAAAATTGACGCATTTTTTCATTGGGTTTTAAGAAAAGTTCGTGGATTTCTCCGCTGCCTATGATTTGTCCGTGTTCGATTAAAACGGCTCTTTGAGCGATTTCTTTGACAACTTCCATTTCGTGCGTTACCAAAACAACGCTTATGCCTAGCTCTTTGTTGATTTGCGAAATGAGTTCAAGTATGTTTTTTGTGGTGTTAGGATCAAGTGCTGATGTGGCTTCATCGCTGAGTAGGATTTTTGGATTTAACGCCAAAGCCCTAGCTATGGCTACTCTTTGCTTTTGCCCTCCGCTTAACTCGTTTGGATAAGCATTTGCTTTGTTTGCAAGTCCAACGAGTTCTAGCAGTTCATTGACTCTTTGCTTGGCTTTGTTTTTGTCAAAATGATGAATTTGCAAGGGCATAGCCACATTTTCAAAGACATTTTTTCGGCTCATTAGGGCAAAATGCTGAAAAATCATTCCTATGTCCCGCCTTAAATGCCTTAATTTTTTGGCATTTTTTGCAAGGCTTGAAATTTCCTCACCAAAAACTTTAAGGCTGCCCTCTTGATAGCTTTCCAAAGCATTTATACAACGCAAAAGCGTGGATTTACCAGCTCCACTGTGTCCTACTATGGCGAAAATCTCGCCTTTTTCAACCTCCAAACTCACATCATTGATGACAAGTTCGCTCTCGTAGTATTTTTTCAAATGCTCTATCTTTATCATTCCCCGCCTTTTAGGTTTTTCAGCTCTTCTTCTATCTTTGAAATTTGAGTGAGGGTGTTTTTAAGGGCGTTTTCATTTTGTGTAATAACTTCTTTTGGGGCATTGGCTTTGAAATTTGCGTTATTAAGCATAGCTTCAAGCTTAACTTTTTCTTTATCAAGCTTGGTTTTTTGACTTTGAAGCCTCGTAAGCGTAGCGTTTATATCGACACTTTCAAGCAGGATAAATGTCTTTAAATTCTCGCTCACATCAGCACTTGCCTTATTTAAATTCAAATCCGTAAATTCTATGTCTTGGCTCTTGGCAAGTTTGCTGATAAAATGCGTGTAGGCTTTGAGTTTAGGCACTTTGTTCTTGTCGTTAAGCTTGATGAAAGCCTTTTGAATTTTAGCATTTCCAAGCTCCACAAGGCTTTTAGCACGGCGAATGCTGACTATGGCTTCGATGATAAGGGCAAAAAAGCTCTCCAACTCCTCATCTTGTGCCTTAAATTCAGGGTAAGGGGCTATCATTATGGATTCTGTCTTTTCTAGTTTCGTGCCACTAAGTTCGTGGTAGAGGTATTCGCTGATAAAGGGCATAAAAGGGCTTAAAAGCTTTAAAGCCTCTTTGAAAATGCTTCCAAGCTCCTTAATGCCCCCTTTTTCCGCCTTGCTTAACTCTATCCCCCAATCGCAAAATTCGTCCCAAAAGAAGCGATAAAGGGTATTTGCAGCGTCATTAAAGCGATATTGTGCCAAATTTTCACGCACCAAACGCACACAAAGATTAAAGCGACTCAGCATATATTTGCCAAGTTCGCTTTGAATGGTTATTTTATCTAAATCCTCAAAGCTTTTTTCATTTAAAAGCAAGTATTTATGGGCGTTGTAGAGTTTGTGCGTAAAATTTCTTACTTGCATAAATTTATCATTACTCAGCCTTATATCACGCCCTTGCACGGCAAGTAGGGTGAGTGTAAAACGCAATATATCGGCACTATACTCATCTATACTTTCCAAAGGGTCGATGACATTGCCCCTGCTCTTACTCATCTTTTGTCCGCGTTCGTCTTTAACGAGTGCGTGTAAATATACTTCCTTAAAAGGTAAGCTGTGTAGGGTATTTGTGCTTTGAAAGAGCATTCTAGCTACCCAAAAAAAGAGTATATCAAAGCCCGTTATCAGTAAGGAATTTGGGTAAAAATCCTTCAAATCCTCTTTTTGCCACAGCTCATTTTCGCCCCAGCCCTCATTTCCCCAGCCTAGTGTGCTTTGAGCGTAAAGCCCAGAGCTAAACCAAGTATCTAGCACATCTTCATCTTGCTTGAAATTCTTGCCCTTGCACTTTACGCAGCATTCAGGCTCATTTTCACTCGCAAATTCAGCCCCGCACTCGCAGTAATAAACAGGAATTTGATGCCCCCACCAAAGCTGCCTTGATATACACCAATCCCGCAAATCCCTCATCCACGCATTGTAGGAATTTATCCAATGACTTGGAAAAAACTTCATTTCACCAGCATTGACTTTGGCTATGCTCTCTTTGGCTATGTCTTTGCTGACAAACCATTGCTTTGAAATATAAGGCTCAACGACATTTTTACAGCGATAGCAATAGCCCACTTGATTGATATAATCCTCAATTTTTTCTACAAAGCCCAAATTTTCAAGCTTTTTGACTATTTTTTCTCTTGCGTCAAGTCGTTCAAGCCCTTGAAATTCAAGGCAGTGTTCGTTTAAAATGCCCTTTTCATCAAAGATTTTTACAAAGTCTAAATTGTGTCTAATCCCCACCTCATAATCGTTCATATCGTGAGCGGGAGTTACCTTAACAACGCCCGTTCCAAAGCTCATATCCACATATTCATCAGCGATAATGTCTAGCTCCTTATTGACAAGGGGTAGAAGCACTTTTTTGCCAATAAGATGCCTATAACGCTCATCTTGCGGATTTACCATTACCGCTGTATCGCCAAAATAAGTCTCAGGACGCGTTGTCGCCACGATGAGATAATCCTTGCTATCCTTTAAAAAATACCGCAGATAATACAACTTGCCCTTATTTTCCTGATGTTCCACCTCTATATCGCTCAACGCTCCATCGTGAGTGCACCAATTTATCATTTTATCGTCTTTAAAAATGAGCTTTTTATTATACAAATCCACAAAAGCCTTTTTTACGGCATTTGCAAGTCCTTTATCCATAGTAAAACGAAGCCTGTTCCACGCTGCACCTATGCCAAGTGCATACATTTGCTCTATTATCTTGCCTCCGCTTTGTTCTTTCCACTCCCAAACTTTTTTTACAAATTCAGCCCTGCCTAATTTTTCCTTGCTGATATTTTGCTTTAAGAGCTGTTTTTCCACGACATTTTGCGTAGCAATACCCGCGTGGTCTAATCCGGGCTGATAAAGCACCTTGTAGCCGTCCATTCTCTTATAACGACAAATAATGTCTTGCAGGGTAAAAGTCAGTGCGTGTCCTATGTGTAAAACGCCTGTTACATTTGGCGGAGGCATCATTATGCAAAAATTCTTGCCTGTTTTTTGAATTTTTTTATTGCCATCTGGCTCAAAATACCCACGCTCTTGCCAAATTTTATAAAAAATTTTTTCTATGCTTTTATCATACGCATTTTTTTCGCTCATTCTTTAACCTCAAAATGCCTAAAAATTCACTTCTACGCGGCGATTTTTATAACGCTCATTTTCGCTTAAACCTTGACTTACGGGCTTGTCTTTGCCAAAGGATACAAGCGTGATTTTGCCTGTTTGTCTTAAAAATTCACTCGCCACAGCCGCACTTCTTTTAAGCCCTAACATATAATTATAAGCGTTATTGCCTATTTCATCGGTATGTCCGCTTAATTGTATGCTTTTGAGTTTGCTTTTAGCGATATTTTGTTTGAGTGTATCAATGTGAAAGCTGTTTTTTACGCTTTGCAGAGTGCTTTGATTGAATTTAAACCAAAGGTGTGGTAAATTCAAAGTTTTTGTTAGCCAATTTCGCTCATCAAGTAGGCTTTCGTTAAAAAGATAGACTTGGAAATTCAGCTCATTAAGCTTTTCTACAAAAAGTGCATAGTGCAAAAAGCCTCCACGCCTTGAAAGTGTCGTTGTGATTTCATTTATAGTGTTTTTTTCAAGGGCATTGAGCTTTTTAGAGTCCAAAATATACACATTATATCGAGGTTCGCCCAAGCTTGTATCCCTCTTGCTCCTTTGCATAAGGGCGTTATACTCGCTGCGTAAAGTATCTTGCGTGCTTTGTGGCTGAGTTTGCGTTGGTGCTAAATTCGTAGGCTTTAACTCCTCTGCCACATTCGCATCGGCAATTTCTTGCTCGATTTGCGTGTTGTTTTGCTCGTGAAAGCTTATTTCTTTTGGCTTTGAATTGCTAAAAAGATAATACATAAAAGTCGCCAAAACCGCTACCAAAACCATTAAAATGATGATAAGTTTGCTTGAATTCATATCAATGCCCCTCTTGTGAAATTTTTTCACAAAAATTATACTATAAAAGCGTTTTTAAAGGCAAATTTTAAGCAAATTTTTTTATAATTTCATTTTTCAAGGATAACAATGCCACTTTCAAAACTCAACGAAGAGCAGCTCAAAGCAGCCCAAGCGTCCTTTGGACACAATCTTATCATCGCTAGTGCGGGGACTGGAAAAACCTCAACCATAGTCGCACGCATAGCTCATCTTTTAAATTTGGGTGTAAGCCCCGAAAAAATAATGCTTTTAACCTTTACAAACAAAGCAAGTAAAGAAATGATAGAGCGTTTAAACAGACATTTTGACAAAAATATCACAAAAAAGGTTCTTGCCGGGACTTTTCACAGCGTAGCTTACACTTTGTTACGCAGTTTGGATAAAAAAATCATCTTAAAACCAACAAACGAGCTTAAAATTCTCCTTAAAAGCATTTACGAGAGGCGAAAATTTCATCATTTAAGTGAGTTAAAGCCCTTTATGCCAAGCTATCTTTATGAAATTTACTCACTCTTTCAAAACAAAAACAAGGGCGAAAATTTTTTGACATATTTTTGTCAAAACTACGATGAACAAAGCGTTTATGCTGAAATTTACGAGGATATTTTAAAAGAATACGAGGAGGAAAAAAGCCGTTTTGGCTATGTGGATTTTAACGACTTGCTTTTGCAGCTTAAAACTGCCTTGCAAGGTGAGTTTCATCAAGAATTTGATGAAATTTTAGTTGATGAATACCAAGACACAAACGCCTTGCAAGGTGCTTTAATAGACGCTTTTAAGAGTAAAAGTCTTTTTTGTGTGGGTGATTATGACCAAAGCATTTATGCCTTTAATGGTGCTGATATAAGCATTATCGCTTCTTTTTCGCAAAGATTTACTGACGCAAAAATTTACACCCTCACAAAAAATTATCGCTCCTCAAAAAGCATACTTGCCCTAGCTAACAAAGTCATCACAAACAACGAAAGGCTTTACCCCAAAGAACTTGTCGTTACCAAGCAGGGCGAATTTAAAGCCCCTCAAATGCTTACCTTTAACGAAACCTACGAACAATACGAGCATTTAGCCAAGCTCATTTTAAATAGTGGCGTAAAATTAGACGATATAGCCGTTATCTTTCGTAACAATTCCAGTGCAGACGGCATTGAAGTGGCTTTAAGTCAGCAGGGTATCCCAAGTTTGCGAAAAGAAAGCGTAAGTTTTTTTGACAGCCTTGAAGTAAAAGCCTTTTGTGCGATGATTAGCCTCATCATCAACCCCAAAGACATAATGGCTTTTATGAGCTTACTTGAATACACACGCGGTATTGGCGGGGCTTTAAGCAAGGAAATCTTTGATAATTTATTGATTTTAGGCAATGGCAGTTTGATTAAGGGCTTTTTAGAGCCTGATAAGAGTGCAAATTTGCAAAAAAAGCACAAGAAAAATTACCAGCTTGGGCTATTTGATGATGTAGAACTCTTGCAAAATCCTCATCGTTTCGAGCTTGAAAGTGAATTTAACACGCACAGCATTTTAAGTCTGCCAAAACTTAACGAATTTGGGGCAAAAAATTTGGAAAAAATCTATCATTTTGTGAAAAAAACTCATCAAATTCGCTCATCAAGTGAGTTTATAGAGTGTATTTTTGAAAACGAGTTTTTTAAGGAAATTTGCGATATTTTAGCCACTAAAAGAGCCACAAACAAGGCGACTTTAAAGGTGGATTTGTCAAAAAAGAGCGAAAATTTGGAAAAAATCGCTAGAAAAATGTCCGTGCTTAAAGATTTAAGCAAGGACTACAAGGACATTTACAAGTATTTTAACTTCCTTACGCTTGGTGTGAATGAGTTAAGCAAGGGCAAGGGAGTGAATTTGCTGAGCATTCACGCAAGTAAAGGGCTTGAATTTGAGCTTGTTTGCGTGGTGGATTTAGCCCAAAATCGCTTTCCAAACCAAAAGCTAATGGCAATGAGCGGGAGTTTAGAGGAGGAAAGGAGGCTTTTTTATGTGGCTGTTACGAGGGCAAAAAGCCTTTTGTATTTAAGCTACGCCACTTATGATAAGCTTAAAAAAATGCACTACAAACCCTCCTGCTTCCTTGTCGAAGCTGGACTTTGTAAGCTTTAACCCCTTTATTCTTTGTTTAAAAATTTATCATTTCCCCCAAAAACACAAAAAACTATCAAATTTTTAATAAAAAATTTCGTTTTTTTTT
>CAZSMF010000037.1:0-15790 GCA_964607975.1 uncultured Campylobacter sp. | reverse complement strand
TTTTGTCTGTCCTGCTGTGGCGGTATCTGGGTCATAAGAGTCGGTATTTCCTATGGTTTTGCTAGAATCACTAAACCAATCACCTATTTTTTCAGCTACATACTGGATACCTTCGACTACTTTCTCTACTACCCAATCTACTACTTTTGTTAAAAATCCCATCTCACACCCCTCTTATCATTTGCCTGATTTGAGCTCGTAGCTCCCGCTTTATAGTCTTTACCTCATTATTAAATTCATCAATGAAGTCTTCTAGCTCACTTTCTCCTGCTTCTAGCTCTTCTAGCTCCCTTTTTTGCTCCTCTATCTGCTTGTTTATCTCATCTAATCCAAGCGATAAAGCATTATACGCCTCATTTTCTTTGCTAATATCTTGTGTGAAATACTCTTTAATACTAGCTTTAAGATTTTCATAATTTGCCCTCACACCGCTGATAAAATACTCTTGCACCTTATCTAAAATGTCCTCGCTTATGCGTTTATAGATAGTATTGACATTGGCAAAATTTAGCAAATTCTCTAAATTTGCTTCTAAATTCGCATCCTTAAATAGCCTGAGTGAGAGTGAGGATAAATAAAACTTCCTATCCTCATCAAGCTTACCTTGCTTGTATAGCTCACACAGCAAGGCGATGTAAGCTGAGGTAGCGATAATGTTTTTCTCTGCTAGTTCTTTGGTGTAGCAGGAGCGATTTTTTATCTTTGTGTCTTTGCTGGTGAGGTATTTGCTCCATTCAGTCTTTTGCTTTGCCCAATCCTCTTTTGGCTCATTAAGCAAATCATAATGTGTGCCTATGACATAGACTTTTTGCGGCTGTCCTCCCGTCTGGTCAAACGCCCCAAAAATCGTCCTCAACTCATTACTCTGCATAACCTTAACGGAGTTACACACAAAGACGACTTTTGCCCTGCTAA
This sequence comes from uncultured Campylobacter sp., assembly GCA_964607975.1. Classification (GTDB taxonomy): domain Bacteria; phylum Campylobacterota; class Campylobacteria; order Campylobacterales; family Campylobacteraceae; genus Campylobacter_D. Next base: position 14,875 of record CAZSMF010000037.1, on the reverse strand, counting down.
TGTAGTCTTTGGTGATTTTAGAGCGGTAAGGCACAGGGTCATCAAGCCCGGGAGTATCCACAAACATTATGTTTTTCTCATAAGGAAATTCTGGATAGCTTATTAAAACCTCTTTTATGAAAAAATGCTCTGCCCTGCGTGATGAGGTGTATCTTTCAAGTGTCTCCTCGCTAAAAGCCTCCTCTTTTGGCTCACGCCCTATGAATTCACTTTTTAAGGATTCTGCATTTAGCTCGTCATACTGCTTTTTAAATAGCACTCCGCTTTTTAGTGCATCGCTCCATAGCTCGTCCCACTCCTTTTTGCTATAAAAGGAGATTTTCATTTTAGGTGTTTTGCTATAAGTGAATTTTGTAAGCGTAGCCGTCTCTGGCGTAACCGCTGTGGAGGCGAACTCTTGCTTTAACATAGCGTTTATAAGCGTAGATTTACCCGCATTTATCGTGCCAATAAAGGCGATTTCTAAATAATCCTCCTGCTCTAAAAAGCCCTGTGCCTCATCGGCAAAATGCTTTAAAACAGGATTTGCCCACTCTTTATTTGCCACTTTTAAAAGCTCTTTGATTTCATTTATGCTATCAAAATACTTCTGCACTGCTTTATTTGGTGCAGTTACGGGCTGTATGGGGGCGTTTATAGAGGCGATGAAGTCTTTTAGCTCCTTTTGGCTTTTTTCTAAAAGGCTTTTATCCTCTATACTATCATCAAGTATTTGTCCGCAATCTGGGCAAAATACCACCTTACTTTGCGTGTTGCATTCTTTGCAAAACATCGTTTGGCTCATTTCATTACTCCTTTTCTAAAAAGACTTTAAAAGGCAATTATATCAAATGCCCCCCCCCCATAAGTCAATAAATTTAAGCTTAAATTGTGAGAAAAATTCTTAAATTTTTAAAAATGTTTTTTGGAAAAGATAAAAATGATAGATTTGCTTGTAAATTTTGCTTATGCTCGTAATCTAGCTAAAAGAGTTTTGCCCTCATCGTTTAAGTTTTTGCCTTTGAAGTATTTTTTGCCAAAGGCGATGATTTGAGCGTGAAAAATTTGATAAAGCTCGTAAAGTTCGCATTTTTTCCCCAAGCACTCACAAAGGGCATTTTGCTCTATTTCAACACCGCTTTGAAAAAATTCTCTTAACGCATCATAATGCTCAAATTCATAGCCTAAATGAAAGGCAAGTCGCTGTGTGTAGCTATCTACGACTAGAATTTCTCTTTTGCAAAGATAGTTTAAAATGCTATCAACGCTTTCAAAACCCAAGCCTTTCACGCTTAAAAGCCACTGCCTGCTTACCTTTGCTTTAAAATGAGCTAAATCCTCAAAGTCCTTTATTAAGGCGTTTAAAAAGCCTTTGAGCCGCTTTGCTTTGGTATTATAAAAGCCACTTGGCTTGATAAGCTGGGCGATTTGATTTGTTTCAAGGGCGTTTAAGTCCTGTAAAGTGTAAATTTTAGCCATTTTGACATTGTCTAGTGCCTTTAAGACATTGTTCCAATTTGTATTTTGCGTTAAAATCACAGAAATTAAAATCTCAAATTCGCTCAATCCCCTATCTTCAAGCCAATCAAAGCTTTGAAATTCAAGCTTTAAGCTGCATAAAAATTTAAAAATTGTAGCTCCATTCATCAATTTTCCTTAAAACTGAGATAAAACTGCTTTGCCGTGCGTGGAGAATGACTTGCCCTAAAACTTGCAAACTGCTTTGCTTTGGCGTGTAAAAGGCTTTTATCGCCTTGATAATCCTTAAAATAAAAATCCACAAGGTGCAAATAATGCTCTAAATTCTGCGGGTAAAAACTAAGCCAAAGCCCAAATCTATCACTTAAACTCAATTTCTCCTCTTTCACATCGCCTAAATGCAGCTCATTTCCTAAAATTTCTGCATTTTCATTGTCACTTTCATACTCGGCAAGTAAATGGCGGCGGTTTGAAGTGGCGTAAAGGACTATGTTTGAAGGCGTTTTTTCTATACTTCCTTCAAGCAGGGGTTTTAAGAATTTATAGCTTTCATCCTTGTTTTCAAAGGATAAATCATCGCAAAAAATGATGAATTTAAAGGCTAATAATCTTAACTCATCGATAATGTCAGCCAAGGCGTTTAAATCCTGCTTGTCAATTTGCACCAGCCTTAAATTCTGCTCTTTTAGCTCGTTAAACACGGCTTTTATAAGGCTTGATTTACCCGTGCCACGCGAACCCCAAAGCAAGGCGTGGTGAAAGCTTTTGTTTTGAATGAAACGCAAGGTATTTGTAAGTAAAGCCTCCTTTTGACTTTCAATGCCAAGCAAATGGCTCAACCTCACCTCATCAAGTGCCACAACGGGCTTTAAAATGTCCTTTCTTGCCCTGTAAATAGCGGCGTAATCTTGCTTAAAATCCATCTTTTTCCCTTTTTCTTAAATACAGCAAAAGCGTTTCTAAAATGTCATCATCGTCCTTGCTTTTGGCTTTTAGGAGGATTTTTTCTCCTGTTTTTGTTGTTAAACTGATATTGCTTTCATAATTGCTAATTGCCTTAAAATCCCTACTCGCAAGAATTTTAACGATGATGAGTTCTAAAAATTGTTTGGTGTAAGTATCAAGAAAACCAAACCTGTCCTCAATCTCGCTTTGAATTTCATACACTTCATTTGCCCTTTGGCACTTGCTTAAACGCCTATAAAGTTCAAGTCTCAAACGCTCCTGCGTGATGAGTTCGCTGTTTAAAAAGGCGTTGATAGTTAGTTTTAAATCAATCTTTTCCTCATTTGAAATATGCTTTTTGCTTAAAATGGCAATTTGCTCTTCAAGCATTTTAAGATAAAGGCTGTAACCAATTTGCTCTATATGTCCGCTTTGATGAATGCCAAGCAAATTGCCTCCACCGCGAATTTCAAGGTCGTGATAAGCTAAAATAGAACCCGCACCCAAAAATGAATTACTCTCCAAAGCCACAAGTCGTTTATTTGCCTCATCGCTTAAATTCTCATCGACTAAAAAATAACAATACCCCTGCCTGTCGCTCCTGCCTACGCGTCCTCTTAATTGGTGTAAATCAGCCATTCCAAAGCATTGAGCCTTTTCAACGATGATGGTATTGACATTTGGCAAGTCTATGCCGCTTTCAACAATGCTGGTGCAGAGTAAAATATCATATTCTTTATTTTCAAATTTCAGCATTTCCTCCTCTGTGGTTTTAGCATCAATCTTTGAATGTAAGATGAGTATGCGGACATTTTGGCAAAGTTTTTGTAAATGGGCTTTGCATTTTTCAATACTTGCTATGTGATTGTGGATAAAAAAGACTTGTCCGCCCCTTCTTAACTCCCTAAAAATAGCTTCTTTAAGCAGCTTATCATCATCTTTTTTAACGAAAGTTCGCACATCAAGGCGGTTTCTTGGTGGCGTTTGTATGGTAGAATAAGTCTTTACTCCACTTAAAGCCTGATTTAAGCTTCTAGGAATGGGCGTTGCTGACATTGAAAGTATGTGTGAATTCTGGCTGAATTCTTTGAGTTTTTCCTTTTGTTTGACACCAAATTTATGCTCCTCATCAATGACAACAAGCCCTAAATTCTTACTTTCAAGCCCCAAAAGTGCGTGCGTGCCGATAAGCACAAAGGCTTTATTTGCTTGAATTTGAGCTAAAATGTGCTTTTTTTCTTTGGCTGTGGTGAATCTATCAAGCTTACAAACTTCTATATTAAAGGGGGCAAATCTTTTTGAAATCGTTTTGTAATGCTGGTGCGATAAAAGCGTGGTTGGGACGAAAAAAAACACGCAAAATCCACTTCTAACAACGGCAAATATGGCATTCATCGCTACTTCTGTTTTGCCAAAGCCCACATCAGCACTCAAAAGCCTGTCCATTACCTGTCCGCTTTGAAAGTCCTGTATTAACTCCTCACAGGCTTTTTCTTGGTCGTTTGTGTATTCAAAACCTGCAAAAGAGGCGAATTTAAGCTGTTCGTCTAAATTTATGGTGATTTTTTGGGCTTTGATTAAGGCTCGTTTGGCGGCAAGTTCGACTATTTGTGTGGCTATGGCAAAGAGTTTTTCTTTGAGCCTTTCTTTAAGCCTTAAAAATGTGCCTTTGCCAAGCTTGTCAAGCTCTGGTATGCCCCCACTGCCTATGTATTTATCAATGAGGTATAAATTTTCAACGGGCAGCAAAAGCTTGTCGCCATTTTGATAGGCAAGGGCGACAAATTCTTTTTTTGCACCGCTTATTTTTATCATTTCAAGTCCCAAAAATTTCCCCACTCCATAATCTTGATGCACGATAAAATCGCCAATTTTTAGCTCATCGACAATCAAACTTGCCTTTTTAATCCTTTGGCTTTTGCTCTTTTTGTTTAAGGAGATGATGAGTTCGTTTTGACTGATGAGATTAAGCCTTAATGGGCTTTTTTGAAAGTGCATATTGGGTAAAAGCGTGATATTTTGCATTTTCAGCAAAGCCTCACTTTGTGCTAAAATGATGACTTTTTTCTTTTGATGAAAGGCGAAAAACTCATCAGTATAAACGCTTTGCAAAGCCTTGTAATGCAGGGCTTGGGGTATGACTTTTTTATTGATAAAGGCAATGTCTTGTTCAAATTCCTTTTCATCAAAGCTTTTAATGGCTGCAAAATCAAGGCTAAGATAGTCAAAAAAACTATCCACACACCAAAAGCCCAAAGAATTGATGTCTTTAATTAAAACATTTTCATCAAAGGCGTTGATTTTTTCTTGTAAATTTTCATATTCTTCATTTGAAAAGGCGGACAAAAAGGGGCAAAATTCAGCAAATTCAAGCTCTTGGGGTATAGACTTTTGACTTTGCAAATCAAAATGCCTAATGCTTTCTATCTCCTCATCATCAAGCAAAATCCGCACAGGCTCATCTTCGCTAATGCTGAAAATGTCAATAATATCGCCCCTAAAACTCACCTCGCCCTTATCTTGCACCATATCAACAAATTCATAAGCAAAACGCAAAAGCTCGTTTTTGAGCCAATCAAGCTTAATTTTTTGATGCTTTTTTAATGTTAAATTCGCTAAATTCGCCTTTGCGGGTAATTTATGCAAAAGCGTTCTTATGGGCGAAATGAGAATTTTAGGCTTATTTTCCTTGTGATAAGCGTTTAAAACCTTGCAAATTTCAAATAATTCCTTTGAAAAAGAACGCAAATCATCGCCAAAAAACGCCCTAAAATCAGGCAAAACAAAGGTGGCAAGTTGGTGATACAGCGTTACTTGTGCAAGCTCATCAGCTTCCTTATCATCTTCGCAGAGTATCACCTCGCTTTGATGATGAGTTAAAAATTCAAACAAACGAGCTTGCATTAAGCTCACTCTTGCATATTTTCGATTAAGGTGATATTAGCGTCTTTAATTTTGCTGTTGCCATTGAATTTTCCGCCGTTTTCTATGGCGATTTGTCTGACATTGATATTGCCATTGACTAAACCACCGGCTAGAATTTCCAAGCTATCAGCACTTAACTCGCCCTCAAACACTCCATTAACAACGACTTTATCGGCTATAAGCTCACCTCTTAAAACCCCCGTCTTGCCTATAACTACGGCATTTGTAGAGCGAACGACACCGCCCACCTCACCATCTAAATGAAGCATTGAATCAAAGTCAAATTCGCCTTCTATCTTTGCTCCTAGTGAAATCACTGTTGTTTCTGACTTGCTCGCGTTGATATCAGTTTTAGTAAAGATTCCCACGGCACTCTCCCTTCTTGATTAAAGAAATTATCCATATTTTTTCGGTTCAAATTCAAAAAATATGAAGGCTCTAATGTTTTATTCACAAAACGCACTTCATAATGCAAATGAGGACCTGTTGAAAGTCCTGTATTGCCTGAATAGCCTATCAAATCGCCTTTTTTTACAAATTGTCCTACCTTAACCACACTTTTACTGCTTAAATGTGCAAAGACGGTTTTAAAGCCAAAATTATGCACGAGTATGATAGAATAGCCATATCCGTGATTATTATACCCTGCAAATTCCACCACAGCATTAGCCGTAGCATATACGGGCGTGTTAAGTGTTGCCATTAAGTCAATACCGGCGTGAAATTCTTTCTTTTTTAAAATAGGATGATCCCGCCAACCATACTTGCCCGAAATGCCTTGATTTGTAATAGGCCAACCATTTGGAATTTGCGTTAAAACCTCAGTTTGCTGCTCGTTTGTTAAAGTTAAATGTGTCATTCTCGCTCTTGGCGTGAGATTATTATCACTTGCATTGCCATCAAGCCCCAATTGCTCCTCAAAAATGGCGATTTGCTCCTCTATACCTGCATATTTTTCAGCCTGCACGCTCATATTTTTTTCTATTTCTTGATTTATAGTGGTTAGCTTTTGCCTTTTTGAGTCAAGCTCACTTACTTTTGATGTAAGATAATGGATATATAAAGAACTCCCCACAAGGAAAAGCACGATGAAACTTATAAAATAAAAGGCGATTTTTTTGATGATTTGGCTTAAATGAAAATGCCTTGAACCATTTACATCGGTAATGGTGATTGAAAATCTATTCAGCGTTCGTTTATGTCGTTTCAAAGTGTTCCTTTAAAAAGTGTTCTACTAGCACAAAAGAGCCAAATACCAAATATCTCTCGTCCTTTTTTAAGGCTTTAAAGTCCTCACAAACGATGCCAAGCTCTGTGGCTATGCGTTTTATCTCATCATTGGCTAAGGCTCTGTGGCTGAAATATTTATAAATTGTTATTTTATCAATTAAAGGTTTCAAATTTTTTAAAATCGCAAAAATATTTTTATCAAGGAAAGAATTATACACAAGGGTGAATTTTTGCCCCTCAAAATGCTTTGCAAGGGCAAGGGCTGCCATTTCGTTGTGTCCTACATCGACAAAGATATTTTCACTAATTTGCTCACAACGCCCTCTTAAATCAAGCTTTTGAAGCTTTTTTAAAGCAGCAATTGCCTTTTCTTTGGAGCAAAGAAGCAAGGATAAGGCGGCAAAGGCTTGAAAAAGGTTGTGCGTGAGAAATTCGGGTAGTTTATGCTTTTGAGCGTAAAGATTGAGTGCTTTTTTATCGTTTTCATCGATGATTTGTCCGCTTGTATAAAGGCTTGTATTTTTTAAAAGAGCTATTTTTTGGGCTGTTTCAAGGACACATTGGCTTTGAAATTCGGTGATTAAGGCGGTTTTACTCATCACTTTAAGTTTAGTCCTTGCAATCTCTTTTAAGCTAGTGCCTAAAATGTTTATATGGTCGTAATCTATGCGTGTGAAAATACTCAGCTCTTTGTCAAATACCGAAGTAGCGTCATATTCTCCGCCAAGTCCTGCTTCAAAAATGACAAAATCGCACTTTCTAAACGCACTCATCGCTAAAAAGGTGGCGTATTCAAAGTATGAAAGCTCATTTATATGCTCTTTCATCGTTTTTTCAAGCTCTTTGTGGGCTAAATTTAGCTCCTCATCACTTAAAATAGCCCCATTTTTCCAAAATCTTTCATTGAATTTAAAAATGTGTGGGCTGGTGTAGTGAGCGACATTGTAATTTAAGCTTCTTAAAAGTTGGGCTAAAAAGCGTCCCGTGCTTCCTTTGCCATTTGTGCCTATGATTTGAATAATGCTTTTTGTGCCTAAAAATGCCTTGTATTTTTCAAAAAAACGCCACGCACGAAAGCGGTCTATCTTGCTGTAAAGTTCATCTTTTTGAGCTAAAAAGCTTTGAAAATCGCTCATTTTTCGAGTTTTTTAACCAATTCTTCAAGTATGTTAAGATGAGGATAGCTTTGTTTATCCATAAAAAAGCTGATGATTTTGGGCTTTATAACATCTTCTTTGTAGATGAATTTGAAATTTTCAATTTGGCTCATATTTCTTTGCATAAAGCGAATGATTTGATTGTAATCTCTCTCATACACTATAAGCAAATAAGACTTTTCATCAAGCATCCACAGCTCATCGTCTTTGCCGCAGCTGTCTTTGAGGATTTTTCTAAAACGAAGTAGAATTTCGTTGAGGTTGTTTAAGCCGTATTTTTCGATGATAAAGCGATAATTGCTTATGCTAAACACGCACAAGGCGTAGTTGCGTTGGGTGTATAAAAATTCCTCATCAAGCTTTAAAACACGACTTTGCAAACTCCATTCCTCACGCTGTTTGCTGTCATTCATCGCACCCACTTGCTTGTTAATCTTTGCTAATTTATCTGTTAATGTTTCAAATTTGGCTTTTAGCTCATCAAGGCTTATCATCACCTTGCCATTTTTGCTGTGTTTGAGGGCAAAGGCGAGATTACTTTTGTTAATGTGTGCGGTATCGTCAAGTAAGGTGCTTAATTGGTGTAAATTTTCCTCAAAAAAATTCAAAGTCTGCTGCCAATACATCATATCAGCACTCACTCTTTTGCTTACCATTTGGGTAAGTTCGTTGTAAAAATCATCATTGTCCTTGTGAAAGGCTAAAAGATAAGGCTTGTCTTTAAGTTTTTCTTCAAAGTGCATAAGCGTATCATTTTTTGTTAAAGAAGGCTGCAAACAAAGGCAGAGCAAACGCACAAACCTCTTATAAGAACGCCCTTTAAGCTCTTTTAAGAGTTTAGAAATGCTAAGGGCAAAGTCCTCATTTTTAATGCCATATTCTGTAAGTTTATCATCAAGGCTTTCATTGCTTTCTTTGTAATCTTGCTGCCATTGCTGCCATTTTTTTTCGAGCAAAAAAACATTTTCGCTGTCCATATTTTTAGAAAGCTGCCCTAGGGTAACACTTGCCATTTCTTTGACTTTTTTATCCTTGCTATTAAGTAGTATTTTCATAATGTGATGCAACAATCTAAAAAATTCTGGGCTTTTTTCCACGCCTTGCCTGTTAAGCTTTGAGATGAGAAAGCTTAAAAATTCATCAATATTTTTCATTTTGTGAAACTGCATTTCTTCTTGATGAGAGGGGATAAGCAAGGCTTTGAATTTGGCTATTTTTTCTTTTGTCCCCGCACTTATGCCGTGTTTTGAGGCAAGTTCTTCAAACACCTCAGCGTAATTTTCTGGTGTGGGCTTTAAACCGCGTTCTTTAAGGAGTAAGAGGGTGTTTTTAGCGATTTCGTTAATATTTGCCATTTTTATGTCCTCTAATGGCTACCATAGAAACAAATTCATCAAAGGCTTCGCTTGAAGCGACTTTAATGGCTTCAAATCTTGCTGTATCGCTAATAACCGTGTTAGGTGATATACCAAAGTCATAATCCCCGCTCGTTCTTATCTTGTCTTTTTTGCCACTTTTAAAACTAATGTCAAATTCAAGCACTATCCTTGCTTTATAAGCAATAACATAGCCATTTTCATCATAAATAATGGGGATAAAGCTCAAACTTTGCATAGCCACATAAAGTATATCATCAGCTTCTTCTTTTAAGGCTGGGCTTTTGCCAAGCTTGTTGATGATGAGTTCTCTTATGGTATCTACTATGTAAATGCTGTTTCTTGAATCTTGCTGCGAGATGATGGCGTTAATGTAAATTTTATCGCCAAAAATATTATTTGCCACCTTGCTTGTAGGCAAATATCCACAAGCACAAAAGGCAAAATAACAAAACAAAATTACAAAACGCCAAGCTTTCATTTCACCACCAAATTCACAAGCTTTTTTTCCACATAAATTTCTTTGATTATGCTTTTATTTTCCAGCCATTTTTGCGTAGCCTCTTTGGCGAAAGCTATGATTTCATCTTTGTTTGCACTACTTGCTACTTCTATTTCAGCACGGTTCTTGCCATTTATGCTTACGCCAAGTTTGAGCGTGTCTTTGATGAAAGCTTCATCAACAAGCTTGATTTGCCTTAAATTTTTCCTCTCAAAAAGCCTTTGACTTAACTCAGAGCAAATATGCGGGACAATGGGTTCAAGCACATTTAAAATGATATAAAAGCCCTCAGCCACAAGCTCTTCATTTTTCACTGAATTTAAGGCATTTAAAGCCTCCATACAAGCAGCGATGAGGGTGTTGAAGGCAAAACTGCTCTCATAGACTTCATTTGACTTTTTCAAGGCTTCATACACTTTAAGCCTTGCGTATTTTTCCTCTTTATTAAGGTTTTCTTGTGAAATTTGAGGCAAGGTTGAATGTGCTTTTACGCACAAAGCCTTATCCCATAACCTACACAAAAAGCGAAACGCTCCCTCAACGGCATTATCGTTCCATTCAAGCTCTTTTGCTGGTGGTGCAGCAAAGAGTATGAAAAGTCTAGCTGTGTCTGCTCCATATTTAGCGATAATCTCATCAGGATCGACTACATTGCCCTTTGACTTACTCATTTTTGCCCCGTCTTTTAAAACCATACCCTGAGTTAAAAGCCTTTCAAAGGGCTCATCATCACGCAAATAGCCCAAATCCCTCAAAGCCTTTTGAAAAAATCTCGCATAAAGCAGGTGTAAAATGGCGTGTTCTATGCCACCTATGTATTGATTAACACCCAGCCAATAATTCACACTCTTTTCATCAAGGGCTACGCTTTGCCAAGTCTTTTCATCACTCGCAAAACGAGCATAATACCACGAGCTTTCAAAGAAAGTATCAAGCGTGTCGCATTCTTTTTGAGCGGCTTTGCCACATTTAGGGCATTGGCAGTTTTTCCACGAGGAGTGTTTTTCCAAAGGATTGCCCTCTCCTGTGATTTCAATGTCATCAGGCAAGGTTATGGGTAAATTTTCAAGGGGTTGAGGCACTATGCCACAAGTTTTGCAACGCACCATAGGAATAGGCGCTCCCCAATACCTCTGCCTTGAAACGCCCCAATCTCTTATTTTATAATTTGTAATCTGCTTTCCAAGTGCGTTTTTTTCGAAAAATTCGCTGATTTTTTCCCTTGCTTGATTGCAATCAAGCCCGTTAAATTCATCGCTGTTAATGAGAGTTCCAGCCTTTTGAGTCCAAGCTTCATCATTTTTATACTCTTTATGTGAAATGACTTGAATAATAGGCAGTTTATACGCTTTTGCAAATTCAAAGTCCCGCTCATCGTGTGCTGGAACAGCCATAACCGCACCAGAGCCGTAATCGCTTAAAACAAAATTAGCCACCCAAATGGGAATTCTTTTCTTGCTTAAAGGGTGTATGGCGTAAATGCCTAAAAAATAGCCCTCTTTGTCGTTCATTTGCCTTGCTCTTTGGCTTTGATTGCAAAGTGCTTTGATTTTTTGAGCTAAATTTTTTTCTAAATGATTGTTTTGCAAAAGCGTGGAGACGATTTTATGCTCGGGGGCTAATGCTATATAACTTACCCCAAAAATCGTATCCGCACGGGTTGTAAAGACATTGAAGCTTTTTTCATTCGCTTTTAAGGCACTTTCATCATCTAAAATAAAAGCAAATTCAAGCCCATAGCTCTTGCCTATCCAATTTTCTTGCATAAGAAGCACCTGAGGCGACCATTTGTTTTCAAGCTTTTGCAAGTCTTTTAAAAGTTCATCAGCATAAGCGGTGATTTTCACATAATAACCGGGCATTTTTCTTTGCGTAACTTCATTGCCACAACGCCAACATTTACCCTCGATAACTTGCTCATTTGCCAAAACGGTTTTGTCAAATTCACACCAATTTACATTTGATTCTTTGGTGTAAATAAGCCCCTTTTCAAACATTTTAATGAAAAATTCTTGCTCAAATTTGGTATAAAGTGCGTCAGAAGTAGCTAAAATTCGCTTTTTAGAAAAGGAAAAGCCAAGTGAGAAAAGCTCTTTTTTCATATACTCGATATTTTCATAAGTCCAAGTTTTAGGGTGAATTTTATGCTTTATCGCGGCATTTTCAGCAGGCATTCCAAAGCTGTCAAAGCCTATGGGGTGCAAGACATTAAAGCCCATTTTTCTGTAATGTCTAGCGAGTGCATCGCCTATGGTGTAGTTTCTTACATGCCCCATATGAATGCGTCCGCTTGGGTAAGGAAACATTGAAAGTATGTATTTTTTAGGTAAAGAATAATCCTCTTTTGGCTCAAAGCTTTGTTCTTTATCCCAAAGCTCTTGCCATTTTTGTTCTATATCTTTGGCATTATAGGACATTACACACTTCCTTTTTCATACATACTTCGAATTTTAGCCTTTTCTTGGGCTTTTTTCACTTTTTCAAGCTCTTTTTGCCTGTATGCAAGGACATTGAATTTAAACCATAGCAAAATAGGACTTGCCACGAAAATGGAACTTAAAGTGCCAATGATAATGCCAACCATTAAAGTAAGAGAAAAGCCTTCTATCATCGAACCGCCAAATAAATAAAGTATAAGAACGGTCGTAAAGCTCGTGCCTGAGGTGATTACCGTGCGTGAAAGTGTGGCTGATACGCTTTCGTTGATGATGAGGGCGAGATTGTTTTGTTTGCTTATTTTAATCCCCTCTCTAATCCTGTCAAAAATGATGATTTTATCATTTAAGGAGTAGCCAAGCACGGTTAAAACAGCAGCTAGTATTTCTAAATTCACATCAATTTTAAAGAGCATTATCGCTCCTATGGTGATGAAAACATCATAAATTTCAGTGATAATGGCAGCAAGGGCAAAACGCCACTCAAAACGCAGGGCAATATACACTAAAATGGCGATTAAAGAAACAAAAATCGCCATTAAGCCCTTTTGTCTTAACTCATCGCCAACCTTAGGTCCTACCACATCAGCACGGCGAATTTCAAAACTGCCCGTGTCTTTTAAAAGCTCACTAATGCTTTGTCCTATGTCATTTCCAAGACTACTTGAACTGCCTAAAAAGCGAATGGTGATTTCTTTATCGCTTCCAAATTCCGTTACAGAGAGATTTTGAAATTCTCCTGTTTGGCTGAGAATTTGCCTGATTTGTGCTATGGGTGCTTTTTGCTCGTATTGAATTTGAATGAGAGTGCCGCCACTAAAATCTATGCCGTATTGCAACCCCCTTTCAAAAAACAAAAAAAGCGTTCCAAGCACTAATAAAGCACAAAAGATGAGGGCGGAAAATCGCATTTTCATAAAATTATAAACTTTTTTTTCGCTAAAAAATTGCATTTTATCTCCTGTATCCAAACCAAATTCGGGTATTATTAGTCTTTTCTAGGCGTTTAATGAAGTAATCAAACATTCCGTGCGTTCCTAAAATCGCCGTAATCATCGACACCACAATACCAATACCCAAAGTAACAGCAAAGCCCTTAACAGCACCAGTGCCGTAAGCATAAAGGGCGATTGAGGTTACAAGGCTTGTGATATTTGCATCGACAATAGCACTCATCGCATTTTTATAGCCATTTTCTATACTCAGCTTAATACTCATTCCGCTGCGTAAAAGCTCTCTTATGCGTTCGTTGATGATGACATTAGCATCAACAGCCATACCCACGGTTAAGACAAGTCCTGCCATACCGGGCAAGGTTAAAGTCGCTCCAAACATCGCCATTATCGAAACTATGCCAAGTATGTTGATGATTAAAGCTGCATTGGCAAACAAACCAGCTATACCATAATAAAGCACCATAAAAAAGATAATAGCCACACTCGCACCAATCAAAGCCACCATAGACATTTGAATGCTTTCCACACCCAAAGAAGGTCCTATGCTTCGCTGCTCTAAAAGCTGCACGGGAGCAAGTAAAGCCCCGCTTCGCAAAGCCACAGCCACATCTCTTGCTTCCTCTGTGCTGAAATTCCCGCTGATTTGTCCGCTACCACCGCCTATGCGTTCGTTGATATTTGGTGCAGAATAGACTTTATTATCAAGCACAATTGCAAGTCTTTTTCCTACGCTTTTTTCGGTATAATCAGCAAAGATAGCCGCTCCTTGCGAATTAAGCGTGAAATTGATAACGGGCGAATTTGAATTTTGCGTAAAAGCTACGCGTGCATCAGTAAGCATTGAGCCGTCAAGCACGGGGATATTTTTAAGGGCGTATTTAATGTTTTCATTTTTCGCATCAGGTAAAATCACCGCTCCATACGCCGCAGCTTCGCTATCACTCATAGTTTGAGCTTGGGGCATTCTCGCATCATCAACCTCCATAAGCTGCAAATGTGCGGCTTTGGTGATACGCTCTTTGGCTCTTAACTCGTCCTCTCTTGTCTTAATGCCTGCAAGCTCGACAAGAATTTTATCCTTGCCCTGCTTGGCTACTGTTGGTTCGGCAAGTCCAAATTCATCAAGGCGGTTGCGTATGGTTTCCACAGCCTGTAAAAGAGCATAATCCATAGTCGCTTCAATCTCAGCCTCGCTTAAAGCAATGGTATAATGAGAATTGCTCAAATCAATATTCAAGCCCTCAATGCCTTTAAGCAAAGCATCAATTCTAGCAAAGTCATTATCATCTAAAACGCTAAATTCTATGCTCTCATCGCCTATTTTTAGCTCATCGATGATGATATTTTGCTTGTTGATTTCGTAATTAAGCGTTGAAGCTATGGTTTTAAGCTTTGATTTTACGGCTTCATTGCTGTCAATACCTAAAAGCATATAAAGCCCACCTTGTAAGTCAAGCCCCAAATTTATCTTTTTTCCCATTTCACTTTGCAAAAAAGAAGGCAGAGAAAAGGCTATGGCAAAAACAGAAACGATAAAGAAAATGATAAGTCTGTAAGTGATTTTTCCACTACGCACTTATTTATCCTCTAACTTTCGCGCAATAAATTCTTTTGAAATTTTTGCATTTATACCCTCATCGTTAATCTTAACTTTGATAAAATCACTTTCGGGTTTTACGACTTCGCAAATTAAGCCGCCGTTGGTGATGATTTTATCGCCTTTAACAAGCTCTTCAATCATCTTTCTGTGGGCTTTGGCTTGTTTTTGCTGAGGTCTTATCACCAAAAGATAAAAAATCGCTATCAGCACGATTAGAGGTAAGAATGAAGTCAAAAATGAACCTTGCATGGTATTTTCCTTTTTTGAGAAATTTTAATTCGAATTTTACCA
>CAZSMF010000036.1:12133-17405 GCA_964607975.1 uncultured Campylobacter sp. | reverse complement strand
ACTCCAAATTCTTTTTGAATTTCATTAAAACTTAAAATTTTTGCATTTGGATATTTTTCCTTGACATAAGCTTCTGCTTTGCTTGTATTATCTCCACAAGCACAAAATAGTAAGCTCACACTGATTAAAGCACTCGCAACGCCTAATTTAGTAAGATTTTTCATCTGTAATCCTTTGTAAAAAAATTTCGAAAAATTGTAGTAAATTTTCATTAACTTGTCAAGTATTTTTTTAATTTTAATATGTATTTAGTATTTTTTAAGTATTAAATAATTGCTTATAAATATTTATATAAATATTTTTTAGTGTGTTTTTATAACTTTATAAATATTGAAAAATTATTAAAGAAACGATAAAGCGTAGAGATAAATGGGTAGCATAAAGCGGACAAATGAGTATTTAAAAACCTTAATCGTTTAACTTTTATATTTTGATAAAATCATTTCAAGCCACAAAAAGCTGGTGCCCACGGCGAGATTCGAACTCACGACCTCAAAATTAGGAATTTTGCGCTCTATCCAGCTGAGCTACGAGGGCGGAGTGAAAACCAACAAAGTGATTTTCACAAAAAATAAACTTATCCGTTTCGCTTTTTGATGATTTCTTCTGAAACATTTTTTGGCACTTCATCATAATGGTCAAATTCCATTGTGTAAGTCGCTCGTCCTTGCGTTTGCGAACGCAAATCCGTTGAGTAGCCAAACATTTCAGCCAAAGGACAAAAGGCTGTAACGATTTTATTGCCACCTCTTTCGTCCATAGAATTAACTTGCCCACGCCTTTTGTTTAAATCGCCAATCACATCGCCCATATATTCCTCAGGGGTTTCAACCTCGACTTTCATCATAGGTTCAAGTATGACAGCACCTGCCTTTCTCGCACCCTCTTTAAAGCCCATAGAAGCGGCAAGTTTAAACGCCATTTCGCTTGAATCCACCTCGTGATAGCTACCATCATAAACAGTAACCTTGACATCCTCGACAGGATAACCAGCCAAAACACCATTTTGCAAGGCTTCTTGTATGCCCTTATCCACAGCAGGAATATACTCTTTTGGAATCACACCGCCCTTAATGTCATTGACAAATTCATAGCCACTACCCGCATCTTTTGGTTCGAGTCGTAAGAATACATGTCCGTATTGTCCGCGTCCGCCTGATTGCTTGGCGTATTTGTATTCTTGCTCCACTGTTTTGCGTATGGTTTCGCGGTAAGCAACCTGCGGCTGCCCTACTTCTGCTTCGACTTTAAATTCACGCAACATTCTATCCACGATGATTTCAAGGTGCAATTCACCCATACCAGAAATGATAGTTTGTCCGCTTTCCTCATCAGTTGTTACCCTAAAACTTGGGTCTTCTTGGGCTAGTTTGCTTAAAGCGATAGACATTTTCTCTTGGTCTGCCTTTGTTTTAGGCTCGACAGCTACACTGATAACTGGGTCTGGAAAGTCCATTTTTTCAAGGATAACCTTATCTTTTTCGCTTGATAAGGTATCACCCGTAAGCGTGTCTTTAAGCCCCACCACAGCACCGATTTCACCTGCATAAAGCACTTTGATTTCTTCTCTTTTGTTTGAGTGCATTTTCAAAAGTCTGCCTATACGCTCTTTTTTATCTTTGGTTGAATTATAAGCGTAAGAGCCGCTTTCAAGGCTGCCACGATACACACGCACAAAGGTAAGCTGTCCGACAAAAGGGTCTGTCATAATCTTAAAAGCCAAAGCAGCGAATTCACCATCATCTGTTGATTTTACGCTTGTTTCCTTGCCGTCCTCGTATTGCCCTTTGATATTTGCCACCTCATCAGGTGCTGGTAAATACGCTACAACAGCGTCAAGCAAAGGTTGCACACCCTTATTTTTAAAGGCTGTGCCACAAAGCATAGGCACAAGAGCAAGGCTCAAACAACCAGCTTTCAAACCAGCTTTAATCTCATCTTCGTTTAAATCCTCACCAGCTAGGTATTTTTCCATAAGCTCATCACTTGTTTCACTCACCGCTTCTATCATTTTGGTGCGATATTCCTCAGCCTTAGCTTGAAGTTCAGCTGGAATGTCCTTTTCTACATAATCAGTAGGTTTAGTATCATCCTCCCACACCAAAGCTTTCATTCTTACTAAATCAATCACACCTTTAAAATCGTCCTCCGCACCGATAGGAATTTGTATAGGCACGGGATTGGCTTTGAGTCTGTTTTTTACTTGCTCTTCGACATTAAAGAAATTTGCTCCAATTCTGTCCATTTTATTAACAAAAATAATTCTTGGAACGCCGTATTTATTTGCCTGTCTCCACACCGTTTCACTTTGCGGTTGCACGCCGCCAACAGAGCAAAACACCGCCACAGCACCATCTAAAACACGCATAGACCTTTCAACTTCTATGGTAAAATCCACGTGTCCGGGAGTGTCTATCAAATTGATTTGATGATTTTTCCAAAAACAAGTTGTCGCCGCTGAGGTAATGGTAATTCCACGCTCTTTTTCTTGTTCCATCCAGTCCATAGTCGCTGCACCATCGTGCACTTCGCCTATTTTATGGCTCATACCGGTAAAAAAGAGTATCCTTTCGCTTGTGGTTGTCTTTCCAGCATCTATGTGAGCGGCTATGCCTATATTTCTTACTTTTTTTAAGGGAGTTGTTCTTGACATCACTTTCTCCTACCAGCGATAATGTGCAAAAGCCTTGTTCGCTTCTGCCATTTTGTAAGTGTCTTCTTTTTTCTTAAAAGACGCACCTTTTGAATTTGCAGCGTCTAAAAGCTCGGCTGCGAGTTTGTCTATCATAGTTCTTTCACTTCTTTTTCGAGCAAAAGAGATTATCCAGCGTATAGCTAGGGCTTGTTGCCTTGCTGGACGCACCTCAACAGGCACTTGATAAGTAGCACCGCCCACGCGGCGAGATTTTACTTCAAGTATGGGCTTGATATTTTCAATGGCATCATTAAAAATTTCTATGCCTTTTTTTTCTTGATTTTTCTTGTCAATGGCTTCTAATGCACCATATAAAATGCTTGTAGCCACACTTTTTTTGCCATCATACATTAAAGCGTTGATAAATTTGGTGATGACTTTATTTGCATAAATCGGGTCTGGTAAGACTTCTCTTACGGGAGCTTTTCTTCTTCTCATTTTTCTTCCTTCAAATTTAAAAAATTTTACTCAAACAAAATCAAAACAAGGATTTGTCTGTGTTAAAAAGTGCTATTTACTAGCACCAGCCTTTGGTTTTTTAGTGCCGTATTTAGAACGAGATACTGTTCTTTTGGCGACACCTGCTCTATCAAGCGCACCACGCACTATGTGATACTTCACGCCCGGCAAGTCCTTAACCCTGCCCCCACGCACTAAAACAATGCTGTGTTCTTGGAGGTTATGTCCTTCGCCGCCTATGTAGCTAATGACCTCAAAACCGCTTGTTAAACGGACTTTGGCAACTTTCCTCAAAGCTGAATTTGGCTTTTTTGGTGTTGTGGTATAAACCCTCGTGCAAACGCCACGCCTTTGAGGGCAATTTTTCAACGCTGGGGATTTAGACTTTGTCAAAACCTTCTTGCGTTCCTTTCTTACCAATTGATTTATGGTTGGCACAACTTATCCTTTCAACTAAAATAAATTTTGCATACTAGCTAAAATTTGCTTAGAGTTTGATTAAAGTTGTGAATTTTATTTGATTATTTTTCGCACTCTTTTGGGGATTTCGGGCAAGGAGCTGAAAAAATGATAGCATTTTAAGCCAAAAAGATAAATCACCCACGAAATATAAAGCCACACCACGAAAAATAAAATAGTCGAAAAAGAGCCGTAAATATTTGTATAAGTCGTGTTATAAACAACATAATACACAAATAAATTCTTACTAAAATACCATATCATCGAACTTGCAAAGGAAGTTGCGGCAAGAATTTTAAGCGTATGCTTGGCTGCGGTTTTGTTTGATGAGCTTGAAAAAGAGATGAAAAACAAGCCCCAAATGATGACAAAGGGCAAAATTTCAAGGAAATTAAAACGCACCTGCCAATCGTCCAAAGTTTTTTGAATGTAGCCTGAAATGTAAAAACTCACTCCAAGCCCGAGTGGTGTGAGCGTTACAAGAGTCCAATACGAGCTAATACTCTGCCACATAGTTTTTGGCTGACTTTTGCTTATGCGATTAACTATAAAATCATAGCTTGAAAAAAACATTAAAGAAGTAAAAATCATCGCCACAAGCCCGACTATGCCTAAATTTAGGCTGTTTTTTAAAAAGGTGTCAAGGTAAGATGAGATAAGCTCTTGCTGTGTGGGGATAAGAAAGTTAAAAATCAAGGCTTTCATCTTTTCATAATAAATCTTAAAACTTGGAATTTGCGTAAAAATCGAAAAGCCCACAAACAAAAGCGGTATCAAAGAAAGCATAGTATAAAAGCTTAATGCTGCTGAATAAAGCATAATTTCTTTATCTTTAAAAAGCAGCACAAAATGCCAAATTTGTTTTAATCTCGCCATTTTTACCTCAAATTTTTTAAAAAATAAGCACAATTATAAAAAATTTTGGCTTAAATTTTGTTTTAATTTACTCTTTTAAAAATGTGTTAAATCAAGCAAAAGCTCTTTTTCAAGCTTGGCGTGAATTTCAGCAGTGCAAAGCCTTTTAACAAGGGCAAGAGCAAAAAGCACGGCTGTGGCTGGACCTGCTGAGGTGATGATATTTTCATACTCACACACGGCATCTTTGACATACACGCCTTTTAAACCCTGCTCACAGCTTGGATAGCACGAAAATTTGGTATTTTCATCAAAAATTCCCGCTGCATTTAGCACAATGGGCGAGGCACAAATAGCACCGACAAGCTTTCCTTGCGTATGCAAGGCTTTAATGAGGGCTAAAATCCTCTCATCACTCTTTAAATTCAGCATTCCCTTGCTTCCTCCGGCTAAAACTATGGCTTCAAGCTCGTTTGTATCAACATTTTGCAAAGAACAATCAGCCTTTATGCTGATATTATGAGCGCCCACAACTTGCAAATTATCGCTTAAACTCGCCACAATCACTTCAACATTAGCCCTTCTTAAAATGTCCACACTGCTTATAAACTCAATCTCCTCAAAGCCACTAGCAAGGGGCAAAAGCACTTTTTTACTCATTTTTTATCCTTTAAATTTTTATATTTTTCCTGTCTTTTTTCGTTTTTTTCTATCATTTGCCTGTTAAAACCTATGACTAAAAAGGCGATGAAAGCCACAAATAAAGCCGTAACGATGAAATTTAAAAAGCCCATTTTTTTCCTT
>CAZSMF010000036.1:0-12033 GCA_964607975.1 uncultured Campylobacter sp. | reverse complement strand
CTCACTATGCCAACGCTTGTGGCTAAATTTAAACTTCGCCCATAGGATTTCATCGGTATGGTGATGAGACTAGCTTCTTGCATTTTCATCAATTTATCAGGCAAACCAAAACTCTCACTGCCAAAAAACAAAAAATCCCCCACCCTAAATTTAGCCTCAAAATAAGGCGTTTTTGCCTTTGTTGTCGCACAAAAAAACCGCTCTTTGTGTGCTAAATTAGAGCTTAAAAATGCGTCCAAATTTTCCCAAATAACGGGGCGAAGTTTAGCCCAATAATCAAGCCCAGCCCTTTTAACCGCCTTATCATCAATGTCAAATATGGTTGGCTTTATAATATGCAAGGTAAAACCGGCATTAAAGCACATTCTGCCTATGCTTCCTGTGTTTTGTGCTATGCGAGGGCTTACTAAAACGATATTAAACATTTTCTATCCTTTATGATTTGCAAATTTTAACAAAAATTTGACAAAAAAGCAGCTTAAAAGCACTAAATTCAAAGAATGTAAAAAAGTTTTAAAAATTAACCCAAATTTCAGTGTGAAAAGGGTAAAATTATCCATTATTTTTTTAAGGCAATATTTTGAAAAAAATTTTTTTACTCTTTTTTTGTATGGGTGTGCTTTTTGCGGCACCTGAGGTAACTGTGCCTACGGTAAATCTCAATTTAAGCGCCCCTGAAAGCCCAAGACAGCTTGTAACCGTGCTTAATATAGTCATCGTGCTTACTATGCTTGCCCTTGCACCAACCATAGTCTTTGTGATGACTTCGTTTTTGCGACTTGTCGTTGTTTTTTCCTTTTTGCGACAAGCCATAGGCACTGCAACAACTCCGCCAAATACTATATTGATTACTTTTGCTTTGATTTTAACCTTTTTCATAATGGAGCCTACGGCAACCAAAGCTTACAATGAGGGCGTAAAGCCTTATATAGCCGAACAAATAGGCTATGAGGAAGCCTTTGAACGCTCCTCTCGTCCTTTTAAGGATTTTATGCTGCAAAATACGCGGGAGAAGGATTTAGCCCTATTTTACCGCATACGAAACCTGCCTAATCCAAAAACCATCGACGAAGTCCCGCTTACCATTATAGTGCCGGCTTTTATGATTTCAGAGCTTAAAACAGCCTTTGAAATAGGCTTTCTCATTTACCTGCCTTTTTTGGTTATCGATATGGTGGTAAGCTCGGTGCTAATGTCTATGGGTATGATGATGCTTCCGCCCGTGATGATTTCCCTGCCCTTTAAACTGCTGATTTTCGTGCTTGTTGATGGGTGGAATTTGCTCGTGCAAAAGCTTGTTGAAAGCTATCAAATCGCTGGAATGACTTAGCAAAAGAGTTTTAAGGCTCTTTCATAATCTATTTGGGTGTCTATGCCTATGCTTTGGGTGGATATTTCAAGCATTTTGATTTTTTTGCCATTTTCTAAGGCTCGAAGCTGTTCTAATTTCTCAGCCTGTTCTAAATTTGAGCTTTTCAGCGTGCAAAATTCACGCAAAGAGCGGACACTATACGCATAAATACCCAAATGTGCCTTAAAATGCTCGTAATTTGCCCTTTCAAAAGGAATTTTTGAACGCGAAAAATACAAAGCAAAGCCATTTATGTCCGTAACCACCTTAACTAAATTTGCGTCCTCACAGGAGGTGGAATCGCTTTTTTTAAAGCAACTTGCCATAAAAGCGTCTTTATCAAGGCAGGATAAGGCAAATTGCTTGAAAGTGCGTAAATTTTGCGGTTCAATAAAGGGCTCATCCGCTTGGACATTGATAATAAGCTCATCATCTTTTAAACCCAAAATCGCACAGGCTTCATTTATCCTATCCGTGCCGCTTTCGTGCTTTGCGCTTGTCATCACGGCTTTTAAGCCAAAATTATGGGCTATATCAAGCACCTTTTCATCATCAAGGGCAATACAAACCTCATCAACCTCACTCACACGCCGTGCAGTAGCTACAAACATCGGCACGCCCTTAATATCGCATAAAATTTTTTCGGCAAATCTCGTGGATTTCAATCTCGCAGGTATGATAATCATTGCTTTATCCATTCTAAAATAGCGTTTTTCAGCTCACTTGGGGCATAAATTTGCTTTTTATCTTGTTTTTCATCAAAAAGCCTTATTATTTGGGGCTTTAAGTCGTATTTAAAATCTTTTGCTATGCTTAAAAGGGCTTCTTTTTCATTCACACAAGGCTTATCAAACAAAGCTTCAAACATACTTGGCGTAAATTTACTCCACTCGGCTGTGGAAGTGATGATAGTGCTTTGCTTGTGATTTACAAGCTTAAAGCAAGTTGCTGTGTGCGGGTCGATAAGAGCGTTTTTTGCAAAGCTTTTAATATAAGCCTTGCACTCATTATCCGTGCAAAAATCAGCATCAAATTCATCTTTTAAGCTTTGCAACTCCTCTTTTTTTAGCACAAAAATTTTCTCATTTTGTAGTTGGCTAAAAAGCTCTTTGGTGCGTTCATCGCCGAATTTATCAAAAATCAAACGCTCTATATTAGAGCTAATGAGTATATCCATAGCCGGTGAAATAGTCTTTTGAAGCACTCTGTGGCGTAAATCATACTCGCCTTTATTAAAAAAATCTGTGAGTATATTATTAGCATTTGAAGCGATTTTCAAACGCCCTATTTTTGCCCCCATTTTTTTCGCATAATACGCCCCCAAAGCGTCCCCAAAATTCCCACTAGGAATGATAATATCAGCCCTCTCATCAAGTTTAACCACAGCATAATAATGATAAATGATTTGAAATAAAATTCGCCCAAAATTCACCGAATTTGCCGCACTCAACTCAATGCTATTTGCTTTTAAAACGCTTTTAAATTCCTCATCACTCAGCAAGGCTTTTAAGGCTTTTTGCGCATCGTCAAAATTTCCATTTATAGCAAAGCTTTTAAGATTTTTTGCCTTTAAACTCGTCATTTGCAGGGCTTGAACCTTGCTTGTGCCTGAATTTGGATAAATACAAGCGACTTTGATTTTAGCCTCATTTTCAAAGCTTTTAAGCGTAGCTGGTCCTGTGTCTCCACTTGTCGCACAAATAATTAAAAAAGTTTTATCCTTTGCTAACTCATTTAAAAGCACTCCAAAAGGCTGTAAAGCCATATCTTTAAAAGCCCTTGTTGGTCCGTGGTAAAGCTCGTTGATAAAAAGCTTCTCATTTACCTTAAAAAGCCTTATGGGGCAGTTTTTATCATCGAATTTTTCATAGCTTTGAAGGGCTTTTTCAAAAAGGGTTTTTTCGCCAAATTCAAAGCTTTCTATGAGTTTTAGAGCAAATTCCTTGTAATTTAAATCCTTAAATTCATAGCCATTAAATTGCGGTAAATTTAAAGGTGCGTAAAGCCCACCATAACTAGCACTTGGGGCTAAAATGGCTTGGGTAAAATCCACTCTTTCATTTTTATTTCTAGTGCTTACAAGCTGCATTTAAAACCTTTCTACATAAGCTAAAATCGCTTCTTTAAAATCATTTGACAAAGTGATATTAAGCTCGATAATTTGGCATTTAAAGCCCATATCTTTTACCTTGACAAAGTCCTTAATCGTAAGCATTAGTGTATCACAATGATGCTTTTTTAGCAAGGCTTGAAGCTCATTTTTTTGAAATTCATAATGGTCCTTGTAAAAATAACAAGCCCTCGCCTTAATAAAATGCTCATACAGCCGAAAGGGCTTTGCTATGGCGGTGATTAAAATGGCTTTTTGATTTTCTTTCGTATAAGAATGCCTCGTAAAATCCTTGCCTTCAAGGGCGATAAAATCAGCCTTTTTAGCAAAATACCTTGGCAGACGATACGCCCCGCTTGGTAGAGTGAAGTTAAAATACGGCTGCAACTTGCTTTCAAGTATAATGTCAAATTTTTCAATGAAATTCTTTGAAAAGGCATCATCAAGTAAAATGAGCGTAGCCCCTAAATTTAAGGCACATTCTATGCCTTTTACCCTATTTTCACTTACTATAACGCCTGATACGGCTTCATCAAGGGCGTATTCCATAGCTTCATCTCCACTCCAAGCGACATTACAAAGAATTTCATTGTTTTTTTTAACGATTTGAACGCCCTTGCTCTTTCTTTTATAGCCACGAAGCACGATGAAAACAGCTTTTTTGCCAGAAAAAAGCTTGGCTATTGCTTTGCAAATGGGCGTTTTGCCATTGCCTCCAAGGGTAAGATTACCTACGCTGATGATGGGGACATTAAAACTTACTTTTTTTCTTAATTTTGTGTTGATTATAGCAATGAGTGCGTAAATGAGGCTAAAAGGTAAAAGCACAAAAGCAAGGGCTTTTTGCAAGGAATTTGGTTGGAAAAAATATCTATCAAGCCACGACATTTAAAGCTTTCTTTGTTTTAAATATCTTTAAAAATCGTTGGCATAGCATTTTTAAACGCATTTTTTTTAATCCTCTTTTCCACCATTTCAAGCAAATTTTTATCTGCTTTGGCGATGATTTGGGTATTTGCCTTTTTTAAAGCCTTTAAAAGCTCGTCTATATCAGCATACTTAAAACCAAGTTCGCCCTCATCACTTTGCCCCTCGTAAAAATCCGCACTAGGAGCTTTATCTATAAAGCATTGAGGCAAACCCAAAAATTTGGCAAATTCGAAAATATCGCTCTTATACAACTCGCCTATGGGATTAAACGCACAGGCTAAATCACCATAAATCGTGCCGTATCCAAGCATTCTTTCGCTTTTATTGCTCGTGCCAACGACTAAATAGCCCTTTAAAGCCGAAAAATCATAAAGCAAACTCATACGAATTCTCGCACAAAGATTGCCTAATCGTGTCTTATCAAGTGCGTGGCAGCTTTTTGTAAAGGCATCTAAAATGGGCTGAATTTGCACGGTTTCATAAGCTAAATTCAAATTCTCACATAGCATTAAAGCATCTTTTAAATTCGCTTCATTTGAGCTTTTGCTTGGCATTATCAAGGCAAAAACGCTATCGTTAAGCACTTTATGACAAAGTGTAGCCACAAGGGCAGAGTCAAGCCCACCGCTTAAACCCACTATAACGCCCTTTGCTCCTGCTAAATTCACCCTTTCTTTGATAAAATCGCCAATTTTTCGTTCTAGTTTTTCAAAATCCATTCCAAGCCTTGAATTTTTTTCAGCATTTTAGCCAAAAAAGCCTTAAATTTGCTATAATGTCAAAACAATTTTTGGAGTAAAAATGCAAATCATTAAACAAGCTTGTGGGGCTTATGAGACAAATTGCTATATCCTCAAAATAAACAATGCTGATTTTATCATAGACCCGGGGCAAGGGGCTTTTGACTTTGTGAAAAAAAATGTTAAAAATCCAAAAGCCATTTTAAACACTCACGGGCATTTTGACCATATTTGGGACAATGAAGCGGTGAAAAATGCCTTTAAAATCCCCCTTTACATACACAAAAATGACGCTTTTATGCTTGATGATGTCTTTAAAATGGGGCATACGCCCTCAAAAGCTGATGTTTTAGTGAGTGATGAAAGAGAAATTGATATTGCTGGGGTAAAATTTCGCTTTTTGTTTTTCCCCGGACATACGCCGGGCTGTTGTATGATAGAACTTGCGGGCGAAAATTTGGCTTTTAGCGGGGATTTTTTGTTTAAAGGCACGATAGGACGCTACGATTTTCCATACTCTAATCCAAATTTAATGAAAGAAAGCCTCGAAAAAGTCGCCCTTTTAGACAAAAATTTACGCCTCTTGCCCGGACACGGCGATGAAACTTCGCTTGAAAAAGAACAGCAAAATTTAAGGTATTGGCTCAATGCTTTTTGAAATGATATTTGATTTTTTGCTCTATTATTTGGCATTTTTAGCCCTTATTGCCTTAATGGGAATGCGATTTTCTAAAAAATACAAAGCATTAAAAAACACACAAACTCCACAAAAAAGCCTATTTAAAGGGCTTTACAAGCATTGTCCCTGCCGTAAGGCTGTGGAAAATGGACTGATGAGCAGCATTTGCATTTACAGCAGCATAATAGCTTTTATGCTCAGCATAAGCCATATAGCTTTGATGAAAGATTATAGCCTAACAAAAATCATAGCACTGCTTTTAAGTGCCATTTGTGCGTGGCTTGGGTGGATTTTAAAAAAGGAGTAAAATGCTTATTTACGGACACAAACTCATCAAAAAGCCTGAATTTTGCTTTATTAAAGATGATAATTTTCAAAAAAATGCCATAAATTGCTTTTTCTACGATGAAAAACTCATTCAAAAAGCTCAAAAACAAGGCTTTGAATTTGGCATTTTAGCTCAAAATGAAAATGAAATCCTCCTTGCCAATGCCCTAAAAGCTAAATTTATCTTTATCAAAAACGCTCATTTGGCTAAAAAGGCAAGTAAGATGGCTGAATTTTACCTTTTTGATAGCAAAATTTTACTCATCGTTAAGGATTTTAAAAAGCTTGAAACAGCCTATAAACTCGGCGTTGATGGCGTGATTTTAGCTAATCATTTCGCAAAAAGCCTGTAAGCGGTGATGAAGCTTGTGCGAATGTGCTTTGTGGGGCAAGTTTAGCTAAAAATGCTTCTCGTCCTGCTTGTATGGCAAGTCTAAAAGCCCTTGCCATTTGGGCTATGTTGGTGGCACTAGCTATTGCTGTGTTTATCATAACGGCACTCACGCCCATTTGCATAGCCTCACAAGCCTGTGCGGGTGTGCCTATACCAGCATCGACAATGATGGGCAAATCAAGCTCATCAAGCAAAATTTGTATAAATTCCTTTGTTTGTAAGCCCTTATTGCTTCCTATGGGTGCAGCAAGGGGCATTATCGCCGCAGCTCCTGCATCACGCATAGCCCTAGCAGCGTAAAGGTCTGGATACATATAAGGCAAAGGCGTAAAACCCTCATTAGCAAGTAGCTCAACGGCTTTTGTCGTTTCTACATTATCGGGCAAAAGGTATTTGCTATCTCGTATGACTTCGATTTTAATCAAATCACTTTGACAAAGTTCCCTCGCAAGTCTTGCTATACGCAAAGCCTCATCAGCATTCCTCGCCCCGCTAGTATTTGGCAGAAGTGTAATGTTTTTGGGGATAAAATCAAGTATATTTTCCATACCGCCCACATTTGCACGGCGTAAGGCAAGGGTGATGATTTGTGCTTGTGCCTCATTGAGTGCAGCTTTGATGAGTGGGAGGCTGAATTTACCAGAACCTAAAATAAAACGCGAATGAAATTCATATTTGCCAAGTTTAAATGAGTGCATTTTCTTTCCTTGCGAATTTTAAGAGCCATTATAGCTTTTTATAGTTTTTCTAGTTTGCATTTTAGTGCAAATTTTGACAAATCAACTCGCTCATTTTCGCACAACCCACTTGCTTTAAGCCCTCGCTCATAATATCAGCCGTGCGATAGCCCTCATCTAAAACCTTATTTATAGCCTTTTTAATGGCATTTGCCTCAGTAATAAGCCCCAAACTCAACTCCAAAAGCATAGCAAGGCTTAAAATCGTGCCTATGGGATTAGCCAAATCCTTACCCGCTATATCCGGTGCTGAGCCGTGAATTGGCTCGTAAAGCCCGAATTTATCATCTCTTAAAGAAGCAGAAGGCAAAACGCCCAAAGAGCCTGTCAGCACGCTAGCCTCATCGCTTAAAATATCGCCAAACATATTTTCAGTAACGATGACATCAAATTGTGCTGGGTTTTTGCAAAGTTGCATAGCCGCATTATCCACGAGCATAAATTCATACTGCACCGCTGGATAAGATTTAGCAACATCAGCTACGACTTCACGCCACAAGCGACTAGATTCTAAAACATTTGCCTTATCCACGCACACAAGCCTTTTTGCCCTTTTATTTGCTAGTTCAAAGCCGACTTTAACGATTTGTGTGATTTGTTTATGCGTATAAATAAGCGTATCTTGGGCGATGAGCTGTGAATTTTGCTCAAATCTCTTATGCTCACCAAAATAAATTCCCCCAATCAGCTCTCTTACCATAACAAAATCAATGCCCTTGCCTAAAATTTCAGCCTTTAATGGACTTGAATGGGCAAGTTGCGGAAAAAGCGTAGCAGGACGCAAATTCGCAAAAAGCCCTAATTCTTTTCGCAAACGAAGCAAACCAGCCTCAGGGCGATTATTTGGAGGCTCTTTGTCCCATTTTGCTCCGCCTATGGCTCCAAAAAGCACGGCAGCACTTGCCTTGCAAACGCTTAAAGTCTCATCAGGCAAAGGCACACCCACAGCATCAATAGCCCCACCCCCCATAAGCACTTCCTTGCATTCAAACTTGTGATTAAAGCTTTTCTCCACGCTTTTTAGCACTTTTAAGGCAGCATCAATTATCTCAACACCTATGCCATCGCCTTTGATAATGGCAATTTGCGTTTTCATTTCTTTTCCTTTTTGGCAATGTAGTTGATATAACCATTTGCGTTAATGATTTCTTGGATAAAAGGCGGAAAGGGCTGGGTTTTAAAGCTTAAATTTTGGCTTAAATTTCTTATCTCACCCTTATCAAAATCAATCTCCACCTCATCGCCATCATTGATATTTGAGGCAATCTCCTCACTTTCTATAATCGCAAGTCCTATATTTATAGCATTTCGGTAAAAAATTCGAGCAAAACTTTTAGCGATAATGCAAGAAATTCCACTTGCTTTTATGGCTATTGGGGCGTGTTCGCGGCTACTACCACAGCCAAAATTAAAGCCTCCGACCATTATATCGCCCGTTTTTACTTTTTGAGTAAATTCCTTGTCTATGTCCTCCATACAATGACTTGCAAGTTCCTTGGTGTCGCTGGTGTTAAGATAGCGTGCTGGGATAATGACATCAGTATCTACATTATCAGCGTATTTGTGTGTAAAACCTTTTGCTTTCATCTTTTTTCCTTATAAAACCTGTTCTGGTGTGCTTAAAATTCCGCTTATCGCACTTGCTGCGGCGATTTCTGGGGAGGCTAGATAAACTTCTGAGCTGATATGCCCCATTCTACCTACGAAATTTCGATTTGTTGTTGAAACGCATTTTTCATTAGCGGCTAAAATTCCCATATGTCCGCCCAAACAAGGACCACAAGTAGGCGTTGAGACGACACAGCCTGCCTCGATGAAAATTTTAAGATAGCCATTTTTAATGCACTCTAAATAAATATGCTGCGTGGCTGGTATGATGATACAGCGGAGGTTTTTGGCGATTTTTTTGCCTTTTAAAATTTCAGCCGCTACCTTCATATCGCTAAAACGCCCATTCGTGCAAGAGCCTATGACAACTTGGTCGATTTTAATCTCGCCCCATTCATCTGGCGTTTTTGCATTTTCTGGCAAATGCGGAAAAGCCACAGTGTGTGCAATATCATCTAAATTTATGTCAAAAACCCTTTCATACACCGCATTTTCGTCCGCTTCATAAATTTTTGGGGCTTTTTTGCTCCTGCCCTTAACATAATCAAGCGTGATTTCATCGACAGCAAAAATGCCATTTTTAGCCCCCGCTTCAATCGCCATATTAGCTATGCAAAGCCTATCATCAATGCTTAAATTTTTTAAGCCCTCACCGCTAAATTCCATACTTTTATACAAAGCCCCATCAACGCCTATTTTACCAATAATGTGAAGGATAACATCTTTGCCACTCACAAAGGGTTTTAATTTGCCTGTAATGTTGAATTTCAAGGCATTTGGCACTTTAAACCACGCCTTGCCCGTTGCCATAGCCACGCCCATATCTGTTGAGCCAACTCCTGTTGAAAAAGCTCCCAAAGCCCCATAAGTGCAAGTGTGGCTGTCTGCACCTATGATTAAATCTCCTGTCGTAACTATGCCTTGTTCTGGCAATAATGCGTGTTCTACGCCCATATTACCGACATCATAATAATGCGAAATTTCATACTCGTTCGCAAAAAAGCGACACTGCTGACTTTGCGTAGCCGCTTTTATGTCTTTATTTGGTGCAAAATGATCCATCACCAAAGAAATTTTATCCTTATCAAAAACCTTGTTGAATTTAGCCTGTTTGAAAGCATTTATCGCCACAGGCGTGGTTATATCATTACCTAAAACCATATCAAGCTTTGCCATAATGAGCTGATTTGGCTCAACGCTTTGTAAACCACACTTATCGGCTAGAATTTTCTGCGACATTGTCATACTCATTTTCTTTCCTTTTTTATGATGATAAAGGACTAATTATATCACTATTTTACCTAGCTTGTCAATATTTGAATGATGTTGTTTTTAAGTAAATTTAATAATATTATTTGAAGTAATATACTAAAAAAGCGCTATGCTTTCACCGATAAAAGCATAGTGCAAAAATGACTAATATTTGTATTGTCCTTCGACAAAGACAGTGCGTCCGCGTCCGATGACATAGCGGTTTTCATTCACGGCTGCACCGCCTTGGTGGTTGTAGTAGTCATAATAAAAAGTGTCAAAAATATTTTTAATCCCCACCGTAAAAACAGCAGCTTCTTTGTTAATACCCACACTTACACCAAAATCGCTGATAACATAAGGTTTTAAGATTTCTTTTCTTGGTGTTTCTACTACATTGCTTCCCGTAGTGAGCCGTATGCTAGAACTTGGCACTCTTTGATTGCCATAAAGTGAATTTTGTAGCCATACACCCAAAGATACATTGATGATTTCAAGGTGGTGAGAAATATTAGCATTTACGCCAAAGGTAGCCTTAAAATCATAAGTATAAGGTATAATGTCCCATTTTTTCTCGCCACTTTGATTGATTTCATCAACAAAGCCAAATTTTTCAGCCTTTAAATAGGTAAAACTTTCATTAAAGCCCAAAATTCCGTTAAAGATATATTGTTCAAAAGCCACTTCTACGCCCATTCTGCGAGATTTATCATAAGTGCCAAAGCCCATTTTGCTGTAAGGATCACCTGTAAAATAAAACTCGTCTTTGCTTTGAGTGTAGAAAACATTGGCAGAAAATAACAAGGCGTTAAAGTCAAAATCAGCAAAATAAAGTGGAATGTATCTTTCGCCTAGTGTGTGCTTAAAGCCTAGTTCGGCGGTGAAATAGATTTCATTGTTAAAATCGTTTATTTTTCCATTATAAAGTTCAAGTTCAAAAGAAGCACCGCCAAGATTAACACCTGGATTTTGTGGGGCAAAATTTGACTCTAATTGCTTTTGAAATAAAGCGTAAGCTGGTGGAGTAATATAGCCAGTTTCACCTCTTGCATAAATAAAACCATTTGTAGCGTAAGAAAAAATAGGAGCAAGTTCAAAGATGAAATTATCAAAATTTTCATTGTATGAATATTCTTTTCCATTCCAAATAAGTCCCGGGTCATTATAAGCATTACTTAATGGGCGTTGGGTATTTGTTAGGATAAGTCCTTTTACATTCTCTTTTGCCTTAGCATTATAATTTAATAATTGATAACGAAAAGAACCCATCAAAGAAAACATTTGATTAAAATCGTATTTTTCGTTAATAAAAAATTCGCTCGTTAATTTATTGGCTTTAAGATAATTATCCAACTCAACATGGGCGTAAATATTGGCGTTATTATTCATTAAAAGTCTTAAATACTGCTTTGGTGTTCTTTCATTCATTTCATAAGTTAAATTATAACCCAAAGTCAAAAGCCCACCTGTGTGCTTGTAGTTTAAGGCTAGTTTTGCACCAAATTTTTGCTCATTAAAAGTCGTCCCGCTTTGGTCGATGAAATTATTTTCCCCATTTCGGTAAAAAGGGAAAGCCGCAATATAAACAAAAGGCATATAATTTTCATATTTGTCAAATTTGCGGTTATTGATGAGGTAAAAGCCCTTGGCGTTGAAATTTAATTTTCTTGTGATTTGATTGTCCCAACCAATTATACCCATCGCCCTTATCTGCGAAGTCTCAATGTCTCCATTACCCTTTTTTGCCCTTTTATCTTTATCAGGCGAAGCTGTGTTAAGCTCGGTATTAAGAGTAGGAGTAAAAGGAGAGTCAAAGAAAGAAAATGCCGGAGAAGTCTTTGTTTTACCCAAAAAAGCATCTATATCAAAGCTTATGCTTTGTCCCCAGCCTATATCATACTCTGCA
>CAZSMF010000035.1:0-17875 GCA_964607975.1 uncultured Campylobacter sp. | reverse complement strand
TTTCCCTCTTTTTTACTTTAAGTTTAATACATTTTGCCTTAAAAAGCTTTAAATTCAAATAAATTTTCTTAAATTTAAGCATATTTTTTAAGATATTTAAAAAGGCTTTTTACAAGCTTTTAAGCTTGTTTATCTCATCTCGTATAGCAGCAGCTTTTTCAAATTCAAGCACCTTGGCTGCTTCAAGCATTTGTTTGCGAAGTTCTTTAACGAGCTTTGCTCTTTCACTTGCTGGCATTTTTTCTAAATTTTTGCCCTTGCGATAAATTTCAGCCTCGTCAATTTCAGCTTTTAAACTATGCTCTAAATGCCTTTGCACCGAAGTTGGAGTTATGTTGTATTTTTGATTATACTCATTTTGTAGCTTTCGGCGTTTATTTGTTATATCCATAGCCTCTTGCATAGACTTTGTAAGCTTTTTAGCAAAGAGCAATACCTTGCCATTGACATTTCTAGCCGCTCTACCCATAGTTTGTATAAGGCTAGTCGTGCTTCGCAAAAAGCCCTCTTTATCAGCGTCCATTATGGCAATGAGGCTTACTTCTGGCAAATCCAAACCCTCCCTCAGTAAATTGATACCAATAAGCATATCAAAAGCACCTGTGCGAAGCCCTCTGATGATTTCATTTCTTTCTATGGCGTCAATGTCTGAGTGCATATATTTTACCTTTATGCCAAGTTCTAAATAATACCTCGTAAGCTCCTCTGCAAGTTTTTTAGTCAAAACCGTAACCAAAACCCGCTCATTTTTAGCGATAACCTTTTTTGCCTCATCAAAGAGAATTTCCACTTGATTGTCGCTATCTTTTAGCTCAATCTCAGGATCAAGCAAACCCGTAGGACGCATAATTTGCTCAAAAACATTGTCCTTGCTTAATTCAAGTTCAAGCCCAGCAGGAGTTGCTGAAACAAAAAGAAATTGACAATTTTTGTTGATAAATTCATCAAACATTAAAGGACGATTATCCAAGGCACTTGGCAGACGAAAACCATACTCCACTAGGGTTTCCTTGCGACTTCTATCCCCTGCAAACATACCACGAAATTGGGGCAAGGACACGTGGCTTTCATCAACGATAACAAGAAATTTTTTATCTTTTATCGCATAATAATCAAAAAGCGTATAAGGCGTATCACCGCTTTTAAGCCCCGTTAAATGCAGGGCATAATTTTCTATACCCTTACACATACCCGTGCTTTCAAGCATTTCTATGTCAAATTCAACCCTTTGTTTGAGCCTTTGATACTCTACAAGCTTATTTTCATTTTCAAAATAAGCCAAACGCTGTGCTAGTTCAGCCTTTATGCCCCTAATCGCCTCTTTAAGCCTTTTTTCACCAACGCTAAATTGACTCGTAGGATAAAGTATAAATCGCTTTAAATCCTTACCCTTTTTATTTTCAAAGACATTGTAATGATACATTCTATCAAGCTCATCACCAAAAAATTCAAGTCTTATCACCTCATCTTCAAAATAAGCTGGATAAATATCAATAATATCGCCATTGACACGAAAATCAGCCCTGTCAAAAAAGGCATCATTTCTTTTATAGCCCATATCGACAAGCTTTTTCAGCAATTCTTTTTGCGAAATTTGCATTTTAAGTTCAAAAATCAGCACCATACCCACGAATTCGCTAGGATTACCCAAGCCATAATTTGCCGAAACACTAGCTATGCAAATGACATTTTCATAGCTTAAAAGCGAGGCTGTCGCACTCAAACGCAATCTTTCTAAATCCTCATTAACCGAGCTATCCTTTTCGATAAAAACATCAGTGCGTGGTATATAGGCTTCTGGCTGATAATAATCATAATAGCTGATGAAATACTCGACAAAGTCTTTGGCGAAAAAGCCCTTAAATTCGCTGTAAAGTTGAGCGCATAGGCTTTTGTTGTGGCTCATTATCAAAGTAGGCATATTAAGCTTTGCGATGACATTTGCCATAGTAAAAGTCTTTCCAGAGCCTGTAACACCGAGTAGTGTTTGATATTTATTACCCGATTGTATACTTTTTACAATGCCATTGATAGCCTCATTTTGGTCTATACTTGGCGTAAAGTCGCTTGTGAGTTGAAACATTTTTATCCTCGTTATTGAAAATGAAATTTTACAAAAAATTACTTAAAATCACTCAAAAAATTTAAGTTTTTTGCTACAATAATGAAAAAAATTTAAAGGTAAGCCCAATGTATGATAATAATATTACAAGTGCCATTAACGAGCTTTTAGAGCGTTATAACGAGCTTAAAGAAGCAAATGAAAATCTACGCAATGAACTAGTCAGCGTTAAAGCACAAAATGAAGCCCAAAGAAATGAAATCACGCGTTTAGAAGAAGAGCTTAAAAATAAAAATGTCGCCGATGAGGACATCATCAAGCAAATTGGAGTTGTGCTTGGAAAATAGTGGAAAAACCAAAGAAGTCATCATCAATGTTTCAGCAAAGGACTTTGTAATTCGCTGTGCTGATGACTTTGCCCAGTTTTTAGAAAGCGATATAGACTTGCTTTCAAAGGGCAGCAAGAAAATCGAGCTGAAAGAATTCGTAAATTCTTACATCGCCAAAAGCTACGAACAATACAAAATTCACAAACAACTTGAAAAAATCATTAAAACCATCAACGCTGAACGACCCTTTAAAGTCATCAAAAAATGAAGCAAGGATTTAGCTTGATTGAGCTTATCTTAGCCTTGTGTATCATCGCTATTTTAGCCACCATAGCCCTGCCTTACCTACGCACACCCAAGCAAGATGCCCTTTTGCTTAAACTTAAAGCCGATTACACAATGATACAAAGCGGTATAGCGATGATAAAAAATGAAAATTTCATCAAAAACAGGACAAGTGCTTTAAGCGTTTTGGACGAAGCGGGGCTAAATGCTGAAAAAGAGGCTTTATTTTACTGCACTAAGGCTCAAATTTCAAGCTGTGTGAGTAATAATTGCTGTGTTTATTCTGTGCTTTCAAGCCCTTTGTATTCGAGTTTTAAGGGCTGGATAAAAACGGGCTTTAACCGCTACCGCTTTCATTTGGGGGCTAAAAATTTCATCGATTTTAGCTTTAATGCCGATGAGGGCGTGTTTGAGTGTAAAAATTCGCCCCTTTGCAAAGAGCTTTGATGTATTATGAGTTAGCTTTAAAGGGCTATTTTTTAGAGCCTCTTACCTATGAAAGCGATGAGGAATTAAGCCCTTATAGCGAAGTGCTTGTGGAATTAAAACGCAAGAAAAATGTCAAAGCCATAGTGCTTAAAAAGGTGCAAAAGCCTGAATTTAGCACGAAAAAAATCAGTCAAAATTTGCATAAAAAATTAAGCCAAACGCAAATTGAGTTAGTGCAATTTATCAGTTCGTATTATACCTGCCCTTTGAGCCTTATTTTAGGCTCTTTTGAAAGCTTAACGCCTTATGTGCCAAAGCCTGTAACTTTAAGCAAAGCCCCAAATTTAAGCTCAAAGCAAAGTGAAGCCTTGCAATTTATCAAAAACGAGCCAACGAGCCTACTTTTTGCCGACACGGGCAGCGGAAAAACCGAAATTTACATTTCTTTAATCAAAGAGTATTTAGAAAAAGGGGAGCAAGTTTTACTACTAATGCCTGAAATTTCGCTCACTCCGCAAATGCAAAAGCGTTTGAGTGCCTATTTTGAAGGGAAATTCATTATGTGGCATTCAAAAATCACTAAAACAAAAAAGCAAAAAGCCTTGCAAAGCCTTGAAAATGGTGAAATTCTACTCGTAGCTGGTGCGCGTTCGGCTTTGTTTTTGCCCTTTTGCAAACTTTCACTCATTATCGTTGATGAAGAACACGACAATTCATACAAGGCAAGTGATACTCCACGCCTAAATGCTAGGGATTTGTCCTTATTTTTGGGGCAGAAAATGGGCTTTAAGGTGCTTTTAGGCTCAGCCACACCAAGCCTGACAAGCTTTTATAGACAAAAAAGCTTTCGCCTTAAAGGCACTTTTTTTCAAAGCGAGAAAGAAATTATTTTTGATGAAAGCTCTTTATGCGTTTCAAGCACACTTTTAAGGGAGCTTCGTGCGAGTTTAAGAGCCAAAAAACAAGCCATAGTTTTTTTACCAACAAGGGCAAATTTCCGTCAAATCATCTGTCAAAGCTGTGCTCAAACGATAAAATGCCCATTTTGCAGCATAGCGATGAGCTTACATAAAAACAAAAACGCTTTAAAGTGCCATTATTGCGGCTTTATGCAAAGGATAAATCAAACTTGTCCTTATTGCGAGGGCTTAATGTTAAGAGCTGAAAAAATCGGCACAAGTGAGCTTTGCGAACGCTTAAATGATGAGCTTTGTGCTGAATTTAAGTCTTTAAAAATCGCTCAATTTGACAGCGACACAACCACGACTCAAAACAAGCTCACACGCCTTTTGCAAGATTTTAACGACAAAAAAATTGACATTCTAGTCGGCACTTCAATGCTTGCAAAGGGACACGATTATCACAGCGTTGATTTGAGCGTCATTTTGGGGCTTGATGAATATTTATTTCGCCCAAATTTCAGGGCAAAAGAGGAGACTTTATCTCTTGCTATGCAAGTGGCTGGGCGTGCGGGACGAAAGGGCAAGGCTAGGGTGCTGATTCAAAGCAGACAAAGGGCGTTTTTTGAGGCGTATTTGCAAGATTATGATAGTTTTTTACAAGATGAACTTAATGAAAGAAAGGGGCTTTACCCGCCATTTAAAAGGCTTTTGCGTTTAATTATCGAGGATAAAAATCAAAAAAAAGCATCTTTACTCTGTCAAAACCTTGCCTTAGAGCTAAAAAAGCTTGATAAGCTCGAAGTCATAGGCTTTGGAGCGTGTGGGATTGAATTTATCAATGCTAGGTTTAGATTTTATATCTTGCTTCGCAGTCAAAACCACACCCAGCTTCTCAAAGCGGCAAATTATGCTTTAAGTTTTGGTAAAGAAGTGATTGCAGACATTGACCCCATTGATTTTAGCTGATTTGACAAAAATGCGAATTTAAGCTACAATGTGAGTTTTTTGTTTGATTAAACAAGAGGAGGATTTATGCGATTGGTGGAGCAGTTTAAGAAAGATGGGGATTTTTTATTTGCTTATCGTAGCTATTTGCCTTTGATTTTACTGCCTTTCATCGTGCTTGTCATTTTTAGCTTTAATTCTCCTTTGTATGAAAATGGAGCATACAACAACAAACTTGTGGTTTTTGCACTCATCGTTGGACTTTTGGGGCAGATGATTAGGGTTTTTGTCGCTGGATTTGTGCCAAAAGATACCTCAGGACGCAACACAGGCGGACAAAAAGCTGCCTTGCTTAATACAAATGGAATTTATTCAACTTGTAGAAATCCTCTTTATTTGGGTAATTTTTTGATGATGTTAAGTCCGGTGATTTTGGTGGGAAATTGGATTTTTGCTTTGTGTTTTTGCCTTGCGTTTTGGCTTTATTATGAGCGTATAATTTATGCTGAGGAGGCGTTTTTAAGTGATAAATTTGGAGCGTCTTATTTAAAATGGGCAAATTCTACGCCCTGCTTTATCCCTAGATTTTCTCACTTTAAAAAAGCCTCTTTAACTTTTAGCCTCAAATCAACATTAAGGCGAGAATACCACTCTTTATTTGCTTTGGCTTCCTCTCTTTTGGCTGTAAATTGCATTGAACTTTGCATAGAAGCATTGTTTATGGGGGGGGGGGGGGTTGATATAATACCCAATTATATTTTAAGTGCCTTTTTTGGACTATGCCTCATTGTGTATTGTGTGTGCTTGATTTTAGCGAAAAAAACAAAGGTTTTATCCGTGGAGGGTAGGTGAAGTTTCTTAAACAGCTCAATTTTTAACAAAGAGTTGCTTTTAAGAAAATTCAGCTCAAATGATGAAAAATCACAGGAATGTCAGGGATTTTAGGGTTATTTGAAGTATCAATACCCAATCTAAAAAGCCCACCAGCAAAAGGCTTGGCGTTTTGTGGCAATAAATCCTTGCGAATGTAGCTTACTTCAATAGTCGAACAAAACAATATATCATCACTTATCATAAGCCCGCCATAAGAATTATAATGCACCCAAATCGG
Organism: uncultured Campylobacter sp.; assembly: GCA_964607975.1. GTDB lineage: Bacteria > Campylobacterota > Campylobacteria > Campylobacterales > Campylobacteraceae > Campylobacter_D. The sequence continues at coordinate 11,812 of CAZSMF010000035.1, read as the reverse complement.
CACAAAATATTCGTTAAGCTTTTCTAAAAGCTCAAATCTCATCTTGCTTCCCACCTCATCATCGGGGTTTAACTCGTGGAATTCAAAGATAAGCTGCGAAAAATACTTATCAAGCATACGCATATCAATATGCTTTAAAATGTCCCACTCGGCATTTTCTATATCGCATTGCAAGATATTGGCTGCGTTTTCATCGAAGTTAAATTCTTTAATAATGCGTTCTAGGGCGATAGTTTCTATGCCATTTTCGCAGCTATCTTTTGTGCCGACAAATTGCTTGAAAAATTTGATATTTGGGTGATTTGGGTATGGCGATTTTTCTATACTTGCATCAAATTCTAAAACTTCATAGCCCTTATCTGCCATTTCTAAATCCCAAGGTGAATAAGGCGACACGCCCAAAGATAAGGCTTTTACTTTGTTATTATTGAGTTTATTTGAGGGGGGGGGGGGTTGATAAAGAAAGCATACAATATGAGCCGTCATTAACCCCACCAACACGAACAAGCTCTAAATCAGGCGAGGTGTAAGGACGAAGTAAGCTTAAAAAACGAAAGATATTATTTGCATTTCGTGCAATTTTGGGTGCTTGATAAGTCGGATAAAGACTTTGCCCAAGAATAAGCAGTATGTCTTTCTTGTCCTTTGCTAAAAGCATTTGTGAGCTTAATAAAGAATTTAATTTTGCGTGCAAAAGCCAATCCGTATGATTTAAATTTTCAAATTTGTTGCGGATAAATTCAGCAAACGCACTTTTATTGACATATTGAAAAATCTTTCTTTTTCCAAAATAAATCTCTCTGCGTCCGTTTTCGTGTTTTACTTTTTTAAACATTTTTATCCCTTATTTAAACGCACCAAGGCTGAGAATTTTTTGCATTCTTTGGGCGATGAGTTCTTTTTTGTCTTTATTTTCAAGCTCTTCAAGTGCTTTGCCAACATAACTAGCCACACTAGCAAAGGCATTTTCCTTGTCCCTATGTGCGCCATTTATAGGCTCGTTGATGACATCATCGATGAGTCCTTGATTTTTCAAATCATCAGCCGTTATTTTAAGAGCCTTTGCGGCTTGTTCGCTTTTGCTAGAATCATTCCACAAAATCGCCGCACAGCCCTCAGGCGAAATGACAGAAAATACCGAATTTTTCATCATCGCAAGTTTGTCTGCTACGCCTATGGCAAGCGCTCCGCCACTTCCTCCCTCGCCGATGACTACGGCTATGGTAATGGTTTTAAGATGACTTAATTCATATAAATTTGTCGCTATGGCTTCGCTTTGCCCTCGCTCTTCTGCACCTATGCCCGGATAAGCCCCCGGAGTATCGATGAGAAACAGCACGGGAATGTCAAATTTTTCAGCAAGTTTTGCCACACGCAAAGCCTTGCGGTAACCCTCAGGGTGAGGCATACCGAAATTTCTAGCGATTTTATCTTTCGTGCCGCGTCCTTTTTGTTCGCCAATGACAATGAGTTTTTTATTGCCTAAAAATCCAGCAAAGCACACTATGGACGGATCATCTCTAAATGTCCTGTCGCCGTGAATTTCATAATAATCACTCAAAATACCTTGAATATAATCAAGAGCATAAGGGCGGTCAGGGTGTCTTGCAAGTTGCAAACGCTCATAATCGCTTAAATTTGAATAGACTTTTTTGATTTCTTTGCTTAAATTTTTCTTTAAAATCGCCACAGCGTCCTTGTCGCCTTTGATTTGGGCGTTGATGATGTCCTCATCAATTTGCTCTATGCCTTTTTCAAAGTCTAAATATGACGCCATTTACTCTACTTTTTTAAAGATGATAGAACCATTTGTGCCGCCAAAACCGAAAGAATTACTCATCACAACTTTTAAATTAGCCTTGCAGGAGTGGTTTGGAACATAGTTTAAATCGCACTCCTCATCTTTTACAAGTTGATTTATAGTCGGTGGGACAATGCCATCGCGTAAAGCCATTAGACAAATCACCGCTTCTATCGCTCCTGCTGCACCCAAGCAATGTCCAATCTGCCCTTTTGTAGAGCTTACCAAAGGCACATTAGCTCCAAAAAGCTCTTTTATAGCTGCTGTTTCGTTTTTATCGTTTGCAGGAGTAGAAGTTCCGTGAGCGTTGATATAATCAATCTTTACCCCACCAGCCATTTGAATAGCCTTTTTCATCGCTTTAAGCGGTCCATCAAGCGTTGGCGAAGTGATATGATGAGCATCAGCACTCTCACCAAAGCCTATGAGTTCAGCGTAAATTTTCGCCCCTCTTGCCTTTGCATCTTCAAGGCTTTCTAGCACCAAAGCCCCAGCTCCCTCGCCCATTACAAAGCCGTCTCGCTCTTTATCAAAAGGGCGTGAGGCGTGTTGAGGGTCGTCATTTCGCGTAGATAAAGCTTTCATCGCTGCAAAACCACCTATACCCACAGGACAAACTGTGGATTCAGCTCCCACGACAAGCACCTTTTTTGCCGCACCTAAAACTATGCTCTTATAAGCCTCGCCCACAGCGTGAGTTCCAGCCGCACAAGCGGTTACACAGGCTAAATTTGGTCCTTTAAGTCCAAATTCTATGGAAATGACACCGCCAAGCATATTTACAAGAGCTGATGGCACGAAAAAGGGGCTGATTTTCCTCGGTCCTTTGTCAAAACAAGCTACGGAGTTTTTTTCTATATTTGGCAAACCGCCTATACCAGCGGCTGAAATCACGCCAAATTCGTCTTTGTCGAAATCTTGGCTGAAATTCGCGTCATTCATTGCTTCTTTGGCTGCTTTTATGCCAAGCTGTATGAAACGGTCGATTTTTTTCACCTCTTTGGCATCAACCACTTCCAAAGGTTCAAAACCTTTCACCTCAGCAGCAATTTGCACGGGAAATTCACTCGCATCAAAAAGAGTGATTTTACCCACGCCACTTTTGCCCTCACAAATGGCTTTAAATGAACTTTCTTTTTCTAAGCCTAAGGCATTAAGCATTCCAATGCCCGTAACTACAACGCGTTTCAAGATAAATCCTTAAAAAGGGCTTATTTTTTAGGAAGATTATCTATGTATTTGACGACATCTTCTATTTTGATGAGCTTTTCTGCGTCCCCATCTGGAATTTCTATGTCGAATTTTTCCTCCAAAGCCATAATCAGCTCGACTACATCTAAAGAGTCCGCACCTAAATCTTCGATGATTTTAGATTCTAATTTAACAGAATCCCCATCAACGCTTAATTGTTCAACAACAACATTTTTAACATCATCAAAAGTTGCCATTTTCATCTCCTTGAATTTTTAAGTTAAGTGTAATTCTACAATAAAAAACTTAAAATTCAGTTTATATTTTCTCATTTTTCTTTCAAAACAAATCAAAAGGCTCAATTTTTATGCTAGAATTTGGCTTTTAATAAAAAATTTGGAGCATAGTTTTGAAAAAATGGATACAATTTTTCATTTTTGCCCTTCTTTGTGGGCTTTTAATCGCTTTTATAAGCTATAAAGAGGCTGAAAAAAGCCATTTTTACACCAATGAAGCAAATTTTAAAAGCCCTTATCCTCAATTTAAAAGCGACAAATGCGGCTTTTCTTTAAATTTCAAAAAAGAACAAGATAAAATAATAGAGCATAACAAGACACATTTTCAAAGCTCACTCATCAAAGCTCCCACAAAAGCGGCACATTCAAGCACTCTGCTGCGGACAAATTCAGGCTTAATGGCTTTGTTTTTTGCTGGAACTCGTGAGGGGGCAAAAGATGTGGCTATTTACCAAAGCTTTTATAATGAAAAATTAAATGAGTGGAGTGAGCCTAAAAAAATTTTAGACGCTACTATGCTTTCAAAATTTAACGCTAAATTCATCAAAAAATTGGGAAATCCTGTGGCGTTTAAGGACGCTCATAATAAGTCGCATTTGTTTGTCGTGGGCGTAAGTCTTGGAGGCTGGGCGACAAGTAAGATTTATCAGTTTGAATTTGATGAGACAAATAAGCCAGATACTGCATTTAGCAGCTGGGGAGGGGGGATTGAGCTTAAATTCATAAGAGAGCTTGAACTTGGGGCTTTATCAAATTTCTCTCATCTTGTGCGAAATACGCCCATTATTTTAGAAAATGGCGGTTTTATCCTGCCAATTTACCACGAATTAGCTCGTAAATATCCACTTTTAGCCTTTTTTGATGAAAAGGGAGTTTTGCTCTACACCAAACGCATTAACTTGCTTAAAAATCAGCTCCAACCAAGTCTTGCTTGGCTTAATCAAAGCGATTGCCTTGCCTTTTTTAGAAACCACAAGGCTTATGGTGATAGTGCCTTTTTACAAAGCTGTGAAAATAAAGCAAATATCTGGCAAAAGCCCATAAAAACAAATCTTAAAAATTATGATAGTTCTAGCGTTTTGCTTTCTTTGATGATTAAAAATGAAGCAGGAGAGCTTCAAAATGAGCTTTTGCTCGTTCATAATGACGGCGAAAAAGGTGCGGTGCGTTCAAAACTCAGTCTTTTTTGGCTCAAAAATAAAGAAAATGGCGAATTTATCAAGCTCTTTACCCTTGATAATGCAGAAGAAGTGAGCTATCCTGCTGTTTTGCTGGATTTAAACGCACTTAACATTAGCTACACTTTTGACAGAAAGATGATTAAAATGCAAAGGGTGAGTGTTTTATCCATTCAAAACGCCATTGATAAAGCAAGGGAAAAACAATGATAGGCTGTGCTTTTTTGCTTTTTACTTTATTTTTAGTGCTTTTTAACAGCCTTTCAGGCTTTAAAATACTAGCAAATTTAAGGTTTAAATACGCCCTTGCTTTTATTTGTAGTGCCTTAACTTTTGTGCCTTTTTATCAAGGCTTTTCTTTAAGTGTGCTATTATATTCTTTTTTTGACGCACCAAGTGCTTTATGTGTGCTTTTAATGGGCTTTTTGTGTTTTAAAATTTTTTATAAAGATTTTAGTAAAAAAGCCTTAAACATTCACATCAAAACGCTTTCTTTTGTGCTTTTGTTTGTTTTTTGTGTTTTTGTATTTTTGGGAAATTTAGCCCTTATCCGTATAGATATTTACAATGAAAATGCTTTTATGCAAGGAATTTTCATCTTTGTTTTTTTAATTTTGCTGTATATGGTGGATAAATTTTTTGCCCTTTTAGCCCTTGTGAGTTTACTTTCTTGTTTTTTGGGGCAGAATTTAATCAAAGCCTTATTTGATAGTTATTTATTCATTTTTAGCCTCGTGTTTTTAAGTTTTAAATTTATTGTTTTCATTAAAGGAAAATTATGCAAAAAAGTTTTAAGATAATCACCCTCCAAGCCCTTGTTTTTATGGCTTTGCTCTTTGTGCTGTTTTTAGCTTTAAGAGTGATTTTTATCCTTTTTTATAAAGAAGCCATTAGTGATGTGAATTTAAGCCAATTTATGCTTTTTCTTTATAATGCTTTTCGTTATGATGGGCAAATTATTGGCGTTTTGAGCGTGATTTTCTTTCTTTTAAATTTTGTTTTTAAGGGTAAAATAGCACGAATTTATGCCTTTTTGCTTATTTTAATCAGTGCCTTTTTGGGTATGGCAAATATAGGATTTTACGGCATTTATCAAGATGTTTTTAACGCCACCTTGCTTGGACTCATCTTTGATGATAGAAAGGCTATCTTTCAAACGGCTTTGCAAGGGGATTTTAATTTTACATTTAAAATTGTGCTGTGGCTTATTTTAAGTGTGCTTTTTTACGCAATCTTTATCTTTTTATACAAAAAAATGGCTGAATTTAAGGGTAAAAGCTTTCGTGTGAGTTTTTTTGCCCTCTTTGCTTTGTGTTCGCTATTTAGCATAAATGGAACAATAGGGCTTAAAGGCATTTCGCTTGGCAAAGAAATCGTGCCTGTAACGAATAGCTTTTTAAGAAAGATTACGCACGGGGCTTTTAGGGATTTGCGTTATGTGTATATGAGCTATGCAAGGATAGCTAAATCAAGCTTTAAAGACTACATTGATGAAAGTCCCATTCAAGCAACGAGGGCGTTTTTTAAGCTTGATGAGAATTTAAGCGAAGTTGATTTGAGCAAACTTTTAGAAAAAGAGGTGTCAAATCCTAGTCAAAGTGAAATCAGGCACATTTTTTACATTATCGCTGAGAGTTTGAGCCAGTGGCATTTTGATGAGGAATTTAAAGATTTGGGTGCAAATGAGCTAAACAAGCTCGTAAAAGAGGGTTTTAAGGCAGATATTTTCTTGCAAAACGCTGCTGGGACGATAAAAAGCCTTGATGTGCAAATCAGCGGGCTTTATCAAACAGAAATTCCTTTGAATTTAAGCGTTGGCAAAAATCCAATTTTTAAAATGTCGCCCGGTTTTATCTTTAAGGATTTGGGCTTTGAGACGATTTTTTACTATGGAGGTTCGGCAACTTGGTATAAGCTTGACAGCTACACCGCCTCGCAAGGCTTTGATGCAATAATATTTAGCAATCATATCATCAATTTTGCCAAAGAAAAGGGCTTGAAAGCTCCTTATGAGAATGCTTGGGGAGTTTATGATCATCATTTGTATGAATTTATTAAAGAAAACTCCATAAAAAACAAGGACAAAAAGAGCTTTGCGATGATAATGACGACTTCAAACCACGCCCCTTGGGACACGCCTTTACAGCACTTTGGCATAGATTATGCAAAGATTGATGAATTTATCAAAAAGCACCCCAAATTAACGCCAAACGAGCATACAAGGCGAATTTTAGCCCACATTATCTATCAAGATAAAATCATCGCTCATTTCATCAAAGAAACAAGCAAAGCCTTGCCAGATAGTCTTTTTGTCATTACAGGAGACCATTATGATAGGGAGTATCCTTATGCAAAAATTCCCATTTTAACGAAAAATGCCGTCCCGCTCATCATTTACGCTCCAAATTTAAAGCCCAAAACACTTTCTAAAATCGGCTCTCACATTGACATTACCGCAACGATAACCGAACTAGTAGCTAAAAATGGCTATAAATACGCAAGTTTTGGCTCACCGCTTTTAAGCAATGATGAAAATAAAAGCCTTCAAAGCCGCAATGTTTTTGGTTATTATAGTGTAGCTAATGAAAGATTTATTTATGATAAGCAAGAAATTGAGTATTTCAAAGGACAAAACGCACAAGAAAATGACAAAAATTTAGCTTCAAGGCTCTATGATGACTTAAATAGAGCGAAAGCTTTGAGCTGGTGGATATTTAACAAAGGCTACATTGTTAAGGAGTAGCACCCTCCCAAAAAGGAGAAAGGAAGAGTGCTAAATAAGGAGAAACAAAAAGTTTTGTTTGCCACTCGTGCAGTTTAACCACACTCACGCCAAAAAGCGTAATGGCAAGAGCTAAAAGCTCGCTTTGCTTCGTAAGTCGCAACGCACAAAGAAAAACAAGCTCATTTGTCATATCGGCTTTTTGTCAAATGACTTTATATTTTCCGTGCGTTTTTATCTTGTTAAAAATTTAGTGCCTTGCTAAATAATTAGTATCAAAGCTATTGTTGATAAAATCAGCATTATCCATCATATTGATATGAAAATCCCTTGTGGTTTTGATACCGCCCACGATGAGTTCATTTAAAGCCACTTTCATTTTAGCAATAGCCCTATTTCTGTCCTCTCCCCACACCACAAGCTTGCCTATCATCGAGTCGTAGTAAGGTGGGACGCTATATCCTTGATAACAATGGCTCTCCATTCGCACATTTCGCCCTGCTGGTGGCACATATTTGCTAAGCTTTCCCGGACTTGGCACAAAGCTTTTTGGGTCTTCGGCTGTAATGCGACATTCTATGCTATGTCCGCGAAGTTTGATGCTTTCTTGTGGTGGTAAGGCATAGCCCTCAGCGACTTTTATCATTTGTTCGATAATATCCACACCACTTACCATTTCGCTAACGCAGTGTTCAACCTGCAAACGCGTATTCATTTCGATAAAATAAAAATCTAAATTTTTATCCACCAAAAATTCAAAAGTCCCCGCACCCTCATAGCCTATGGCTTTGGCAGCTTTTATAGCTGTATCGTGAAGCTTTTTGCGTGTTTTTGCATCAAGTAATATGGCTGGGCTTTCCTCGATGAGCTTTTGATGACGCCTTTGCATAGAACAATCCCTTTCACCTATGTGAATGATATTGCCAAAGCTATCGCCTATAATCTGCACTTCAATGTGGCGAGGGTTTTGAATGTATTTTTCCATATACATTGTGCCGTCCCCAAAGGCTGTCATAGCTTCGCTTTCAGCCGACCAATATGCCTTTTCTATCTCGCTTTCTTTTTCCACGACACGCATACCGCGTCCGCCCCCACCAGCTGCTGCTTTAAGTATAACAGGATAGCCCATTTCTTTGGCGAGTTTTTTCGCCGCTTCTACACCCTTTAAAGCCCCATCACTGCCCGGGATTACAGGCACACCAGCCCTTTGCATCATTTGCTTTGCTTTGCTTTTATCAGACATTAAAGTCATTGCTTCAACCGAAGGTCCTATGAATTTAATGTTATGCTTGGCACAAATTTCAACGAAATTTTGATTTTCGCTCAAAAAGCCATAGCCCGGAAATATCGCATCAGCTTCTGCTATTTCTGCTGCTGAAATGATATTTGGGATATTAAGATAGCTTTCTGTGCTTCTTGGGTTGCCTATGCAAATACTTGCGTCTGCATATTTTAGATAAAGTGCGTCCCTGTCGGCTGTGGAATACACACAAATTGCCTTTTTACCCATTTCTTTAATAGTCCGCAAGGCACGAAGGGCTATTTCTCCGCGATTTGCGATTAAAACTCTTTTGATTTCCATTAAATTTTCTCCACCACAAACAAAGGCATATCAAATTCAACAGGCTGCCCATCGGCAACTAAGACTTCAATAATGCGGCAGTCGTATTCGGCTTGAATTTCATTCATTATTTTCATCGCTTCAATAATGCCTATGGTGTCGCCTTTTTTCACCGAAGAACCAGCCTTAACAAAAGGCGTAGCACCCGGACTTGGAGCTTGATAATAAGTGCCAACCATTGGGCTGTTTAGCGTTGGTTTGTTGCGTTTGTTTGGTTGGGCTTCATTGACTACATTGACATTTATGGGTTGAGGTGCAGGGGTTTGTGGGATTGGAGCAGGAACTTCACAGCACATATCGCGTTCAAGTTCTATCTCAAAGCCGTCTTTTTCTTTAATCTTAATCTTGCTGACATTTGCCTCGGCAAACATAGCAATGAGTTCTTTAATCTCGCTTTTTGTCATAAAATCTCCTAAAATTTTTTATGCTGTCGTTAATTTTAGCACAAATTTTTGCACCTTGTTAAACAAGGATTGAAAAAATGCAAACTATATTAAAATAACAGCACTTTGAGCGAAAATACTTGGTAAAAAAGTGAGTAAATTCAAGCTTTGATTTTGCTAAAATCAGCAAAAAATAAAAATTGAATTTTAAAGCAAATCAAGCAAAAATGGATTTTCTCCACCACAAGCCTTTTACTCAAACAAAGTCTTTTCAAAGCATTTGAGCTTAAAGCTTTTGCGATGAATTTTGCTCAGTCCAAAACGGGCTATGGCATCGATATGAGCTTTACTTGCATAGCCTTTGTGCTTTGCAAAGCCATACACAGCAAAGCTTTCATCAAGCTCATTCATCGCTGTGTCCCTGCTTACCTTGGCTAAAATACTAGCCGCTCCTACTTGAAGCACCTTGCTATCGGCTTTTATAAGGGTTTGTATGGGACTTACTCCAAAATTGGTATTGCCATCATAAAGGCATTTAAATCCCGCAAAATGCCTTTGTATGATGATTAAAGCCCTTTTAAGACAAGAGCTTAAACCACATTCATCAATTTGCCTGTGCGAAAAGCTCAAAATAAGATAGTTTGAATTTTCCTTAATAAGCCCAAAAAGCTGTGTTCTCTTTTTCTCGCTCAACTCCTTTGAATCCTTTATGCCCGAAATTTCACTATGCAGCAAACAAGCAGCTACAAACAAAGGACCTGCCAAAGCCCCACGCCCAGCCTCATCTATACCAACCACAGAATGCAAATCATAACTCATCTTAATCCTTTGTGTCATTATAACAAATTTACTTTATCAATTTTATTTCTTTTTATCAGCTTTTTTTAAGTTTTATTGGATTATAATTTTTTTCTAATCAATAATTTTTATTAAAGGAGAAAAAATGAAAAAGTTACTTGTATCAAGCCTCTTGGCATTTAGCATTTTAAACGCAAATGCTTTGATTGATGAGGCTAAAAATGCAGGATTAGTCGCCTTACCAAAGGATCAAAAGGGTGTTGATGCCATTCTTAAAGAAAATGGCGTTGAGGCAAGCCAATTTAGCACAGAGAAAGCCGAACTTGGCAAAAAGCTTTATTTTGAGCCAAGACTTTCAAAAAGCGGTATCATCTCCTGTAACACCTGCCACAATCTAGGACTTGGCGGAACTGACGGCGTAGCCGCAGCCATAGGGCATAGATGGAGTGCAAACCCTCATCACCTCAACTCTCCAACCGTGTATAATTCTGTTTTAAACACTACGCAGTTTTGGGACGGACGGGCAAAAACCTTAGCAGACCAAGCCAAAGGACCTATCGAAGCAGAAGCTGAAATGGCAACACCTGCGAAACTTGCTGTTGAAAAAATCGCCTCACTTAAAGAATATGTGGCTGAATTTAAGAAAATTTACGGCAGAAGTGGCGTTACATTTGACAATATAGCCGATGCCATAGCTAATTTTGAACGCACCTTAATCACCCCGTCTCGCTTTGATGAATTTTTAGAGGGTAATGCAAAGGCTCTTTCAAAAGATGAGCAAAAGGGGCTTAAACTCTTTATTGATAAGGGTTGTGTCGCTTGTCATAATGGTGTGAATTTGGGCGGTTCTATGCAAGCCTTTGAAATCGCTGCGAAGTATAAATTTGCTGATTTGGGTGATTTTAAGGGAGATGAAAATGGTATGGTGAAAACGCCGACTTTAAGAAATATAGCACAAACTGCCCCATACTTTCACAACGGCGGAATTTGGTCTTTGAAAGAAGCTATTCACGAAATGGGAAGCGTTCAGCTTGGCATTGAGATTACAGATAAGGAAGCAAGGAGCATAGAGCTATTTTTGCACTCTCTTACAGGTAAAAAGCCAGACATCACTTACCCACAACTTCCTGTGTCAAATGATAAAACACCAAAGCCGCAGTTGTAAAAAAGAGCAAACCCTTGTGGGTTTGCTTTGTTGTAATTTTGTGCCTTTGGCTTTAAAATTACCAAGAATAATTGTATCTTACATAACCCAAACTCGCCCCAACAAACACACCAAAATCTAAATTTTTCTCCGAGATAAGATTAAAAAGTCCGTCAAGGTTAAGATTTATATTAAAAGTGCTATTTTTAGCCGCTCCTTGAATTTTTTCACCATCTTTGTCGTGTTCGTAGTAATTGCCTATATCAACCAAAAGATAAAATCTATACCCAAGTGCAGGAGTCGTAAAATACTTTCTACCAAAAACGAAACCAAATCTATTACCCGCTAGTTCATTATCGTTATATTCTTGTTTGATAGTGTTATAACTATAAGCTTTTTTTAAATGCACACTGCCATAGCCAAGCCCAATTCCAGCAAAAGCTCCACTTTCCTCAGCCACTGCACTACTAACGCCTAAAATCCCTACCAAAACAAAGCTTGATAAAATCTTTTTCATAAAAGTCCTTTAAAAAATGAATTTCTAAATGTTTTAAATTTGAGTTTATAAGGTTGAGTTTTTGGCTCTACCTTGTCATTCTGAGCGTAGCGAAGAATCTAAAAGAGATACTTCGCCTACGGCTCAGTATGACATAACACCCCGTCATTCCTACCCTTGTC
>CAZSMF010000034.1:0-18058 GCA_964607975.1 uncultured Campylobacter sp. | reverse complement strand
ATTAACACGCTACAATACTTAATATAGCTTTCATTTGCTGCAAAACAAATGTGAAGCATAATCTGTCCTTTGTGTTGAAATTAAAAATGCCATTATAGCATTTTTAGCTTAAATTTATTTTACTTGAATAAATTTGGCTCTTTTTCTTGTGGGCTAAAAAGCCTTATAAACTCGCTTTCATCAGCTTTTACTAAGCAATAGCGAAAATCTTTAAACGCTTTAAGCTCATCTAAATTTCTATACGCAAAGTCGCAAAATAAGCTGTCATTACTCGCCACCGCAAAGCCCTTGACTTTTGATAAGGCTTCGCCTAAAAACAAAAAATGCCTTTCATCTTGCACGAGTATGAAGGCTTTTTGTGTTTTGCCAAATTCTTTAATTGAATTTGCATTATCTACGAAAAAAGTTTGATAAAAATTTATTTTTTTCTCATTAAAATTGAATTTTTTCTTTTTTTCTATCAGTAAATTCGCAAAATTGGCAAAAATTTTAGCATAGGCAAAGCAAAGTTTAAGTTTAAATAAATTATCATTTTGTATAATAATTTGAGAATAAAACAAGGAGCTGTAAGTGAGATTAAACACACAATCTTTAAGCTCATCATACACAGCACAAAGTTGAAGCAAGTATTCCTCATCATCACAAGCAAAAAGGCTTTCATTTTTTGCTTGTATTAAAATGTCAAAGTCCTCAAAAATATCTCCGCTTAAAATTTTGACGCCAAAGGCATCGCAAAAGTCAAATTCCAAGCCTTTACAAAGCAAAAATTCAAGCTTTTTTTCCTCACTGATAAAACGAAGTAGCTTTGCAAGGGCTTTTTTCAAGCTTTTTGCCTGTAAATAAAATACCTCTTTATCTTTGATGATGAGTTCTTTTTCGCTTACGATGACAAAAGCCCCAGCAGCGACAGCTTGATTTATCTCCTCCTCATCGTTTGAAAAAAAGGCAGAACTCGCTTTGAGTTGTTTGAGCTTTCGCGCAAAGCCTAAAACGCTTGATGGCGAACCCTCATTGATGATTTGCGTTTGTAAAAGCTCGTTGAGGTTTGATATATTCATATTTAGCCGATGATTGAGCCGTTATTAACAAGTTCTTGTGGGCTTATCAGCACGATTTTATCGCCACTTTTTGCTGAAAGTATCATTCCATCGCTTTCAAAGCCGAAAATTTTAGCCTTTTTGAGATTGCTTAAAAGACAAACTTGCTTACCTATGAGCGTTTGAGGCTCGTAAAATTCAGCTATGCCCGAAAGCACCTGCCTTAACTCGCCATTTTCAAGCTCTACTATAAATTTAAGTAGCTTTTGACTGCCCTCTATGCGTGAGCATTCTTTGACTTGGGCGACTTTGATTTCTATTTTTTGAAAATCATCAATCTTAATTTTAGCCTCTTTTACGCTTTCTTTTGGCTTTTGCGGCGTAATGGGCGTTAAAAGGGCTTTTTCGACTTTGTTAAATAAAGGCTCACAGCTATTTTGCGGGGTAAAATCGCTGATTTTATCCTCTAAAATAAGCCTTTTGTAGCCTTGCGCGTTGATAGTAAAGCCTAAAATTTGGGCGATTTTTTCACAACTTTGCGGTAGAGTAGGGCTTAAAAGGGTAGCCACCTTTGCTAAAATGTTCGCACACAAAGCCACAAGGGCATTTGCCTTGTCTGTTTGCTCGTTTTTAATTAAATTCCAAGGCTCATACTTGCTTATGCTTAAATTTGCAAGACTTAAAGCCTTGAAAAGCTCCTCTAAATATCTATTTGTCTGCAAAGTCTCTAAAATATTCCTCGCATTGTCTAAATATTCCTTGCATTGTTTAAGCTCATCACTGAAAAATTCACTAATTTTAGCTGAATTTATCCTTGAATTTGAGTATTTTGCACTCATTCCTATTATGCGGTTAAGTAAATTGCCAAGCTCGTTGCAAAGCTCTGTATTTATGCGGTTGATGAGGGCTGCTTCGCTAAAATCCCCGTCATTTCCAAAAGGCACTTCACGCAGTAAAAAATACCTCAAAGCCTCCAAGCCATAAGCGTCTGCGACTTCTTTTGGCTTAATCACATTGCCCTTGCTCTTACTCATTTTTTGCCCATCTCTTACCCACCAGCCGTGTGCGGCGATGAATTTTGGCAGAGGTAAATCCACGCTCATCAAAAACGCAGGCCAATAAATAGCGTGGAATTTCAAAATATCCTTACCCACTAAATGCAAATGTGCGGGAAAAAATTTGACATTTTCGCCCCCGCTGATAAAATCAAGCGATGAAAGGTAGATAAAAAGGGCATCAAGCCACACATAAACAATGTGTTTATCATCATTCATCTCTTTTGGCAAGGCTATACCCCAATCAAAGCCCGTGCGTGTGATAGACAAGTCTTTAAGCCCAGCAGAGACGAAATTCACAAGCTCGGCTTTTTTGTTTTTCGGTAAAATAGGCTCAGCCTCCTCATACCACTTTAAAATTTGGTTTTGATACTTGCTGAGCTTGAAAAAATAGCTCTCCTCTTTGAGTAAATTCGTGCTTTTACCACAATCAGGGCAACGATTATCCCCCAAAAGCTGAGTTTTGGTGAAAAAACTCTCGCAAGAAATGCAGTAATACCCCTCATACTCGCCCTTGTAAATGTCGCCCTTTTCATACATTTTCATAAAAATAGCCTGAACAGCCTCAATATGCCTTTTATCTGTCGTTCGTGCGTAAATGTCATAACTTATGCCAAATTCGTCCCAAAGGGCTTTGAATTGCTTTGTGATTTCATCGGCGTATTCTTTTGGCGTGAAGTTATGAGCCTTTGCGGCTTGTTCTATCTTTTGTCCGTGTTCGTCCGTGCCTGTAAGGAGCAAGGTTTGTTCGCCTTGTAAGCGGTAAAATCTCGCCATAGTATCGGCGATAATAGTGGTGTAAGCGTGTCCTAAATGTGCCACATCATTGACATAATAAATCGGCGTGGTTAAATATCTCATTTTCTTTCCTGTTAAAATTCAAATCCGCCGTTGTTTGCACCCTTTGACATACTCTCATACACGGCTTTAACATACTGCTTTCTTGTCTCGCAGTCAAAAATTTCCTCGCAATTATAACACGAATTTGTGTTTTTTTTCACTTGGCATTGCTCTAATACTTCTTTTTTTTCGTCCAAATTTGCCTCAAAAATATCACTCATTTGCCCTCCTTGTAAGCCGATAAAAGCTTGTTGATTTCATACTCTGAGCCGAAAAAGCACGGCGTGGTGGCGTGTAGCTCTTTAAATTCAAGCTCTAAAAGGCTAGAATTCGTGCCATTGCTCGTTTTTCCACCGGCTTGTTCTGTGATGAAAGCAAGGGGAAAAACCTCGAAAAACGCCCTTAATTTGCCATTTACAGCGTCCTTTGTGGCTGGATAGCTGAAAAGTCCGCCACCCTTGCATAGAATTTGATGTATATCGCTCACCATAGCCCCGCTGTATCTCAATCTATAACCCTCATCAAAAAGGCTTTTGATGAATTTTGCGTGAGTGTCGCTCCATTCTTTTTGTGTGCCGCCACAAGCGTTGATTTTGCCCTTTTGACTCATTTTAAGCTCTCTAACAAAGGCAAATTCGCCATTTTGTTGCAGTCTATACAGCTTTGGCGTTGCATTTTGCTCACAAAGGACGAGTTCAAGTCTGGCTGAGTAAATGCTATACGCCGCAGCCCTTAAATTTTCGCTCTTTGGGCTTTGCTCGTAAATGGCAAAAATCGAACCTACGGCAAAATTCACATCAAATAAAGACGAACCATCAAGCGGGTCGTAAGCGATGAGGTATTTTCCCTTTGAATTCAGCTCATAAATTTGGCTTTTTTCCTCGCTGATGAGGGCTTTAATTTCTTTGCACTCGCTTAAAATTTGCGTTATTAGCTCATCGCTTTTGACATCAAATTTAAGCTGATTATCACCTGTTGCATTTTGGCTGTTTTTGTAGCTTGTATCGGGGAATTTCATCTCGTTTGAAATGGCTAAAACCGCCTTTTTTATGCTGCTAAAAATTTCTTGCATTGTTGTCCTTTTTAATTTATGATAAAGCTGCGTTTGTTGAATTTAGCCGCTATTATAACACAAAATTCACAATGCTTGAAATAAAGACAAAAAATTCAAAAGAGTAAGCTTTTTAAATGGCTTTTAAATTTAAGTTAAAAAAAGCTTATATGCTTTGTCGTTTATTATTGCCCTTCAATATTAAGTTTATCATAAGCTTTGTTGTAAAATTCTATCGCTTTGGCGTAATCTTTCTTTACACCCTCGCCATTTTTATGCATAAACCCTGCGTTAAAACAAGCCATAGCATCATCAAGCAAACACGCTTTTTGAGAATTTTTTGCCACTTCCTTGCCCTCATTATAAAGTTTTTTTCATCTTGTTTTGGGTTAATTTTTACTTCAAGTGCTTGTTTTATCTCCTTGCTTGTAACTTCCTCTTTTCCGCCACAAGACACAAATATTAAGGCTAAAAAGCCTATGAATGCTAATTTTGTTTTAATTTTTAACACCTTTTCGCATTGGCTAAAATATACTCGCCAATACCCTTTATATCATCTAAATGAAGCCAAGTAACTTTGTCATTTTCCACTTTTTCATAACTTGCAATAGCCTGAGAGTATTCAAAATAACTCTCATCAAGTTCTTTACAAAACACGCTAATGCGTGGCAAGGCAAGGTGTTTTAAGCCCTCGACTAAAAACAAGTCAAACTCACCCGCAAGTTTAATGCACTCATCAATGCTTAAACTTTGATGAGTGAAAAAACTCGTTCTTGTCGGGCTTAATACCATTACATCAGCCCCGCTTTCGTAGAATTTAAAGCTGTCTTTGCCCTTGACATCAAATTGAGCCTTATCGCTTGGGTCGTGTTTTAAAACAAGCACTTTTAAACCCTTATCAATAAAATATTTGGCAAGTTTTGTAATCAGCGTTGTTTTGCCCGAATTTGAAGGTCCAGAAAATGCCATAGCGAGTTTTTTCATTTTTTTCCTCATAATTTTGACAAAATTATAATATAAATCCGTTAAAATAACTTAAAAATTTTTATGGATAAGAAATGAAAAAATGTCTGCTTTTTATCATCGTTTTGTTTTTTGCTGCTTGTGCGAGTAAAAATGAGGAGCAAATTCAGCTTCAAAGGCAGATTTTAATGCATACGCAAAAGCTTAAATTCAAGCAAAATGGCGAGGATAGCATTTTGGTGCTTTCTTATCTTACCCCCATTTTAGAAAAAGAAAATAAAGATATTTTCGTGCTTTTTGTTTCCCCACAAGATAGTAATATAGAGCATTTGCGTGTCTTTATGGATATAAACGAGGCTAAACTTACGCCTTTAAATTCAAACGATGAGCTTAAAAAATACCTCATTAACAGCGATTACACCAGCTATTATAAGCTTTCTTTTCCCTTTAAGAATGCCCCTGTTATTACTTTGAGGCTGTGTTTGTCGCTTGATTGTTTTGAATTAAGCTTTCAAAAATACTCAAAATCGATGTATTATCGTTCAACAGATGTAAATACACTATATAATTAGCCAATACCTTTTTAGCATAAATTCGGCTTTCAGTGTAAGGCACAAGTTCCATTGACAAAAAAGGCTCGTATTTACCCGCTTGAAACAAGCCTTTATCAAGCATTCTATTGGTAAAACCTATGCCGCCATTATAAGCGTAAGAAATCAGCACCGGTGAGCCAAGTTTGCTTTCAAGATAGTCTAAATGATGATTGGCAAAAAAATACGCCGTTTTTGGCTCAAACATATCATCTTGCTCGAATTTTTCAAGCTTTAATTCATTTTGTGCGATATGATTTGCCAAAAAAGGCATAAACTGCATCATTCCCAATGCGTAAGAAGTCGAAACAGCCGTAGGAATGAAGCGGCTTTCCTGTCTGGCAATGGCTAAAATCAAAGCTTGTCTTTTAACATCATATTCTTTGATATGCTCGTAATAGGGCATTATGAAGTAATTTTCCTTAAAATCATTTACCCTTTCAAGTATGAAAGCATAAATAGGCAAGGTATTGTGAGCGTTAAAGGTATCTGCCATTGTTTTGAGTTTTTCTTTATTGGCTTGGCGAATTTCTTTTGATAAACTCTGCCACAAAAAAGGGTCGTTCATATCAAATTCATAGTTTTTGTTTTTGGCTTTCAAAGATGAAAAATTACTCAAAGGCTGTTTTTGTAGTTGTTTTGCCCAAATGCTGTAAATATTTAAAGACGAACTTTGAGCTAAAAGCTCTAAATCGCTCTTTTTTTGGGTGATTTGATATATCCAAAATAAGGCATTGTCTTTGTCATATTGTTTTTCATAGCTTTTGTAGGCTTTGTTAAAAAAAAGAACGGCTTTTGGCTCTTGTTTAAAGATAAGAGCGTTGATACCTAAATAAAACGCCGCCTCGCCTGAGACATTATTTGGACTGATTTGCAAAAAAGAAAGCAATAAATTTGGCTGCACTCTTTTAATGACAATGGGACGCATAAATTCAGTAAAGCCCTTTTCTTTGGCGAGTTTGTTGATATAGCTTTTTTTAAGGAGTATATCGGGGCTATCAAGGAAAGTCCAAGTTTTTAAAAAAAGTGCTGTGTTGTTATTATCGATGAGTAAATTTAGGGGATTTTTTTGATTAAAAGCGTTGAGTATGAGGCTTGTTTCGGGGTGATTTTTAAATTTATTGGCTAATTTTGTGCGTGTGCTGTCATCAAGTTTTGAGACAAAATACAAAGAATAATTCACCCTATAAAGCTGACAAGCATTATCAGCTTTAAGTATGGTTTTGCTGGTGTAGTTAAAGCATTTGGCGTATTTTGGATTGTATGAGGGCTTTGGTGGCACTAAATTTTCTAGGGCTTTTTTGATTTTACCCTGATAGCGAAAAATGTGTTCGCTTAAATTCTTTGCTTCATTTTGTGAAATTTGCTTTTTTTCTAAAAGTTTGTGTATGTAATAATCTTTGGCTATTGAATTTTCCTTTTGTTTTAGGCTTTGTAAATCATACAAAGCCCCATAGCTTAACGAAAAACACAGCAAAAAAAACGAGAGCTTTTTCATACAAAAGCCTTGGCGAGATTGCCGATGAGTATGCTGATAAATTGTAAAAATATGATGATGATTAAAGGGGCTAAATCAATGCTGCCTATGCGTGTGGGTATGAAACTTATAAGCTTATAAGCTGGTGCGGTAAGTTTGTCAAGAATTTGCACTATGGGATTGTAAGGGTCTGGCTGCACCCAAGAGATGAGTGCGGCGATGATAATCACCCACATATAAGCATTGAGTATAATCTGCACGACAGAAACTATGGAAAGTAAGAAAGAATCAACAACAAACATTTTATAACCTCACTATTTCTTTGATAAAGGGCTTTAAAAGCCCGTAAAGCTCGTTTAATTCAGGTCCGTGCGTATTGCCCGTTAAAATCAAACGCAAGGGCATAAAAAAGCTTTTGCCCTTTAAGCCACTTTTTTGCATTAAATCATTTTTAAAACCCTCATAATCATCAGCAAATTTAAAGTCTTTTAAAAGCCCTTTTAAAAGCTCAAATTCAGCCTTAAATTCACTCGTTGTTTTAGGAGCAAAGATGAGAGAAATTTTTTCTTTTAATTCCTTAATCGTGCTTGTTTCTTGCGTGTAAAAACGAGCTAAATCGGCTAGATTTTTACCCAAATTTAAAAGCTCATTCAAAGCCTCATTGCTTAAAAGCTTGATATGTTCTCTATTGAGCTGTAAAAGCTTTTTTAAATCAAATTTAGCCGGGGCTTTGGAAATTTTTTGAATGTCAAAAAATTCTATGGCTTCATCAAGGCTAAACACTTCTTTTGGGGTTTTATTGCCAAGCATAATGAGATAATTGCTTATAGCTTGTGGCAAAATGCCTTGCTCTAAAAGCCATTTAACGCTAGAATGAGCCTCTCTTTTACTCATCTTTTGTCCGCTTTCGTTTAAGATGATTGGCAAATGAGCATAAATCATAGGCTTGTCATAAGCTAAACTCGCACGGATATGCTCTTGTTTAGGCGTATTTGAGGTATGGTCTTCTCCTCGTATAATGCAAGTAACGCCCTCTAACATATCATCAACCGCACAAGCGAAGTTATAAGTTGGGGTTTTATCCGCTCTCATTATGACGAAGCTGTCGATATTTTCAGGCTCAAAATGAAGCTTACCCTTGATTAAATCCGTAAATTCCATAGCCTTTGTAGGTTTTTTAAGGCGAATCACAAAGGGCTTTTCATTTTGCAATACCTCACTATCGCTTAAATTCTCGCAAGTGCCATCATAGCGATAAGCCTTGTTCGCCTTTTTTGCTGCTTCTTTTTTTTGCTCTAAAAGTTCGGGGCTACAAAAACACGCAAAGGCTTTTTTTTCAGCTACTAGTTTTAAAGCCATTTGGCGATGATGTTTTAAATTTTGACTTTGCACATAAAAATGCTGCCATTTTATGCCAAAAAGTGTTAGAATTTCTTTGATTTCCTCGTCTTTTCCGGCGATATTGCGTTCTTTATCGGTATCTTCTATGCGTAAAATAAAATCTGTGCCTTTTTGTCTGGCACAAAGATAATTAAAAATCGCCGCCCTTAAATTCCCAATGTGCATATCTCCCGTTGGAGATGGTGCAAATCTATACATTAAAATATTTTCCTTACAAAAAATTTACGCCATTATAACAACTTTTTTTTAATGTATTTTTTATTTTATGCTTTTTTAAGCAAGAGCAAAGATTTAAGGCGTTTTAAAGTGCTTAAATTTAAATTTGAGTGAATTTTTTTGCGATTTAAGCTTAATATTAGCCTTTTTAAACTACAATTACAAAGCAAAAAGTTTATTATCAAAATCGAAAGTTTATTGATGAAACAAAGCGTTGAGCGATTTGAAAAACTTGAATTTACAGAAGATGAAGTGAAGCAATTTGCAAGTTTTTTTCATCTCATTCATCACAGCCCCGGGCGAATTCGTTTAAGGGCGAGTAAGGAGCTTAAAAACGCCCTTGCTGAATTTGGTGAAAATAAGCTTTTAGAGGGTTTTGAAATGATTAAAAATTTGCCTGTGGTTAAAGATATTAAGATAAATAAAATTATCGGTTCTGTAACGATAGAATACGACAGCAAAAGCTTTGAGCCAAGCCTTTGGGAGCTGTGGCTTAGTCAAAAAGAAAGTAGAGCAGTTTATGAACGCTTACAAGAAGTGATAAAGGGCAATGTAAATGGATAAAATAAATCAAGTGCTTGTTAATGAATGCAAGTCTTTTCAAATTTATGAGTATGCTTCACGCCTTTATAGCTCGTATTTTGCTCCCATTTTACAAATCAAACAAAACCATATCGATGCCTTGAAAGATTATTGTCAAATCAAAAGCCTTAAAAATGACGATGATTTTGCATTAAGTGGTGATTTTATGAGCGATTTAGCCTTTTTAATCTCGCACGAAAATGAAAATATCGCCTTTTACAATGCAATGCTTGATGAGGAAAATGACGAAAAATTCAAAGACGCACTCTATTTTTTTCAAGCACAAAGCTTTAATGAGATTTTACCGGCTTTACAAAGTTTAAATTCAAATCAATTTTTTACTCAAATCAATAAAACAAAAGAATTTTTTAACGAAGCGACAAGGACATTTAATAAACTCCAAAACAAAGAATTAAGCCAAGCTGAACTTGAAGGCTTTTTGAAAAAGCTGAATTTTTCACTGCTTGGCGGGGTTTTACTTGGCGTTGGAGCAATGTTTATGTTTAATGAGCTTACAAATCAAAACACAAAGGATTAACTATGTTACCATTTCTTGCAGGATTAGCCGTTGGTTCGGCTTTAACCATACTTTACGCGAAACGAGACGAGGTGAAAAAAACTCTCTCTTCACCGGCTTTTAAAGATAAGTTGGAGCAAACCAAAAACGCTTCTCAACAAGCTTTAAGCAATGTAGCGAGTAGGGCAAAGGAGATTTTTGCGAATTTTAGCACCGAAAATAACCCTCAAAAGCCTAAAAAAACAGCTGCAAAAGCAACTACAAAAGCTGAAAAAAGCCCACGAAAACGCAGAACAAGTGTAAAAGCAAAAGAGGTTGAAACAACTCCAAGCAAAGGCACAAGAAAGACTAGCGCAGCAGCTAAAAGCACAAAGGCAAAAAGCACCACCACGGCTAAAAGCACGAGGGCAAAAAGTGTTACAAAAAAAGGCACAGAGGCTAAAAGCACTGCTAAAAAAGCCACCGCTAAAAAAACAACAGCCAAAAAGACGACAACTCGCCGTGGAAGAGCGAGAAAAACAAGCGAAGCGACAAATACTAACACGGCTTTAACAAACGAAAACACAGGGGCTAACTAATGCTGATTAACACAGGCACACCGCGTTCTGTTAAAGGACACGCGGTGAGTGGGGCGATTTTCGCCTTTATGCTCTCATCAAGTCTTAACTACAAACAAGGGCGAAAGGACAAAAAATCCGCCGCAAAAGACATTTTAAGGGCAAGTATTGAGGGCGGTATTATCGCTGCTAGTGGGATAGGGGCTTCAAACGCACTTGGCGATAGGACAAAAAGCCCCTTGCGAAATACGCTTGAAGCCCTAGCTTATGTTAGCGTAGGCTTTGCAAGTCTTTACGCTCTTGATAAAATAATGCAAAATGAGCCAAAACTCATCAAAAAAAGGAAAAACAATGAAACACAAAAACAAATATTATGATAATACTCCAAATGCGAACAATCCTTACATAAACACCACAAATAACAGCATATTTAATAGTGGCAATGCACAAAGGGATTTCATCGTTGGCACACTCATAGGTGCAGCAGCTTCTTTCATACTTACCAATGAAAACGCTCAAAAAGCCCTTTTGAAAGGCTTTGCTAAATTAAGCTCTCTCTTTGAAATGGGCGTTGAGGAGCTTAAAGAGCGTTATGAGGACGCTAAGGCAGAAGTGAATTCTTAATTAGGTCTAAAAAAGTGAATTTAAGGCTGATTCATCACACAAAAACAAGGGCGAGGTTTCGCTATTTTGGCGAGAAAATCGACACCTTGTCGCTACAAACAGCCCTTTTAACACTTCCAAATGTCTTGCAAGTAAGGATTAACGCCGTTTTAAACGATATTATCATCACTTATAGCAAGGATTTAAAGGGCATAGAAAAAAACATTCACGCCCTTTTGCAAAAAGCACAAAATTTCAAACAACAAATGCAAACACACAGCCAAATTCCAAGCTCTTTTGAGGTGGTTCGAGCCTTTGGAGCTTTGGGGCTTGATCTTGTTTTGACAAATCAAAGAGCAAAAATGGCTACAAGTATATTAGCTTGTATCCCCTTGCTTTTAAGCGGCTTAAAACAAACTTATGAAAGCGGCATTAACTCACGCACACTTGAAGCTTTGGCTGTGGCGATTTCTTTGTATAGAAGAGATTTCAAAACAGCAAATTCGACAAATTTTATGCTCGCCCTTGGAGAATACATAGAAGAACTTACCTTGTATAAAAGCGATGATTTAATCAAAGAGCTTTCAAAACCTACGCAAAATCAAGCTTGGATTGAGCTTTCTCATTCTAACAAAACAGAGCTAAAACGCGTTTTAAGTGATGAGCTAAAAATCGGCGATATAGTCGTAGTTGGTGCTGGGGATATGATTTTAATAGACGGACACATAGTAAGCGGTGAAGCCTTGGTTAATCAAATTTCAATGACAGGCGAAGCAAGTCCGGTGCGAAAAATTCGTGGGGATAAAGTGCTTTCTGGCACGAGCGTGCAGGAGGGTAAGATTAAAATTTGGGCTGAGAGTGTTGGCAAGGATACTGCTGTGGCGAGGATTAAGAATTATTTAGAAGAAACCTTGGTGCAAAAGTCCGCAAAAGAGCTTAAAGCCTCTAAAATGGCTGATAAGCTCGTGCCTATTACTTTGGCTTTGGCGGGTTTTTCTTATTTATTTAGCCGTGATTTAGTCCGTGCGGCTAGTGTTTTACAGGCTGATTATTCTTGTGCCTTAAAGCTTACCACTCCTGTTAGCTTTAAAGCAGCTATTTCAAGTGCTGGTAAAGAGGGCATTATCGTTAAGGGAGCAAAGAGCCTTGAAGCCTTGCAAGAAGCTGAAATTTTTGTTTTTGATAAGACAGGCACACTCACAAAGGGCGATTTATCAGTCCTTGCCGTGCATTCTTTTTCAAAAGAATTTAGCAAAGAGCAGATTTTAAACCTTGCTGCAAGTATTGAGGAGCATTATTTTCACCCAGTCGCCCAAGCCATAGTCAAGGCAGCACAAGAGAACAAATTTACGCACATTCACCACGATGAAGTAACCTTCATCGTAGCTCACGGCGTGAAAAGCGAGATAAATGGCAAAGCCGTTGTCATAGGAAGCAGACATTTTTTAGAAGATGATGAGCAAATTTCTTTTAGCCCTCATCAAAGTCAAATTCAAAAGCTTGATGAGAGTGGGGAAACCTTGCTTTTTATAGGCTATGATAAAAAGCTTTTGGGCGTGATTGTGCTTAAAGACAGTTTGCGAGATAATGCCAAAGAAGTTTTAGAAAGGTTAAGAAAAAGCGGTGCAAAAGAGCTTGTAATGCTTACGGGTGATAAAGAAAACAAGGCAAGAGAAATCGCTTTAAAGCTTGGTATAGACAGGTATTTTGCCCAGCTTCTACCTACGCAAAAGGCTGAAATTTTAGATGATATTATGAAAAGCGGACGAAAGGTTGCTTTTATAGGCGATGGTATCAATGATGCTCCGGCTCTTATCAAGGCTGATGTTGGCATAGGTATGTGTAAGGGTGCGGACATCACCAAAGCAAGTGCTGACATAGTGCTTTTGCGAGATGATATAGAAGCTGTCGCACAAGCCAAAGAACTAGCCGATACTTGCTTACACAAGGTAAAAAGAGGCTTTAAAATCACGCTTGGGGTGAATTCTTTCATACTTGCCCTTGCTACGCTTGGTAGGTTAAGTCCCATACAAACGGCATTTTTGCATAATGGCACAACCATAGCCTTACTCATCAATGCCTTGCAAAAAATCAACATAAAAAGGAAGTAAATGCCCTTACTTTTAGCCTTAGCTGCTATTTCATCGTGCTGTTTAGCTTTAAGCGTAGGCAAACAAGCCTTGATTAAATTTGATAAAAGGAAAACAAATGAGAAAAAAACAAAACTTCCCTCTTGAAAAACAAAGAGAAATCGCTAAAATAGGAATGGGCGTCTCCCTCGCACTCACCGCTACGACAGCTTTGTTTATGAAAAATCCCGCTGCGAGTAAAATCCATACTCTTTCAGGCGTAGCCTTGGTGGGTTTTAGCATTTGGCATTATTCGCTTTATCCAAAAATAAGCAAAGCACAAGAAAATAAGGCTTAAAATATTTTATGCAAGGCAAAAAGGAAATTTGCGGCATTTTATTTTGTGTTAATGTCCTTGTTTGTGGCTTTTTATTTGTTTTAAGAGGCGTTGAAAAGGCTTTGTTTTTAAGCTTTGAATTTGCCTTTTTTTCAAGCCTTTTTATTATTTTTTTATCTTTTTTATCTTACCGAAAAGGCATTCTTAAAAAGGCAAAAGAAGTGGAATTTAAGGCTTTAAATATTTTTACAAAAAAAAGCACGAAGCCATTAAAAATTGTAAAATTCAAAGCCATAAATGACGATTTTAAACCCACTTTTAAACTCGCCTTTAAAAATTTGGCTTTGTTTTTTAGTCTAGCAAAGCTCGGTGCTTACGCATTTTTAGCACTTGGCTTTCTCATCTTACACAAGCATAATTTACTTGATATACTTGCTTTTTTGGCTGGAATTTCAAGTGTGCTTTTGGGAATTTTTATTTTTATGGTATGGGTGAAGTATGATAAGTTCTAAACGCACGATTAAATCAATGACGGCACTTTTCGTAGGAATGGCATTTGTCTTTGTAGGAAATGCTTTAATGTTAAGCTCTGTGGGCGTCATCTTAAAACAAAGCAATATAAACGAAACTTTTATCGGGCTTATCGGCTCTTGCTTTTTTATGGGAGGCATACTCGGCACGATTAGCGGACATAGAATCATCTCTAAAATAGGACATATAAGAGCTTTTGGCTTGTTTTCGGCAGGTTTTTCCATTTGTATTATTATGCACAATCTCAGCCCACAGCTTTATTTTTGGGGCTTTTTGCGTGTGATTATGGGTTTTTGTTATTATGGACTTTTGATGATTATAGAATCTTGGCTTAATGAAAAGGCACAAGATAGCATTCGTCAAAGGGTTTTGAGCTTTTATGAGCTTGTATTTTACGCTTCTTTTGGGTTAAGCTCCTTGCTTATAGCCCTAAATTTAAGCACTCAAACCCTTTTTATTGTGGCGGCTTGTTTTATTATGTTTTCATCTATCCCACTTAATCTCATTCGCATTACAGAGCCTGTCATTCCTCCAAAAAGCCGAATTTCCTTGCCAAATATCTTTAATATCGCCCCACTTGCCCTTTTTACAAGCTTCATCGGTGGTATGCTCATTGGTGGCTTTTTTGCTATGGCTTCTTTGTTTGTTTTGTTGCAAGGCTATGATGCGGGGGCTGTTTCTTTGTTTATTTTCTTTGGGCTTTTGGGCGGTTTTATCGCTCAAAGCGTGATTGGCGTGCTTTCTGATTATTTAGGACGCAAATTTTCCATTATGCTTTGTGCTTGTGTTTCCCTTTTTGCAATGCTTTTGTTTGCGTTTTTTGAATTTGAAATGCTGTGGCAATGCGTTTTGGTGCTGTTTTTGGGTATGGGGATTTTTTGTTTGTATGCACTAGCCCTTGCCAGAGCTAATGATATGCTTGAAGATAATAGCAAACGCGTGGAGCTTGGTAGGGCTGTGCTGTTTAGCTATTTGCTAGGTTCGCTCATTTCGCCTTTGCTGCTTGGTGTGATTATGCAAGAGTTTAGCTACAAGGGCTTTGTGTGGTTTTATGTGCTGAATTTAATCGCCCTCATACTCTTTGTCCTTAACAAGCCAAACAAAGAGGGAAAATTCACGCGAAGCTTTACGAGTATGGGGCTGAATGATGATTAACCCTCAAATTCTAGCTAATGTCGCTTCAAGCGTGGTTAAAAACGAAACAAAGCTTGATGGCAAAGCCTTAAAGAGTGATTTAAATAGCAAGGAAAGCACTTTAACAGGGGTTTTAAAGCAAAAATTGGGCTTAAAAAACCCTACCACAGCTCATACAACGGCTTTAAATCCTCTTGATGAAGATTTAAATGTAAAACTTAAAAACCTTGTCAATAAGGTGCTAGAACAACTTTTTGCCAAAAACACGCCCAATGAAAAGCTCATCAAACAAGCAAGCCAGCTAAATTTCGCCCCAAATTTCAGCAATGAAATCAAATTTTTAGCAAGTGAGATGAAAAAAAGTGAAGTTTTTAGCGAACTTTTAGCCAAATTAGAGCAAATTTTAAAACCAGCAAGTGAGGTAAAGGCTGAAAATCTAGCCCCCTTGTTTAAAAATTCGGGCATTTTTTTTGAAGCTAAACTTAAAGACGCACTCAATAAGGACATTTTGCCAAAAAGCTTTCACAGCCTCCTTAACGCCATAAAATCATTAAGCTCCCCTCAAATTTCAAGCCAAATCATCGCCCTTGCGGACAAAGACCTTGACGCAAAAAGCTCACTTAATGAGCTTAAAAGCATTATAAACGCTCAAAAGCACGAAAACAAGGCTATTTTAGCCAATACAAATTTCAAAAACTTACTCGCCCTTGCCACAAAGCTTGAAAATTTCAAAAATTATATCAGCAAGAATCCAAGTTTTGCACAAAATCACATTCAAAGCATTGCCACAAATATTTTAAAGCAAATTCAAAAAATTGAAGCTAATTTCAAACAAGAGCTTAAACGCCCAGAAAATTTGGCTTTAAAAGACACTCAATTTTTAAACAATTTAAATCAAAGCTTTTTAAAGCTTGTAAATACACTTAAAGCGTTAAGCAGTGGGGATTTTAGCATTTTTAAGCACGAAAATAGCCAAAATCCGCCAAAATTAAATGAAGTTTTTAGCCCTACAAATGAACATATGCAAGAAAGCGTAAAAGAAAGTCCAAAAGAAAGCCCAAAAACAGGTGAAAAAAGCCCTTTAAATGAGAATTTAAAAGAAGTCAAGCAAGAGAGTAAGATTTCAAGCCCACAAAATAAGGCAGATGAAGGCGTAGAACAAGGCAAAATACAAAATGATATAGATGAAAGTCAAAACAAAACGCAAGACAATGCAGATGAGAGTCAAAACAAAACGCAAACAACAAAGGAACAAACACAGCCCTTAAAGCAAGAAAAAACAAATTTAAGTCAAATTCAAGATGAAAACGAAACGACTTTAAAGCAAAACGCTCTTAAAGATGAAAAAACAAGCCTTTTAAATGCACCAAAAAGCGAGGTGGCAAACAAAGCCTTGCAAGAAAAGCCAAATCCGCAAACTCCAACGCAAACAAGCCCAATGCAAGAAAAGCCCTTAAACGAGCAAAATAAGCCAATGGCAGAGGTGAAAAATCTTATATTTTCCACAGAAAAAGCCCAAATGCCAGAGCTTGAAAGCCTAAGCAAAGCACTTTCTACCCTTACAAGACGCATAAATGAAAGCCTCAAACAGCTTGATAACGACACGCAAAATGCTAAAATCAACCTTGCGGACTTGAAAAATTTGGAGCATAAAATAGAAAGAGCTACGAAAGATTTAGCTCAAATCGTCCCAAAAAACGAGGCTGACATTGCAAAAGAGCTTAAAAATGACATAAAATCCACGCTTTTGCAGGTTTTCAATGCAGCTAAAAGCGAAAATAACGAGGCTGTGGCAAATCAAGCTAGTCGCCTTTTAGCTCAAATTGAATTCAATCAGCTCATTTCACTTGCCAATGAAAGCATAAACACCTATTTGCCTTTATTTTGGGAGGATTTAAACGAATCAAGAGTGATTTTTAAGCGAGGCAAAAAAGACAAGTATTTTGCTCAAATCAAACTGCATTTTGCAAAGCTTGGTGAATTAGATATTTTCATCGCCTTAAAGCAGGACAAATACCTAGACATTAACATAATGGCAGAGGATAAAGCGTTTAGAAAGGCTATATACGAGCATTCGCACGAGTTAAGACGCTCTTTAAGCAAAGTAGGGCTTTTAAGCTCAAATTTCTTTGTCGGCGACATTGTCCGCTCTAAACTTGCTCCACAAGAATTTGGACGCAATTACGACCTTCAAATGGGCGTGGATAAAAAGGCGTGAAATGGATAAGATGAAAAAAGCCGTGGCACTAGGCTACAAAGAGGCTGTTTATAACGCTCCAAAAGTCCTTGCCACAGGCAAAGGCAAACAAGCTACAAAGATGATAAGCCTTGCCAAAGAACACGGAGTGCCTATAAAAGAGGACGAGGACTTGGTAGAAATGCTTTCAAAGCTTGATTTGGGCGATGAAATTCCGCAAAATATGTATAAGGCAGTCGCCGAAGTCTTTGCCTTTATCTACCAAATGGCGAATAGGGAAATTTAGGCTTTTTGTTATATTGAGCCACCGCTTTGTTATGATGAGGGTTTTATGCCCGAAGTATCCATAAATTCAATCTTGCCTATTTTTCCAAAATAAAATAATTTTTTAAAAAGTATTATGCTTATTTTTATATTTTATTTTTAAAGAATTTTATTGATAAGGATTAGCAAATAGTTTTATAATGATAAAAACTATTGATTTATTTTCACAATAATATTCTAATACAAATATAATAAAAAATCACTTTTCAAAATAATATTAAAATAACACATTTATGGAGTTTATATTGTTAAAAAATTTTTGAAAAAAATAAAAAAAATCTTGACATTCTGCTTATTTTGTGTTAAATTTGCTTAAAAAATAACAAATTTAGATTACGATTTTCAAAATTTGTTATTAAGGCAATATTTTCGACAAAGGATTGATTTTTTTTAAAAAAGGATTTACGATGAAAAAATTTGTTTTTACAATTGTGTTTTTTACAGCCTTGCTTTATGCAGCTCCTGTAAATTCAACAAATACAAAGGTTCAAAGAACGCAAAATACAACAGGTGCAGCAACAAGGAAAGTCGCTACGAGAAAAGCCACAAATAGCAAGGCTACAAGGACTACAAAAGC
>CAZSMF010000033.1:0-18459 GCA_964607975.1 uncultured Campylobacter sp. | reverse complement strand
AAAGCCAATGTAAGCATTAACGAATGCTTACAAGGTGGGAATTGTCAAAGCAAGGGCAACAAAGATGAAGTGAAATTTGAAAAAGAATGGTGGAAAATTTTTAACGATAAAAATTTAAACAATCTTGTCAGCAAAGCCCTCAAAAACAACACGGATTTAAAAATTTCCTTTTTGCGTTTTGAACAAGCTGCACAAACTTTGGGTATAAATAGGAGCGATTTACTGCCAAAGCTTAACGCATCAGGTGCGGCAACTCGGGCAAAAACTCCAAAAAACGCATCAGCTCTTGGTAGTTCAAGTATCAACAACAGCTTTTCTTTGGGGTTAAATTTAAGCTACGAGCTTGATTTGTGGGGTAAATACAGAGACAGCTACTCAGCTGCAAGTAAGGCTTATGAAGCCTCTATCTTTGACTTTGAAACCGCAAGGCTTTCTTTAATCTCAAATGTAGTAAAGCTTTATTTTAACACCATTAACCTCAACAATCAAGTGGAGATTTTAGAACAAACCGTGGAGGATTACACCGCTTCTTATGAACTTAAAAACGCTCAATACAGAGTGGGTGCGATAAGCGAATATGAGCTTTACAACTACAAAGCCCAGCTTGAAAGTGCCAAAGCCCAGCTTGTGAGCTTAATCGCTAGTAGAGATAATAACAACAGAGCCTTGATGATACTTGTCTCATCGGATTTTAACGACATTTTATACGCCACATCAGCCTATACAAAGATAGAAAATTTCAAAGTAGAGCTTCCGCAGGGCATAAGCAGTGAAATTTTACTGCAAAGACCGGACATTAGGGCTGCTTTGTCAAGGTTAGAGCAAAGAAACTACCTTGTAGGCGTGGCTCGTTCAGCTTATCTGCCGAGCATTTCGCTTACCGGTTTGCTCGGTTTTCAAAGCACGGATTTAAGCAAACTCGTGCAGGGCAGTAGCGTAGCGTGGAATGGCGGAGCAAGTGCTGTAATGCCTATTTTTAGGTGGGGTGAAACCACTTACAATGTAAATTTAGCCAAACTCGCCAAAGATGAGGCTTATCTTAATTATGAAAGCGTTTTAAAAACGGCTTTTGGCGAGGTTCGCTCGGCATTAGTGCAAAGGGAAAGTGCTTTTCTTAATGAGAAAAACTATGCTGATTTGCTTGACAGCCAAGAAAAGATTTACAAACTCGCTCAAATCCGCTACAATAATGGTTCAAGCTCATTAACCGACTTGCTCACCGCAAGACAAAGCTATCTTAATGCGAAGTTAAGCTATGAAAGCTCGGTTTATACGCTTTTAAGCTCCGTTGTTGATGTCATTAAAGCCTTTGGTGGTGGTTTTAACGCCAAAGATGATGTAGAATTAAACATTAAACAAGAAGCAAGAAAACTTGATATGAAATTCAGGGACTAATCGTTGCGTTTTAACGCAACGATTAAAGCCAAACCACAATCCTTGCTGAATACCTTGTTTTATTCTTTAATCCTTTTAGGCAAAAAGATTTGGCTTAAATTCACATTAAGCTTTTGGCTCAAAAAAGAAGTTAAATTTTAAGCAAAAAATGCTATACTTTGAATTTTTAAAGGCAGATAAACGATGAAAAGCTTGATTTTAGCCATAGAAAGCTCTTGTGATGATAGCTCTTTGGCGATTATCGATAAAAATACCCTTGAATGCGTGTTTTTCAAAAAAATTTCGCAAGAACTCGCTCACTCTAAATTCGGCGGTGTCGTGCCAGAACTCGCCGCAAGACTTCACACTACGGCTTTACCGCAAATTTTAAGCGAGTGCAAGGACTATTTTAACAGGCTTTGTGCCATAGCCGTTACGAATGAACCGGGCTTGAATGTGAGTTTGCTCGGCGGGGTAACTATGGCAAAGCTGTTAAGCCTATCATTAAAGCTGCCCTTAATCGCCGTAAATCACCTCATCGGGCATATTTACTCGCTCTTTCTTACTCAAAAGCCTTGTTTTGATATGGGTGTGCTTTTAGTCAGTGGCGGACACACCTTGCTTGTGAGGGTTGATGAGGGTGGAGAGCTTGAAATTTTAGCCAAAACGGGCGATGATAGCTTTGGTGAGAGTTTTGATAAGGTAGCTAAAATGATGAATTTAGGCTATCCGGGCGGTGTTGCGGTAGAACAACTCGCACAAAAGGCTAAAAAAAAGGACATTGTTTTTCCTGTGCCGCTTTTACGCTCAAAAGAACTTGCTTTTAGTTTTTCTGGGCTTAAAAACGCCGTGCGTTTAAAGCTTAATGAATTTAAAAATTTAAACGAGGCGCAAAAAAGCGAAATCGCCTTTGCCTTTGAAGAAGCTGCTATAAAGCATTTGCTGGATAAAACGAGTAAAATTTTTAAAACTAATTCTTTTAAGCATTTTGGTGTCGTGGGTGGGGCGAGTGCGAATTTAAAGTTAAGAGCGAGGTTAAAAGCCTTGTGTGAGAGCTTTCATTGTGAGTTAAAGCTCACTCCGCTTGAATTTTGCGCTGATAATGCCCTAATGATAGCCCGTGCGGCGTGTAGTTTGTATGAGAGGGGTGAATTTGTTAAAATCAGCGATGACATCATCAGCCCCAAAAACACGACTTTTTTTCGTTTGTAAGGAGAGACTATGAGAAAAGCTTTTACCATACTTGAACTTATCTTTGTCATCGTCATACTTGGCATTTTAGCCGCCATTGCCCTGCCTAGACTTTCATCAAGCAAAGATGAAGCCGAAATCAGCAAGGCATTAAGCAATCTTAAAACCACAATCAGCGACTTGCAAAGCTATGCGATGAAAAATGACGCTTTGAGCTTTACAGCGGCGATGAGTAATGTCGTGGAGCTTGAAAATGTGGATTTGAGTAATTTTACGGGTGAAAAACTCGTTAAATTCAAGGTTGGCAACGATGAATCCTGCTTTGAACTCGTCTTTATCAACAACAGCCACAGCCTCATCTTTGGCATAGCCTCAAATGACAACATAAAAGCCCTCATACAAAATTTAGCCCAAATTCAAAACGAAAGCATTAAAAACAGCAATGATTTAGCCCTTAAAACCCAGCTTCAAAATGCGACAAATGCCCTTTTAAATGCTGATTTTACCAGCACTTCATCAAGCAAGGCTTGTGTGAATTTAAGCACTTCACAAAGCTTTAAAAGCTTAGCAAATAAAACTTACATTCTCTTGGGGAGTTAAAACCGGGCATAAAAAAAGCGGGGTACAACAAAAAACCCCGCTTATAAGCAATATTTCCGAAAAGATTCACTGCTTATATCGACAAAAATTTTTTGCACTTTATAGTTTTTTAGAATTTTTTTGTCTTTTTTTTGTAAAATTTATTTTTACGCTTCAAAACCTACAATTTTAGCCTTATCAAAGCTTGAATTCAACTCCTTTTGTATGCTTTCTAAAAAATCTTTCATTTTAAAAATGCCCTCTTTTGAAATGGCAGCTTTTAAAGCCGTATTTTTAATCACCATAATAATCTGCGCTCCACTTAACTCATAATTTGCCAAGCCTTCAACGCTAAATTCATCATCAAAACTCGCATTTTTCGGCAAAGCCCTTTGCCAAATTTGAAGCCTGTCTTTAAAATCGGGCTTTTTAAACTCTATCTTATACTCAAAACGCCTTGAAAACGCTGTGTCAAGGCTTTCTAAAAAATTCGTTGTGGCAATGATAACGCCGCTGAATTTTTCGATTTGCTCTAAAAAGATATTTTGCATTTGATTGTGCATTTTATCAGCCCCAGCACTGCTTTGGGTGCGTGTGCTTAAAAATTGATCAGCCTCATTTAAAAGCAAAATGGGGCTTTGTTTGCAATTTATAGCAATATTTTTGTAGGTATCAAAGATTTTGCGGACATTTTGTTCGCTTTCGCCGACATATTTGCTAAGAATTTTAGAGCAATCAAAGCTTAAAACTGCTTTTTTCATCGATTTAGCAAGGCTTAACGCACTCATTGTTTTGCCCGTTCCAGCAGGTCCGTAAAAAATAATCTTTGCTTCTATATTTTTATTTGTCTTTATGCCCCAGCGATGCAGTCTTTCCAAAACGCTTTTATCCTGCTGTTTGAGTATGTTTTGCAAAAGCTCTTTGGTTTTTGGCGGCATTATCACATCGTTTATGTCAGTATTTGGCTCGATAAGCTCGAAAATGTCTTGCTCTTTTAAGGCACTTTCAAGTTTGATTTTTTTGCTCTTTTTTGGCTCTTTGAAATTCACAATTCTTTCTAAAATTTCATCACTTAAAAAAAAGCTCTTGCTAATGTCGCCAAAGGGGTTTAAATACTCATCATAATCGATAAGCCCCCTTTCATAGAGCTTTGAATTCTCATCAAGCAAAGCCTTGTTTTTAATGCGTTCTAGCTCATTTTGGCTAATCAGCAAAAGCAAGGCATTCATCTCATTTGCCCCACAATGCTCGTTTTCTAGGCTGTATTCTTGCTTTAAAAGGGCTAGAAAAATGAGCTGTTCTTTTTCATTAAGGGCATTTTCTTTGAAAATTTCAGCAATGATATTGTAAAATTTTGAATGTTTCAAACGCTCTTTAATATGCCTTTCAAAGTCTTTAATTTGAGCCTTTAAATCCTCATCTTTATAAGCTAAAAAAGCAAGTCTTTCGTAATTTTTAATGCGTTCAAACTCGTCCTTTAAATACTCCAAATAATCCGCATAAGCACCTTTTTTGCTCATATTAAGGCTTTGAGTATTTTCTAAAATTTGCAAAAAATGCTCACTCAAACTCACCTCACTTTGCAAAAGGCTTAAAAGCGAATTTTTTGCTTTGTTAAAGTCGTTTCCCTTAAATACACTATAAGTTTGCGTTATCAAACCAAGCTCTATCAGTCGTTTAAGCTCATTTAAATGGTCTAAATAAGCGTATTTATCAGCCCCAAAGATATTAACAAGCAAGGTAAAGGCGTTGTAGCTTGAATTTGCCTGTATATAAGCCTTACAAAGCTCTTTGAGTATTTGTATTTCATTTTCATTGCAGCCTAAATTTTGAGCGATTTTGCTTTGACTGCCTTTGTTAAGAAATTCTTTAAGCTCATTCACTTTCTATCCTTTTGAGTGAAAAATTGATTTTATTTTTGCTATCCTCAAAGGCTATTTCATCGTTGCATACCTTGTAAATAATGGCAAATTTATCGCTTTTGCTGGTGAGATTTTGCTCAAAACCGCATTCTTGTGCCTTGAAATTCAAGCCTCTATACAAGGCTTTTGCGTTGATAATATCGCTTACAAGCTCGTCATAATGGGAGTTTTGAAAGAATTGTTCGTTAAATTTGGCTTTTGAAGTGCAGTATTTATTGACACAAATTTTGTTTTTTTGAATGTCAAGGACGAAAAAGGGCTGGGCGAGTTTGTAAATTTCAATCTTTGTGTTTGCTTCTTTTTGGTATAAAAATCCCGCTTCGGCGAATTTGATTTGTGGGGAGTTTAAAACGACAAAAACAGCCTTTGAGCTGGTAAATGAAGCCTTACTCGCACAAGCACAAAGCAAAAGCCCTAAAACAAGCGATAAAACATAAAAACACAATTTCAAAACAAGCCTTTGAGTAATGATAAAAAGCTAATTGTAGCTAAATTGAGTTAAAATTTGTGAAATCAAATTCAAGCCCTTTAAAAAGCTTGAATTTGATGTTAAAACCACTTTAAGCGTCTATGTTTATGGCATTTCCGCCCAGTTCTTTTATTTTAGCACTTACTTTTTCTATGGCTTTATTTATGGTATCTTGGCTGATTTGCGGGAGTTTATCGCCCCAAATTTTTTCAGCCTGCACAAAGCCTTGTTTCATACCCTCAAAGCCCTTTTTAAGCTTTTCTAAATCATCTCCTGCACCATTTATCACAAAATCAGCTATGCGATTGGCGGTGTTTTCTATGCCAAAAAAGCCCTCCTCGCTTACAAGCTGGTTCAGCTCGTCTGAATTCATAGAGAGTATGTTTTTGCCCGTGTAGCCAATGGAGGCAAAATCAATTTGCGAAAGTATGCTCGTGGCTTTGTTTGTGGTGTTTGCAGACAGCAAATCAAAAACGCCACCTTGTGAGCTAAAATTCCCAAAGCTCACATTAAAGGCTTGTTGCTGAAACTGAGCAATGTAAAGGCTGCTTATGCCTTTACCGCCTAAACTTCGTAGCTTTTCTAAAATCTCTTGGTTGAGCTTTGAGCTAGTCTTTGCACTTTGAGTGTTTGCATTAGCAGTGCTTTGACTCTTTTCCTCAGTCTCATTTTTCTTGCCACTTACTTGGCTAAGTCCTACCGCACTTGCCGTAGCTACTGAATTTACTTGCATCTTTACTCCTTTAAAGCAATTTTTGTTAATCAAACATTATACAACAAATTTAACTTTTTTGTCAATCATTAACCATAAAAATTTATAATTACTTCGCAACAAAAAATTTTTCATAGAAAACTCCTTAAAATAAGTCAAGCTCGTAAGGGCTTGGCTTTTCTTTTTTTAATTTCTTTCAAAAATGATACGAATTTATAGTAAAATAAGCCAATTCATTCAAAGGGAAAAAATGAAACTCACGCCTTATGAAGTGGGCGAAAATGCCTTGTGTTTGCTTGATATACCAAGTGTGAGAGCGAATTTGCTCTGCCAAAAGCTCAGCCATTCAAATAATGTCAATATTTCCTGCCTTGATGATGCAAAACTTAACGCAAAGTCCTACAAATGCGAGATAGGAGCGAGTTCTTATGTTTTAGCCCTGCTTGTAAAACTTGCTTGTAAAGATGAATTTGGCGATTTAGATGAGGGTTTTTTGAGTGCAGAATCTTGCCTTGGTGAAGAAGAGGCAAACGAAATTTTAGTTTTTTTGCCAAATGCTCGTTTTTTAATCTTTGATGAATCCTTGCTTTCACACAAAGATTTTGAAAGCATAGCCTTTTTTATGGGCGTTTTGTGCGAGAAGTTTAAGCTTAAACTTGCTTGTAGCGATGAGAGCAAAAAAGAGCTTGAAACAAGCCAATTTTTGGGGCTAAAAGAGCTTGACAATTTTGATGGCTTGGTGCTTTGTCGCACAAAAGATGAAAAATTGCGTTGCTCCAAGCAGTTTTTGCAAATTGCAAAAGCACAAAATGGCGATGAGCTAATTATTAAGGGCAAAGATTTTAATGTCAAAGCTCAAATTCAGCTTGATGAGAGTTTGCAAGGCACGGTGGGCTTTTTAAATTTCACGCACGAGGGCTTTGACTTCGTGCAAGTTATGGTAGAAAGGGCTTGATATGCTTGAAATTTTTATCACTTTATTTATTATAAGCCTTTTGCTCGTCTTTTATCTTGCTATGATTTTGCGGATACAAAAGGGTAAAAATGAGTTTTTTGATAAAAAAATTGCCGAGCAAATCGCAGAAAATTCGCATTTAAAAGCCAAAATCGAGGACAAAGAAGCCTTTATCAGTGAGATGAAAGCAAGTTTTAACGAGGAAAAAGCGAATTTAAAAAAGGATTATCAAGCAAATTTAAACCAGCTTGAAGAAAAATATAAGCTCAATTCAAACGAACTTGAAGAAAAATATAAGCTGAATTTAAGCGAATTAAAAAAAGAATTTACTCTTAATTTACAAAAGCAAAATGATGATTTATTGCTGCAAAACAAGCTTATGTTAGGTGCTGAGGGCAAAAAAATGCTTGATGAAATTTTTATGCCCGTTCAAAAAAGCGTCAAAGAATACAGCCAAAAGCTTGAAAATAGCGAAATAGTCTTGCAAACAAATATTAAAAATATGTTTTCTTTCAGCCAAGAAATCGGCAAAAAGGCTGATGAACTAGCCCAAATTCTAAAAGGCGATAAAAAAATTCGCGGTAATTTTGCTGAATTGCAGCTTAAAAATGTGCTTGAACACAGCGGCTTGAAGCTTGGCGAACAATACAAACTACAAGAAGATTTTATCGATGAGGGTAAAAGATACATTCCTGATGCGGTGGTGTATTTGGATAAGCAAAAAAGCATTATCATAGACGCTAAATTCTCCCTGCCAAGCGATTTTGATTTTGAGGAAAGGGGAGAGGATTTATGCAAGCAATTGTGCCAAAATTTAAAGGCTAGAATCGATGAGTTAGCTAAAAAGCCCTATGCGAACTTTGATACGCACACTTATGATTTTGTTTTGCTTTTTATCCCGTATCAAAATATACTTGATTTAGCCCTTGAATTTGAGCCGAATTTATATCAAGATGCGTATCAAAAAAAGATTTATCTCACCACGCCGCACACGCTTTTTATGGCACTTAACACCATAAATATTTCGTGGCGACACATACAAAGTGATGAAAACATACTCAAAGCCTTTGAGGAGCTTGGTAAATGTTATGATAAATTCGCCAATGTGATTGATAGCTTTGAAGCACTCAAACGCAACGCTAACACGCTTTTAGGAAATATAGACAAAATGCAAACGCAGCTTAATGGGCGTGGGGGCTTAATCTTGCGTTTTGAAAAGCTTAAAGAACTTGGCATAAAAACGGGCAAAAGCATTAAAAGCGAGGGCAAGGAAAATTTACTTTTTAAGGAAAATGATGAAAGCCGTCTTTAAAAACGCCAAAGCACTTGACGAAAGAACTTTAAATTTGGGCTTTGATGAGCTTATTTTAATGGAAAATGCAGGGAAAAAACTTGCTCAAATCACTCAAAAAGCCTTACGCAAAAAGGGTGTGAAAAATGGGCGAGTTCTCATTTTACTTGCTTGTGGAAATAATGGTGCAGACGGGCTTGTCGCCGCAAGACATTTAAAAAATGCCCTGTGTTTCATCGTGGATAAAAAACTTAAAAAATCCCCCCTCTTTCAAAAACAAGAACAAATCGCTTTAAATTTAGGCATTAAATTTTTAGACAAAAAGCCAAATTTCCAAAGTTTTGATGCCATTTTAGACTGCATTTTTGGAAGCGGACAAAATAAAGAAGCGAGTGATGATTTAAAAGCACTTTTAAATGAGGTAAATTCAAGCAGGGCGTTAAAAATCGCTTGTGATATTCCTACAAATTTGGAATTTAAAACTCATTTTAAGGCTGATATTACCGCTACTATGGGCGTAATCAAAGAATGCTTACTTGAAGATTACGCAAAAATAAGCGTTGGAAAGATAAAATGTGTGAATTTGGGCTTAAATCACAAGGCTTATGCGAACAATCCAACAAGTTTTTTGCTCGAAAAAAAGGATTTAGAGCTGATTAAAAGAAAGAAAAACGCCCACAAAGGAGACTTTGGACACGGCTTTATCGCTGCAAGTGCGAGTGCTGGGAGTTTAGCCGCATTAGCAGCCTTGAATTTTGGCATAGGGCTTGTTTCTTTACTACGACAAAAGCCTTTTTCTCCACTCATTATGCAAAAGGACAAACTTGATGAAAGTGCCACAGCAGCGGCTTTGGGTATGGGACTTGATGATTTAAGCATTTTAGATGAGCCTTTGCTTACTCAAATTCCTGTGATTTTAGACGCAAATTGCTTTCAAAGCGTAAAAATCAAGCCCTTTTTACAAAGAAAAGATGTCATCTTAACCCCGCACCCAAAGGAATTTTCAAGGCTTTGGCAACTTGCTTTTGATGAAAAAATCAGCACAGCAAAAATCCAGCAAAAACGCTTTTTTTTCGTGGATAAATTCACGCAAAATTTTGAATGCGTTTTGGTGCTTAAAGGGGCAAATACCATTGTCGCTCAAAGGGGGCAAAAATTCATCACCACAGCCGCAAACGCAGCACTAGCAAAAGGCGGCAGTGGGGACGCTTTATCGGGGATGATACTTGCACTTTTATGTGCTAAATTTAGCCCACTCAAAGCAGCCACAAATGCGGTTTTAGCTCACGCGCTTATGGCAAAACGCTATAAGTTTAACCCCAATAGCTTTGATGCTTTAAAACTCATTAAGGCTTTAAAATGCTTGTAAAACTTGCGATTTTATTCAGCGGCAATGGCTCAAATTTGCAAAATTTGCTCGAAAAACTCCACAAAAAAAGCATTAAGGGTAAGACTTATGAGGTTGTGCTGTGCGTTTGTAATAAAAAAAATGCTTTTGGCATTGAAAGGGCAAGGAAATTTGGGCTTGAAAGCCTCATCATCGAACACAAAAATTTTCCTAGCCGTGAGGAATTTGACAAAGAACTTGTAAGAGTGATTAAAAAAAGTGGGGCGGATTTAACCATACTTGCTGGATTTATGCGAATTTTAAGCCCCGTTTTTACCCAAAATATAAGAGCCATTAACCTCCACCCCTCTCTTTTGCCTCTTTTTAAGGGAGCAAATGCCATAAAAGAGAGCTTTGAAAGCGATATGAAAGTCGCTGGTGTAAGCGTGCATTTTGTCAATGAGGAGCTAGATGGTGGTAAAATCATCGCTCAAAAGGCTTTTGAAAAAACAGCCAATATGTCCTTTGAAAGCTTTGAAGCACAAATTCACCAGCTTGAATACGAGCTTTTACCAAAGGCTGTGATTACACTTTTTGAGTGAAAATTTGGCTTTTGCATTGCTGATAGAGAATAAATTATCTGCTCTTGGATTTGATGAGTATTTCAATGATTGTAAGGCTCTTTCATTAAGCATAAATTGCTCCTTCAAAAAATTCAGCCCTTTTTTCCTCTTTTATGCCCATTATATCACACAAATCAACTTCTTTGTTAAAGCGTTTGGCTATATCCTGCCTTAAATCCTCTAAAAAACCAAGAGCTTCAAACCCTATGTATTTATTACAAAACTTATCTGTTGTTTTAACAAACACATCTATATCACTATGTATAGTCGCTTCCTCTTTGGCAAATGAGCCAAAAAGTCCGATTTCAGCAATGCCCTCTTTTTGAAGTTTTGGCTTTAATTCTTTAAGATAAAGCAATATAGGCTCTTTGATTGATTTAGGGTTCATTTTACTTCCTTTCCTTGTGATATTGTAGCATATTTTAAAAATTTAGCATCAAAGGCGGTAAATTCGAGCTATAATTGCATACCATTTTAAATATTAGATGAAGTATTTAAATCTTTTAACTTCTGCTTTACCTCTTGCGTAAAGGCTTTAAGCGTCTTTTGATACTCTTTTTGCCAACCAAAATCAGCCACAAAGGTATTTAACCCCCCCCCAGCTCTATAACGCATTCTTTTGTCAATAAATACAAAATTAGGCACTTGCAAAGCATTACACAAATGCACATTTCCTGTATCTATACTAATAAGATAGTCTAAATTTAAAGTCATACCCACCAAGGAAGCTATGTTGTCGTTATTGATAAAAACTCGCACATTTTGCCTCTCTTGCACATTAAATTGAATGAGATTTTTTTGAAAATTAAGTAACACAAATAAAAATTGAGGATAAACCCGCCCCAGCTCAAAAGCTAAATTCACCCAGTCTTTGGTGAAAAAATTAAAGCCATTAGCTTCCTTAAAATTTGAAAAAGCGTTAATGCCTATGACTTTTTTGTAAGCAAAATCCACCTTTTTAAAGAAAGCCTCGCTTAAAGCCGTCTCTTTTGGCACAAACTCTCTTATCTTTGAAAAGTCGATTTTGTGGATATTTTCATCATAATGCTTTGAGTTGATTGCTCTGGCAAGGGTTAGGTTAATGTCGCTTAAATACTTTTTGCCCCTAAAATAAGGCAAGGGCGTGGTAAAAGCCCTAGAAGTAACGCTGATAAAGTGCGGATGGGCGATGAGTTTTTGGAATTTCATTGTTTTAAGTTGCCTAAAAAACGCACTATTTCTTAAAGTGGTGATGAAAATTTCAGGCTTCATCGCACAAAGCTCTTCTAAACTCACTTCATTTGAGTTAATCACCTCATCGACAAAGCCTATTTTCCTTACAAATTCAAGCTCTTTATCGTTATAAACAATGAGCGTGTAATGCGGGTAAAGCTGTTTTATCGCATACAAGGTTTTCAAACAGCACAAAAAATCCCCAAATCCACCCATATCTTTGGCAAAAACTATCTTTTTCAACTTCTTTCCTTTATTTTCTTGTTTCAAAATCCTCTAAATTTAAAACCGCTCCGTTACTTGCATTGCTTACTAGTTTTTGATATTGTGCGAGCCACCTTGAATTCAAAGGCTTTTGCAAGGCTTTAAAAGTGCTTTTGCGTTTGGCGATTTGCTCCTCGCTTAATCTTGCGTTGATTGCGTAATTATCCACATCAATGTCGATAATATCACCATCTTCAAGCAAGGCAATAAGCCCTCCCTCAGCAGCCTCCGGGCTTATATGTCCTATGCTTAAACCCCTCGTTGCTCCGCTAAATCGTCCGTCCGTGATGAGTGCGACATCAGCTCCCAAGCCCATACCCATAATCAAGCTTGTCGGGCTTAACATTTCTTGCATACCCGGTCCCCCCTTTGGTCCCTCGTAGCGAATGACGCAGACATCGCCTTTTTTCACCTTGCCCTTGATAATGCCCTTGATTGCTTCATCTTGGCTGTTAAAACAAACTGCTTTTCCGCTAAATCGGCGTTCGCCTGTGATTCCAGCGGTTTTGATTACACAGCCTTGCTCGGCTAAATTTCCAAACAAAATGGCAAGTCCGCCCACCTGCGAATAGGCATTTTCGACTTTGTGGATAATCTTTTCATCTTTGATTTTAGCGTCTTTTATCCGCTCTTTGAGGGTTTCTCCTGTGATTGTAAGGGCGTTTAAATCAAGCAAGTTGCTATCTTTTCGTGCGATTTCTTTGATAAGAGCGTTGATTCCCCCTGCATTTCCCACATCTTCCATAGCCACTTCGGGCAAGGACGGAGCGACTTTGGCAATGTGGGCGATTTTTTGGCTAATGTGATTTAGCTCTTTTATATCAAGCGGCACACCAGCTTCACGCGAGATAGCTAAAATATGTAAAATGGTATTTGAGCTACCGCCCATAGCCATATCCACAACCATAGCATTTAAAATAGCCTTTTTGGTGATGATATTGCGAATTTTAAAACGCTCATCAAGGGCGATTTCACAAATTCTACGAGCGGCTTTTCGTAGTAATTGCTCTCGCTCCTTACTTTGAGCTAATGCCGTGCCATTGCCACTTAAAGCTATGCCAAGAGCCTCGCAGAGTGAATTCATCGAATTTGCCGTAAAAAGCCCCGAGCAAGAACCCCCGCCCGGACAAGCCTTGCACTCAATGTCTTTTAACTCATTTTCATCAATCCTTTTCACCTCATAAGCCCCCACAGCCTCAAAAACGCTGTTTAAGGTGAGCTTTTCGCCCTTTGCGCTAAATCCAGCTTTCATAGGACCGCCACTGACAAAAATCGTTGGCACATTTACCCTCAACGCTCCCATAAGCATTCCGGGCGTGATTTTATCGCAGTTTGGAATACAAATGAGCGCGTCAAGTTGATGTGCATTCATCACGCTTTCAACGGAATTAGCGATGATTTCACGGCTTGGTAGACTATAAAGCATACCGCTATGCCCCATAGCAATGCCATCATCAACGCCTATGGTATTAAATTCAAACGGCACACAGCCATTTTGGCGTATTTCATCTTTGATAATTTTGGCGTATTCGTTGAGGTAAAAATGCCCGGGGATAATGTCTATATAGCTGTTTGCTATGCCTATAAAGGGCTTTTCAAAGTCCTCCTCATTTAAACCACAAGCACGCAACAAAGAACGATTCGGGGCTTTTAAATAGCCCTTTTTAATCACATCACTTCGCATAAAAATCCTTTTAAATTTAGTGCATTTTATCAAAAATTTACTATAAATTCAGCTCAAACGCCTTTTTTTATAAAAAAGAAAAAGACTAGTGCCAATGAGGATAAGAATGGGCATTATAATGCCAAATTCTGGGGCTAAAAGTCCATTTTCAACAAATTTTGTAAAAAGATAAAGCCCACCCCAAAGCCCAAGAGTGCAGATAAAAAACACAAAACTAATAAAAGCAAGATTGAAAAAACGGCTTGTCGTTGGGAAAAAATGAAACAAAATAAGTAATAAAAATGGTGCGAAAAATGGGGTGAAAACGAGTTTATAAAGCTCGGCTCGTATTAAAGTGGTATTAACGCCTTGTTTTGAAAAAGCAAAGAGGCTTTGCAGGGCATCAGCTATGGAATAATGGCTTTTATTTGCCACGCTTTCTATGATTCGCGGTTTAAAGCCTTTGAGGGTTTGGATATTGTCAATTTGCTCGACATTTAAGCCCTCGCCAAAAAGCTTTAATGAATTTGGCACGGCGATGCGTTCTCCTTGTTCTAAAAGCCAAGCATTATCCTTAAAAACGGCACTTTTGACATTGCTAAATCGCACAAGGTGGGAGTTGTTTAAGTCAAAAATTTTCATCATACTAACTTTATCTTCTAAGGATTCAAGCTTGTCAATATAAACGAATTTATCATCGTATTTTAAGAAAATGTCCTTGCTCTGCCCTGATAATATGGCGTTGTTTATGATATTTCCCCTGTAATCTTCTGCGTAAGCAAAGGGCGTGAAATTCAGCCCCACAAATACAAAACAAAAAAACAAAGCCCAGAAAAACGGATAAGCCACAACAAGCTTTTTACTCAAACCCAAAGCATAAAAGCTTACAAGCTCATTGCTTCGCACCATAGACACCATAGACAAAATGAGGGCAAAGACAAGAGAAATGGGTAATACATAATGTATAGCCATACAGGCTAAAAAAAGCACATAAAGCAAGATGAGATTGGCTGAATTTGGCAAATCCTTGAAATTTAAAAGCAAATCAACGCCCACAAAGAAAAAAATGAGGGCAAAAAAAACAATGAAAAAACTTTTAAGATAAATGCCTGAGATAAAGCGGAAAAACACGGCTTTCATTGCGAATTTGCCTTTAAAGAAAAAGTACTTGACACCTCAACAATGCTTTTGCCTTGAAGTAAAGCAAAAAGGGCTTTTTTGGCTTGTTCTAAAACGGGCGTGAGAATTTCAAGCTCTTTACTGCTAAATCGAGCTAAAACATAAGAAAGCACATTGTCATTTTTGCCTATACCCACACGCACCCTCTCATAATCATTACCGCAAAAAGAATCCACGCTTTTAAGTCCGTTATGTC
Source organism: uncultured Campylobacter sp. (assembly GCA_964607975.1). GTDB lineage: Bacteria > Campylobacterota > Campylobacteria > Campylobacterales > Campylobacteraceae > Campylobacter_D. The sequence goes on along the minus strand of CAZSMF010000033.1, from coordinate 3,502 downwards.
CGCCGCTACCACCGCCTTTTTTAAAGCGAAGTGTGCCTAAATTTAAGTCTATATCATCGTGGATAATGATGAGTCTGTCGCATTTGTAATACTCTTTTACAGCTAAAACACTTATACCGGAGGAATTCATAAAGGTTGAGGGCTTTAAAAACAAGCCCAAATCACTTTTAAAAAGCGAACCTTTGAATTTTACATTTGAAATCTTGCTGTGTGGCAAGTCGCATAAGATGAAATCAACGAGCATAAAACCGACATTATGCCTTGTGTTTTCATACTCTTTGCCTATATTGCCAAGCCCAGCGACAAGCGTCATCGTGCCTTTTCTACACCCACAACAGCCACTCTGTCTGCTTCAAGTATGCTTACTCCATTTGGCACGGCAATATCACGCACCATTAAAGCATCGCCTACATCGAGTTTGCTGACATCAAGTTCAAAGAAATTTGGCAAATTTTCAGGCGCACATTTGACTTTTAAGCGTCTTTTGCTTTGAATCAACACGCCTTTGTTTTTCACGCCTACGGCTTGTCCGCTCACCTTAACAGGCACCATAAATTTAGATACAACGCCCTTTTGAGCCACCTTTAAATCAACGTGCTTCAAAGCACTTGTTACGGGGTCTTTTTGATAATCCACAACCACCACGCTAAGCTGCTTTGCTCCTACTTTGACATCAAAGATAAGCCCCGTTTTTTTACGCACTTCTTTGATGAAATCATTGACTTTAAAGGCTGCGTTGATGTTTTCTAAACCTTTGCCGTAGATATTGGCGATTAGATAACCATCTCTTTTTAAGGCTTTTGACGCCTTTCTACCGATACTCTCTCTAACTATGCCTTCTAACATTGTTTTCCTTTCAGTGAAAATAAAGGCTAAATCATAGCAAATTTTTGCTTATAAGAACTTAAATTTAACCTGCTTTTTAGAAATCATTTTCTAAAATATATTTTTCAAAAAAGCGTTTTTTTAAGAAAAGCCCCCTTGTGTTTTGACAGCACTTCAAGTGGCTTTAAACGAGTACTCAACTCACGCAGATAATGCACCACATAAGAACTGATTTCATTATCTTTGTCAAATCCCGCAAATAAGGCTAGTCTTTTCATTCAATGCCCTTATAAGCTTGTAAAAAGCTTGAATTTAAGGTGTTTGCCTAAACAAACACCTTAATTTAAGCGACAAATTCTATAAATGCCATTTCAGCAGCATCTCCTCGGCGAATGCGAGTTTTGATTATCCTTGTGTAGCCGCCATTTCTTTCTTTAAAATTAACAGCGATTTCATTGACAAGTTTATTTGTCGCCTTTTTATCCTGCAAACTTGCAAAAATGGCTCTGTGAGCGTTTGAATCCCCAACTCTTGCACGAGTAATAAGCCTTTCAACATAGCCTCTTAATTCCTTTGCCTTTGGTAGAGTAGTTTCTATCTTGCCACTATTTATAATGGCTATGCTTAAATTTTTCAGCAAAGCCGCACGGTGCGATGAACTGCGACCGAGTTTTTTATAGCCGTGTTTATGTCTCATTGTTTGCCTCCATTTTGTGCTTTAAGCTCGGCGATTTTTTTGCTTAAAGCTTCTTTGTTATCGCTAAGCTTGGAAGTGCCAACAGGCAAGCCTATGCTTTCCATTATGCTTTTGATTTCATCAAGCGATTTTTTGCCTAAATTTTTGAGTGCTGAAAGCTCAACAACACTCATCAACGCCAACTCTCCTATGTAAGTAATACCCGCTTTTTCAAGGCAGTTAAAACTTCTTGCGCTCAAATTCAAATCGGTAATGTTTTGGAGCAATTTCATATTTTCGATTTCATTGGCATTGTTTTGTTTTTTGATGGTTGTGCCGACATTGGTGATTTTATCAAAGACGCTTAATTGTTTATACATCGCCTCTAATGCGTTTTCAAAGGCTTTGTTTGGTGAAATTTGCCCGTCCGTTGTTATGGTAAAGACGACTTTTTCATAGTCTGGATTATCCTCGTGAAGCACCTTTTCAATGTCATAAACAGCCTCTCTTACGGGAGTGAAAAAGGCATCAAGGGCTATGTAGCTAATGTCTGGGATTAAATTTCTAATCTCCTCACTTGGCACATAGCCTATACCCTTTTCTATGATGAGCGTAAATTCAAGCTCAGCGTCCTCATTGATAGTCGCAAGATAGCTTTGAGCATTGACTACCTCGACAATATCGTTGTTTAAGTCCTTGCCGTGAATTTCTTTTGGACCCTTGAATTTAAAGGTAACGCTTTCTTTATCCGCATCGTTTTTGAGTTTGAAACGAAGTTTTTTAAGGTTGATGATAAAAAGCGTTACATCTTCAAGCATACCACGCATACTATCAAATTCGTGGCTTACACCTTCAATATGCAAGGCTGTTGGTGCAAAACCAACGGTGCTAGCGTAAAGCAAACGGCGAAGTGGGTGTGCTAATGTGATACCATAGCCTATTTCAAAGGGCCACGCACTGATTTTAGCCGTGGTATCACTGAGATTTTCAACACTAAATTGAGTGGGCGTATAAGCTGATGTTGTAATATTTCTCATAGTTAAAGCCTTTATTATTTAGAGTAAAGCTCGACAATAAGTCTTTCTTCGACAGGAATAACGACTTCTTCTCGCTCTGGTTTTCGTGTAAAAATGCCAAATCTCTTATCTTTTTCGACATCTACCCACGCCACAATGCCTGTTTGTGCGGTTAAATCAATAGCACGGGAAATTTGTGGATTATTTTTACTTTTTTCAGCCACTTCTACCTTTACCCCTGCTTCAACGCGAAAGCTTGGTATATCAACCCTTCTGCCATTGACTAAAATATGCCCGTGAGTAACAAGCTGTCTTGCAAATCGCCTTGTTGTCGCAAAGCCCATACGATAAACGACATTATCAAGCCTTTGCTCTAAAAGCTGGATAAGCAAAACACCAGTATTGCCCTCTCTGCGTGCTGCTTCGCTAAAAAGTCTGCGGAATTGCTTTTCGCTCAAACCATACATAAATTTGGCTTTTTGTTTCTCGCGAAGTTGTAAGCCGTATTCGCTGATTTTACCACGTCTTGCCCCGTGTTGTCCGGGTGCGTAAGGGCGTTTGTCAAGCGCACTTTTACCCGCCAATCTTCGCTCACCTTTAAGAGCAAGACTGACACCAAATCTTCTTTCTAATTTCTCAACAGGTCCTCTATATCTTGACATCTTTTATCCTTTCTTACACGCGGCGTCTTTTTGGTGGGCGACAACCATTGTGTGCCAAAGGTGTAATGTCCTTTAAAAATAGCACTTTTATGCCCTCGACACTGCCAACACTTTTTACAGCAGTTTCCCGTCCGCTTCCGGGTCCTTGCACCTTAATGCCTACTTCTTTAATGCCGTGTTCTTTTGCCTTATACATCGCATCTTCAACGGCTTGTTGTGCGGCGTATGGGGTTGATTTTTTAGAGCCTTTAAAACCAAGCCCACCAGCAGAACTCCACGCTATGGCATTACCCATTTCATCAGTTACTGTAACCATAGTATTG
>CAZSMF010000032.1:0-19707 GCA_964607975.1 uncultured Campylobacter sp. | reverse complement strand
TGCTTTTGCCTCAAAAATTAGGCAAAAAAGTGCTTGATTATTTAGACTTTGCGTTTAAAGCAAACCCAGATAAAACCCTCACGCCAAAGGAGTTGAAAGAGCATTGCAAAACACTTGCTAGTGAAATTTTTACAAAAAATACTCATCATCAAGGAAAAATTTAAACCCTAAAAAGCCCAAATATCAAGCATTTTGAAAAAAATCCTTTTATAAAAAAGTATATAAAAATTTTAATGGAAAATGGGCTATCTTTTCGTTATCATTTTTTCACAAAAGCCAAATTGCTAGAAATTAGGCTTTTGCAATACTTTACCCAAAAGGAGTTTGTGATGAACAAACAAGATTTAGCCTTAAAGCTCAATTACGGGCTTGAAAACATAGAAATACAAGTTGCAAGCATAAGAATGTGTTTGCTTTGCTCCGCCCTTGATGAGAGCCTTTGCTTCAAAAAGCATAATTTGCAAGTCATCAGTAGCGATGAGGAGGGAATTTCACTCGCTTACAAGAGCGAAAATGCCTATAATTTTGGCATTTTGATAGGGTATTTTGAGGATGCGTGGTGGAGTGGCTTGGTTTTATTTGACAAAGACGGCGAGACTTTGACAAAACATCTAACCCAGCCCTTACAAGAACACCTTGCCAAACACAAGCTTAAATTTAAGCTTAATGCTGAGGACTTTGTTTTCATTGAGGATTTTTGTGTGGCTGAAAATGAGGAATTTAAGGATTTTGTCCTTAAAACCATAGACAATATCAAAAACAGCCAAAGCCAAATCGCAAAGCTTAATGAAGCTTTAAGCGACTTTGCTTAAAATGGGGGTTTTAACCCCCTAGCCTATAAAAATTTTCAAAATTCCTTGAATAACAACGGCATTGATAATGTCGATGAAAAACGCTCCACACAAAGGCACGATGATGAAAGCCATATGAGATGCCCCGTAATGTGAAGTAACCGTTTGCATATTTACCATTGCCGTAGGCGTTGCCCCAAGTCCAAATCCGCAATGCCCTGCGGCTAAAACAGCAGCGTCATAGTCTTTCCCGCAAAATCTAAATGTTACATATATGGCATAAAGTGCCATTACACCAGCCTGAGCAGCAAGAATGACGACAATAGGCAAAGCCAAAGCGACTAATTCCCACAAATTCACAGTCATCATCGCAAAGGCTAAAAAGAGCGAGAGGCTGACATTACCGATGACTGAGACTTCTCTGTCAAAAACCTGATGAATTTTTAAGGCACTTAAAGCATTTCTTAAAATCACCCCGCAAAAAAGACAATACACAAAAGTCGGTAGATTAAGCCCTGAGATATGAGCCTTTTCAAAGTCTTTAAGCAAAGTGCCTACAAGCAGACAAATGGCGATTAAAGCCAAGGATTCTATAAAGCTAATCGAAGTGATGAGCCGCTCTTTTTGCGGGTCTTCAAAGCCGTGAGGAATGTCATCGCTCGTATTATCAGGGGTTTTAAGCTTGTGCTTTTTGATTAAAAATCTCGCCACAGGACCGCCGATAATCCCGCCCATAATCAGCCCAAAAGTCGCACACGCCATTGCCACTTCTGTCGCAGCAGCGAAATTATGAGGCTCTTGCTTGAAAATAGCAGCCCAAGCCGCCCCCGTGCCGTGTCCTCCTGTCATCGTGATAGAACCACCAAGCAAACCGATAAGCTCATTCACGCCCATAAGATTGGCAATGCCAATGCCTATGATATTTTGCAAAACAAGCAAAACGCTAATGACTACAAGAAAGATAACAAGCATTTTACCGCCCTTTTTAAGCGAGGCAAAATCAGCACTCAAACCAACAGAAGTAAAAAAGGCAAGCATTAGCGGGTCTTTCAAAGACTCATCAAATTTCAACTCAATATTAGCTAGTTTATAAATGCACAAAATGCCAACGGCTGCGATAATCCCGCCAACGACAGGCTCAGGGATATTATAATCACGCAAAAATTTAATCTTACCTATGATAAAACGCCCTAAAATCAGCACCACAACCATACAAACAAGGGTGGAGTAAAAGTCAAATTCAAAGATACTCATCTTTAAGCCTTAATGATAAATTTTGTTTGGCAAATTCTAGCATAATATTTTTAAAAAAGCTTGAAAACTAGCGAAATTCTAGCATTAGTGTGAATTTTTGTCCTTTTTTGTCTGGTATTTTTTCATTTTTTTGTAATAAAATTTGCTATTTGGGTCAAACAAATCCTCGCCGAGTGCTTCCATATCCTCATACATAGAGATTTTATTTTTCACCGTTTGTATGGCGTGTTGCAGTTTTTTAATGTGCTGTTCTATTTTATCTTGCTGTTCTTGCAGGAGTGTTTTCCTCTGCGTTGCACTTTTTACGCCCAAAGGCAGCAAATGACAATAAATGCGTATCTTTTCTATACTCATATCCAAAGAACGCAAACACTCCACCCACCTAGCCCACTCGATGTCTTGTTTAGAAAAGTATCGCACGCCGTTTTTGTCCTTTTGCGTGAAAGGAAACAAGCCCTTACTCGCCCAAAAACGCAGTGTGCGTGAGGAAATTCCCGTTTGTCTTTCTACATCAATGATAGTATAGCTCATCATTTATCCTCGAATGATTTTCGCAATTATAACGAAAAACACTAAATAAAAAGCCTTGCAATGAAAGCACTGCAAAGCCTTTAAATTTAAAGCTCAATGGCACTTACTCGCACCCTGCTAATCGTTTTATCCTCGGCAATGTCAAGCAAGGCACTAGCATAATCAGCATAACTTATCTTGCTTTCTCCCTTTGAATTCAGCTCAAATTCCTCGCCTATAATCTTATATTTGCCTGTTTTTACGCCATCTGCTACGAACTCAGCCGCTGGGGAAAAATAAACCCAATCAATCTTTTTCTCAGCCCTTAAAAGCTCTAAAACATCAGCCGTAGCTTGTGCTACGCCCTTGTAAGACGGCGGAAAGTCCTTTGTGTCCATAAGTCTTGTTGTGTGGCTTTTATCCATAAACAAGCTTCCAGCTCCACCGACAACCAAAAATCTTGCTTTATTGTTTTGCAAGATTTTAATCAAATGCTCGCCGTGTTTTTTGTGTAAGGATAAATCGCTCCACTCCCCAAAGGCATCGACAATAATGTCAAAGCCCTCTAAATCCAAGCTTTCAAGGGCGAAAATGTCCTTTTGTATAATGGTTAAATTCGCTTTTTGCTCCATTTTTTTAGCGTTTCGCACAAAAGCACTTACGCTATATCCTCTACTTAATGCCTCATTTGTTACGGCAAGTCCAGCCCTGCCACTTGCAGCTAAAACCGCTACTTTCATTTTTGCTCCTTTGTTAAAATTACGAGAAAAACTTGGGCTTATCGCCAAGCTCAACGCCGCAAAGAATGAAGTTTTAAGAAATGCCCTTCTTTTCATTCTTTTTCCTTTCTTTTTAACTTTCAAATCGATTTGATTATGCAAATTTAACACAGCAAGTTTATAAAGTCAAGTCAGTATTTTTGAGAATATTTTAAAAATATTGATGAAAAATATAGTTAAAAAAAGACTTATTTTTTAAAAAAATGGCAAAAAAATGCTTAAATTTATCGTTTAGCAAAAACCCTGCGTTTAAAATGTCTTTTTGCCAAACGCACAAAAGTCATTTTGCGTATGAAATAAAAACACGCACAAAGGGCGATGAAAGCACCGGCATAGCCTATGAAATGCACACTTAAATGCTCAATGACAAAAGCCCCCACAAAAGCACCTCCGCCAATGCCTACATTATAAATACCAGAATAAATCGACATTGCAATAGCCGTAGCCTGTGGGACGGCGTTAAGCACTTGGGATTGAAAGATGAGATTAAAACTTGTCATACTCAAACCCCAAAACACGCAAAGAATGATGAAAGCACCAAGCCAAAAGGAACAAAATTCAAAGGCAAAAAGAGCAAAAACCACGCCAAAAAGAGCAAAATTCACAAAAGCTAGATGATGATTGTCATAAAATTTAGAAAAAAGCACACTCGCACCAACTCCACTTAAACCAAATAGCACGAGTATGTAGGTTATGGTATTATCATCAAATGAATTTTGTGCTAAAAAAGGCTCTATGAAGCTATAAGCCGTAAAATGTCCCGTTACAAAAAGGGCTGTGAGTATGCAAATTTTACGAAAGGGCTTATTTTTGAGTAGTTTAGGCAGAGTTTTTAGCCCAATATCCTGTGAATTTGGCATTCTAGGAAAGACACGCCAAAACAGCACAGCCACCACAAAAGCCACCGCACCTATACAAGCAAAACTCGTTCGCCAATGCAAATACAGCCCTATGACGCGTCCTAGCGGAAGTCCGGCTATCATCGCCAAAGAACTGCCCGTTATCACAATGCTTAAAGCGATAAATCTCTTGCCTCGTGGTGCAGCTCGCACAGCCATAGGCGTAACTATGCTCCAAAATAAGGCGTGAGAAAGGGCAACGCCTATGCGAGAAGCCACCAAAGAAATGAAGCTTTGCGAAAATACCGACAAAAGATGACTTGCCACAAAAAGCATAAACACGCCAAGCATAAGTTTTTTAAGCTCAGTTTGTGAAAAACAAAGCATTAAGGGCAAACTTGCAAGGGCTACAACCCAAGCATAGATTGTTATCATTATGCCTGTGTTGGCTTCACTCATCGCAAAGTCCGTTGCAATGGAGCTTAAAAGCCCTATGGGTATAAATTCGCTCGTGTTAAAAATAAAAGTCCCACAAGCCAAACTCATCACAGGAAGCCACGATAAAAATTTAATGTAGAGGCGTTTTAAACGCATTTGTTTCTTTCTTTGATAAAATAAAATGGCTATTGTAGCACAAATTTATGGCTGGGTGGGTTAAGAAATTTATCTTTTTTACGATTATTTAACCAAATTTCGCTAAATTTAAGCAAAAATTTAGCCAAAGGGTGGAAATGCAAAGACTTCGTATTGCTATTCAAAAATCGGGGCGTTTGAGTAAAGAATGTGTGGATTTGCTTAAAGATTGTGGTGTGAAATTCCACATACACGAACAAAGCCTCATCGCCTTTGCGACAAATTTACCCATAGATTTACTTCGTGTTAGAGATGATGACATACCCGGACTTGTTTTTGACGGGGTGGTTGATTTAGGCATTATAGGCGAAAATGTTTTGGAGGAAAACGCATTAGAGCGAAAAGAACTTGGCGAACAAGCTGAATTTATAATGCTTAAAAAGCTTGATTTTGGCGGCTGTCGTTTGAGTTTGGCTTTGAGCGAGGATTTTGAATATAAAGGGCTTGATGATTTTAGAAATTTACGCATAGCCACTTCTTATCCTCAACTTTTAAAAAGATTTATGAATGAAAAGGGCATTGAATACAAGCACTGCACCCTTACAGGCTCTGTTGAAGTGGCTTTAAGGGCAAATTTGGCTGATGGAATTTGCGATTTGGTTTCAAGTGGAGCAACCTTACAGGCAAATGGTTTAAAGGAAGTGGTGAGCATTTATGAGTCCAAAGCCTGTTTGATACAAAAAAAAGCAAAGTTATCAAATGAGCTTAACGAGCTTACGCAAAGGCTTTTGTTAAGGATTGACGGGCTTATGCAAGCAAGAGAAAGCAAATACATAATGCTTCACGCTCCAAAAGATAAGCTTGAAGCCATAAAGGCTTTGTTGCCGGGTATGGAAAAGCCTACTATACTGCCTTTGGCAAATGATGAAAGCAAGGTGGCTTTGCATATGGTGAGTAAAGAAACGCTATTTTGGGAGACTATGGAAGCTTTAAAAAAGCAAGGTGCAAGCTCCATACTCGTCTTACCCATAGAAAAAATGTTGCAATAAGGGGCTTAAATGGCGGCTGAGGACCAAGAGAAAACAGAAGAAGCCACGAGTAAAAAGATAGAGGACGCCCGAAAAGACGGCAATGTCCCCAAGTCCCAAGACGCTGCGGCTGTGGTTACCCTCATCGTTGCCTTTATCGTGGTGCTTTTTACCATAAGTTTTTTAGCCCAACGCATTAGCAATTTATACCACTATTATCAAGGCTTTATAGGCGTTGAATTTGACTTGAAAATGCTTCACGCCATAGCGATAAAAACAATGCTAGAAATTGTTATTATGCTTTTACCCATAGTATTAAGCATTATGATAGCTGGGATTATGGGGAATTTAATGCAATTTGGCTTCATTTTCACCACCAAGCCCATTACCCCAAATTTAAACAAAATCAATCCAATCAAAGGCTTTGCCAATCTTTTCTCACTCAAAAAAGCCGTAGAGTCCGTTAAAATAGTCTTAAAAGTAGCAATAGTCTTTGGCATAGCCCTTATTTTCTTACTTCAATTTATGACAGAGCTTCCAAGAGTTGAGCTTTTCAGTTTAGGTGAGCAGTTAAAATGGCTCAAAGAAAAAGCCATTATCCTCGCTGCTGTGGTGATTATCGCCTTTATTTTTATCGGCATACTTGATATTTTATTGGTGCGTTTTCAATATTTTAAATCCTTGCGTATGAGTAAGCAAGAGGTGAAAGATGAATACAAGCAAATGGAGGGCGACCCGCAGGTTAAAGGGCGTATCAGGCGTTTGCAAATGGAGGCGGCAAGACGCAGAATGATACAAGATGTCGCCGCTGCTGATGTGGTGATAACCAACCCAACCCACTACGCCGTAGCCTTGCGGTATGATAATACCAAAGAACCAGCACCAAAGGTTTTGGCAAAGGGGGTGGATTTTTTAGCCCTCAAAATCAAAGAAGTCGCTTACGAACATCAGGTTTTAGTCTATGAAAATCCCTCATTAGCCAGAGAGCTTTACAAATCTTGTGAAGTGGGCGAACTGATACCAAGAGAGCTTTTTAGAGCCGTAGCGGAGGTATTAAGCTTCGTTTATACCTCAAATCGCAAGAAATTTAGCTCTCGCTTGAAAGATTAAATTAAGGCGTAGCTTTAAACTGCTCTAAATTTTCAAGCACGGATTGTTGGGTTTCATTGTCTATAACATCGATTTTATAATAAATTTCTGCCCTATTGTTTTTAAGAGAACTTGCATCATTATTTTCTAAGGGCATATTTAATCCAAAGCTTTTTATGCTTAAATTTTTCACACTCACACCGCCATTAAGAAAATACTCAGCGACATTTTTAGCCCTTTCATAGCCTAGATTAAAGCTATTTGTGGCACTATCGCTATTATCCGTGTAGCCTCTGATTTCGACTTGAACGCTCTTTGGCAGCCTTAAAGTAAATTCAACCATATATCTTAAAAAATCGTGCATATCGCTTGACTTTATCTCTGCACTGCCTTGCTCGAATTCAACACGGGCAGGTAATTGCAAAGCCACTTGATTTTCTGACTGGTCTAGTGCCTGCCTTAATTGCTGTATGGTTTCTTGCTGGGCTGTGGTGAGGGATTTAAGGGCGGCAAGTTCGTCTTGATTTCTTTGAGAAGCACCTTTGTGTTGTTTTTGATTAGGGCTTTCTTGCTCGACTGTATGACTTGGTGTGAAGTCAAAAATTTTAATGAATTCAGTTTTTAAGGCTTCGGCTTTTGCAGGATTACTCTCGCTTATCGCCCAAAGTGCGATAAAAAGGGCTAAAAGCAAGGACAAAAAGTCCGCATAAGGCACAGCCCACCTTTCACCTGCTGGACATTCTGGTGCTTTTTTCTTTGCCATTTTAATCCTTATTTATCAAATTGCGAAATGCGTATGTCATTTGCACCCAAGAAATTAAAGAGCTTTTGCTCCAAATCCCTAGGGTTCATACCCTCAGCTATACTCTTAATGCCCTCAGAAATCACTCTTTGTTCTTTGACAAGCTCCATTCCATTTGCCTTTAATTTTTTACCCAAAGGCGAAAAAATAGAATAACTCGCAAAAATTCCCGTAACCGTTGCCGTAAAGGCAGAGGAAATACCCATAGCCATTTCTTGTGGATTATCAAGCTTTTGAAGGGCGAGCATAAGCCCCAAAACCGCTCCAATCAGCCCGAAAGTAGGACAACTCTCGCCTATGGTTATCCAATACTCAGCCGCTTCTTTATAATACTCTTCTAGCTCTTCGGTTTGAATTTCCATAGTATCTTTTATCTCTTCCCAATTTTTCCCATCAACAAGCATCATTAAGGCGTTTCGTAAAAACTCATTTTCTATTTCGCCCGTTTTACCTTCAAGGGCTAAAAGCCCGTCCCTCCTTGCAATAACTGAAAATTCAATGAGTTGGGAAATGCGTTCGGACAAATTCACCTTTACGCCTGTAAAGGCGATTTTAAGTTCTTTAAAGGCTGCTTTTACCGCCTTTTTATGACAAGCTGTTACCGCAGAAAAACACGCTGTGGGGATAACGATAAGCACGGAGCTTAAATGTATAACGTGCAAAGGGTTTCCACCCTCTAAAATATCACCTATGGAAATACTTGCCGTTGCCATAATAATCCCAATGAGAGTAGTAATATCCATTCAACGCTCCTATTTTAATTCGCCCCAATTTTTAGCCACTGATAAGCTGGTTTTTAACCTAACTTTTAATTTTACTATATTTTGCATAATGTCTCGCGTAATTGTAGCAAAATTTTCAAGCAATTCATCTTTTATTTCAAAAATAAGCTCATCGTGAATTTGCAAAATGAGCTTTTTATCCTCATCTAAATGCTTGGCTATTTCGAGCATAGCAAGTTTTATCACATCAGCGGCTGAGCCTTGAAGCACGGAATTTACACTTTCTCTTTCATAGGCTGCATTTATCATCGCACTCGTATTTTGAAAGTCAAAATACCGCCTTCGTCCAAGCAAGGTGCTTACATAGCCATTTTGACGAGCCTCGTTTTTCACCCTTTGAAAATACTCCTTAATGCTTGTGAAATTCTCAAAATATTTTTCTATATAGCTTTTTGCCGCACTTGCTTCTATATTTAAATTTTGGCTTAAACTCTTATAGCCCATTCCATAAATCAGCCCAAAATTGATACTTTTAGCAATGCTACGCGTTTGAAAATTGCTCTCATTAAAAATCATCATCGCCGTTTTTGCGTGTATGTCCTCGTCATTTTCAAAGGCAGCAATGAGCTTTTCATCTTCGCTAAAATGTGCAAGCATTCTTAACTCAATCTGCGAGTAATCAAGGCTTAAAAAGCTAAAACCATCGCGTGAGATGAAGCAGGATTTATAATCTTTTGCGTATTGTCCGTGAGCGGGGATATTTTGCAAATTCGGGTCCTTTGATGAAAGTCTGCCCGTAGCCGTGCCGGTTTGTAAAAAACTTGAATAAATGCGAGAATGCTCATCTTTTAAAGCAAGTTTGTATAAGGGTTCGCAATAGGTTGAATAAAGCTTGGCAAGTTCTCTATAATCAAGCAATTTTGGCACAACAGGGTGTTTTAAAACAAGTTCTTTAAGCACCTTTTCATCAGTGGAAAACACGCCACTTTTGCCCTTTTTGCCACTTGGTAGGGCAAGTTTTTCAAATAAAATATCTCCAACTTGTTTTGGGGAATTAAGATTAAATCTTTCTCCGCAAAGTTCGTAAATTTCACTACTTAAAAGCTCAATTTCTTTTGAAAAGTTCTGCATAAGGGCGTTTAAAAGTGTTGTGTCAAGCTTTATGCCATTATTTTCTAGCATCATTATGATTTTAATAAATGGAAATTCAAGCTTTTTGGCAAGTTCGAGCAAGTTTGGCTCTAAATTTTGAAGAAAATAAAGATAAAATTTCAAGGTGATATAAGCGTCCTCAGCGGCGTATTGCGTGGCTTTTTCAAGCTCGACATCAGCAAAGTTTTGCCCCTTTTTCACCATATCTTCAAAATGCAAGGTTTCATAATCAAAAAGCCTCTTTGCCAAATCGTCCATATTGACGCGTTTGCTTGGCTCTTTAAGCCACGCTAAAATCATCGTATCAGCGTAGTATTTAGGTAAATTTAAGCCAAAATTATGAGCAATAATCTTAAAGTCAAATTTGAGATTATGCCCTACGACAAAGCCCTTAAATATAAGCTCTATCGCCCTTTTTGCCTCCTCTTTGTCAAGCTGTTTTTGCGTGCTTTTGTGAGCAATAGGCACATAAAAGGCTTCATTTTCGTTCATCGCAAAGCTAAAACCAACTATATCAGCACTCGCTTCAAGCCCCGTTGTTTCGGTGTCAAAGGCGATGATTGTATTTTCATCTAAATTTTGCAAAAGGGCAAAAAGCTCGTCTTTATCACTAATAAGCGTAGCTTTAAAATTTAAGCTAGTGTTTTTTTGAGGGCTTATTTTAAGCCTTTTTAGCAAGGAATGAAGCTCATAATTTTGCAAAATCTCAGGGATTTTCATCAAAGGCTCATCGTCTTTAAATTCAGCCTTTTCAAGCAAAGAACTCACATTTAAATCAACATATAAAGAAGCGAGTTTTTTACTCAAAAAGGCATTTTCTTTACCCTGTGCGAGTAAATTTTTCGTCCTTTCATTGCGAATAAAGAGCAAATTTTCATAAATATCTTCAAGGCTGTTAAACTCATCAAGCAAGTTTTTCGCTCCCTTTGCTCCTATGCCCTTAACGCCGGGGATATTGTCCGCACTATCGCCGCAAAGTGCTAGAAAATCCTTAATTTGACTTGGCTTAACGCCGTATTTTTCCACACAGGCAGCCTCGTTGTAATCTCTTTTTGAAATGGGGCTATAAATGCTTACCTTGCCGTCTTTAATGAGCTGATACAAGTCTTTATCTTGGGTGATGATACGCACGAAAATATCTTTGTCCTCGCAGAATTTTACCATTGAAGCGATGATGTCATCGGCTTCATAGCCCTCTTGCGAGTAAGAGCAAAAGCCCATTTTTTCTATCATTTCTATGCAGACAGGAATTTGCTCTAAAAGCTCTGGTGGCGGGGCTTGGCGGTTGCTTTTATAACTAGCATCAATCTCACTTCTAAAAGTCTTACCCTTGCAATCAAGGGCAAAGATGATATAATCGCTTTTGTAGTCCTTTTTCAAGCTGTAAATAAAATTGCTAAATCCAGCCACCATACCGCTAGACTTACCAGAGCTTGTTTTAAAACCTTTAAGGGCGTAATAAAGCCTGAAAAAAAAGCCAAAAGTATCAATAATAGTCAGGGTTTTCATCAACTCTCTTTAAAATTTAAAAGAGTATTATAGCAAAAAATTTGAGTAAAAATTTAGAATTTGGCGTTTAAGTGATAAAATTTGTATGCTTTGATAGGACTTGAATTTACCTTGTTAAACAAAGAAAAAAGCCTCAAATTTGAGGCTTTTAAATCATTTATTTTTTTGAGCGACAAGCTGTCTTCGCATATAAGCGATTTTACTTTGCAAAGGCAGTTCTTTTGGACAATTATCCTCACAAGCAAGTAAAGACATACAGCCAAATACGCCATCATCATCGCCCACAAGCTCGTAAAAATCCTCCACACTGCGATTATCGTGCGGGTCTTGCAAATATCTTGCCGTTCGCAAAAGCCCTGTCGCACCAATGAAATTTGGACGCATTAGTTTAGTCGCACACGAAGCTAGGCAAATGCCGCATTCTATGCACCTGTCAAGCTCGAAAGTCTCATCAGCCACTTCTGGTTCGATTTTCTCTTCAATTTTGCTAATGTCCGTTTCTTTTTCGTTATGCACCCAGCTTTCAACGCGTTTGCACATACCCTCAAACCACTCGCCCGTATTGACACTTAAATCTTTAATGTGCCTGAATGCTGGCATAGGCATAAGCTCGATAACGCCGTCCTTGTAGTCCTTTGTTAAGGTTTTACAAGCAAGTTTTGGCACGCCGTTAATCATCATCGCACAGCTTCCGCAAATTCCAGCCCTGCAAACAAAGTCAAAGGATAAGTCCGCATCGAATTTTTCCCTAATTTGCGTAAGACAGACAAATACCGTCATAAACGGAGCTTCTTCTAGCTCGTAAGTTGCAAAATACGGCTTTGAAATCTTGCTGAGCGGATTATATTTAAACGCTCTTATGGTTAGTTTTCTACTCATTGCCAACTCCTATTCTTTCATTTGGTGCTTTGTATTTGGCTTGAAGTTCATAGTGCATTAGTGCATCTTGAATTTCATAACGCCCCTTGCCCTCTTTTTCCATTTTTTCACGCAGAGCATCAACCTCAGCCTGTCTTTTTTCGCTCAAAGGATTTTCTATGATATTACCCTTTGCACCGTATCCACGAAATGCTGGTGGAATTTCCATTTTCATAATGTCAAGCTCCTCATACTCCACGCGTGGCATACTCTCACCCTCTACCCAATAGGTATTTGTGCGTTTTGTCCAATTAGCATCATCGCGTTTTGGATAATCCTCTCTATAATGCGCCCCGCGACTTTCTGTGCGTAAAAGTGCGCCATAAGCTACACAAAGAGCGATTTTAAGCATTCTTGGCACTCTGTATGCTTCTTCTAGCTCAGGATTAGCACAATCAAGCTCTTTGCAATGCACCTTAACATTTAAAGACTCTTTATACAACTCTTCAAGCTCTTTAACAGCTTGTTCGAGCATTTCTCCTGTTCTAAAAATCGCCACTTTTTCCCACATTAACTCTTTCATCTTGTTTTTAATGTCAAAGACATTATTTTTGCCCTCTTTGCTCACAAGAGCTTTAAGATAATCATACTCTTGGCTGAGGAATTTTTTGACTAATTGAGTATCAATCACTTCGCCATTGCTCTTGCAATAGTTTGCAAAATAATCGCCCACTATCATACCCGCTACGACAGTTTCAGCACAGGAATTTCCGCCCAAGCGGTTAAAGCCGTGCATATCCCAACACGCCGCTTCTCCACAAGCAAAAAGCCCTTCAAGCCATTGACTTTCGCCATTTGGCTTTGTGCGAATACCGCCCATACAATAATGCTGCATAGGTAGCACCGGTGCCCAGCCCTTTTCGCCCTCATCAGCAGGGTCTATACCATTGAAAGTTTTGCAAATATCTTGCACATCGCGTAAATTCTTTTCAATGTGTTCGCGTCCTAAAATAGAAATGTCAAGCCACAAATGGTCTCCATAAGGGCTTTTCACGCCTTTACCCTTGCGTATATGCTCCATCATTCTGCGGCTTACCACATCACGACTTGCGAGTTCTTTTTTCTCAGGCTCATAATCAGGCATAAAGCGATAACCATCAACATCACGCAAAATTCCGCCATCTCCTCTACAACCCTCAGTGAGTAAAATTCCGCTTGGCACTATTGGCGTTGGGTGAAATTGCACCGCTTCCATATTTGATAGTCTGCAAAGTCCTGTTTCAAGGGCTATGGCTGCACCTGTTCCCTCGCAAATAACGGCATTTGTGGTTTGTTTATACACTCTACCATAACCACCCGTTGCTATCATAGTCCCACGAGCTACATAAGCAATAAGCTGTCCGTTTGTCAAGTCCCTTGCGATAGCCCCAAGGCATTTTTTACCATCGTGAATGATTCTTACTGCTTCCATTCTGTCGATGATTCTAACCTGATGCTTAATCGCCTCATTAGCCACACCATAAAGCATACAATGCCCTGTCGCATCAGCAATAAAGCAAGTTCGCCATTTTTTAGTGCCACCAAAATCCCTTGCATTGATGAGTCCGTGAGATTCTGCTTTTTCTTCAATGGTAGTTTTTTCTGCGTTAATCACCACGCTTCTTGGTCCTTTTCTTACCCTAGTCCAAGGCACACCCCACGCTGCAAGTTCTCTAACGGCTTTTGGTGCAGTTTGTGCAAACATTCTTGCCACTTCTTGATCGCACCCCCAGTCAGAGCCTTTTACCGTGTCGGCAAAATGCACATCCTCATTATCTCCCTCACCTTTAACACCATTAGCAAGACTTGCTTGCATACCACCTTGCACGGCAGCTGAGTGTGAGCGTTTTACGGGACAAATACTTAAAAGCGTAACGCTTTGTCCGCTTTTTGCCACTTCAATCGCTGCTCTAAGTCCTGCTAAACCTCCGCCTATGACTAAGGCATCGCTGTATTGTATATTCATTTCTTACTCCTTGTTTAACCTGCTAAGCCGATTTTGATGAAAGCAGCAAGGCTTAATACACCCAAAATAAAGAAAAAGGCACTGATTAGCCATTTAGCTACTTTGAGTTTTTTGCGGCTTGATTTTACATCTTTGCCCTCAAACCAACCCCACTTAACGCAAAGCCTGTAAAGTCCTATGCTGCCGTGCAACTCAACACAGATAAGCAAAACTATGTAAAATGCCCACATAAAGTGATTGGTTACTCTTTCTCCACCCATTGCACCGCTGATTTTATCAGCATTTGTGATAATGTAGATAAGATGGGCTGAACCAAAGAAAAACATAATAAAGCCTGTGAAAGCTTGCACCCACCACAATGTCGTATCGCTGTGCTTTATCATTTTTGTATGCGTTCTTAAAATTTGGTATTGCCTAAAATTGATAGGAAATTTACGCATAGCAAGTCCAGCGTGAATGATAAAAATCACCAGCACACAGGCAGCTAAAAACGAAGTTACATAGCTCATTATTGGATTGTCATAGATGAATTTAAGCTCCAAAAAATGAACGACAGAATTAAAAAATTCCTCGCTCACTAAAATGGTGGAGACAAAAAACATATGCAACCACATAAACAAGCCCAAAAAAAGCCCAGAAGCACTTTGGATAAAGTCAAGCCGTGCTGGCATTTTACTCTTTTTACCCTCGATGCTTTTACCTAAAAAACCCTCGATAAGTTGGCTCATCGCTACTCCTTTGTAGAAATTTAAATTTTCAAAAAGCCATTGTATTACATTCTGTATTAAAAATAAATTAAAATTTAATCGTTTTCTTTGAATTTTTCAAATAAATAAAGAGGATAAGGCTTATCCCAAACATCGCCAAACTTAAAATTTGCCCCATAGAAAAATTCAAAGCCACAAAGCCTAGCTGAAAGTCGGGCTCTCTAAAAAATTCACACACAAAACGAGCCACAGCATAGCTTGATAAATACACTATAATCAACTCACCCTCAAAATGCTTGAATTTTCGGGCGATAAAAACGATGAAAAACACCACAATGCCCTCTAAAAAAGCCTCATACAACTGCGATGGATGTCTTAAAAGCCCATCAACATAAATTCCCCAAGGAGCTGTTGTTTCGCGTCCAAAAAGCTCTTGATTTAAAAAATTGCCTACACGCCCAAAGGTGTAAGCAAGTGGCACGCTTAAAGCGACTAAATCAAGATAACGCAACACATTTTGCTTGTAAAATTTGCAAAAAAGCAAAGTAGCGATTAAAAAGCCAAGCACCGCTCCGTGATAGCTCATACCGCGAATGCCGACAAAATTGCCGTTCATATCAAAGGGATTAAAAATCTGCCAAGGATAACGCAAATAATATGCCGTGTGCGTGTCATAAATGAGTATGTAGCCTATCCTAGCTCCTAAAATCACGCCAATTTCCACCCAGAAAAAATAAGTATCAAGCATAGTATTGCTAATTGCTATTTTATCTTTCTTTACAAAATATTTACCAATAAAAAGGGCTAAAAGCAAGGCTATAACATACATCAAACTATACCAATGCACCTTAAAACCACCGATAGTAAAGGCTATTACATCAAAATTTGAGTAAATATTTTGCCAAAATTCCATTTTAAACCTATCGCATACGAGATGAATAAATTTTAAGCATAAAGTTAATGCTTATTTCGCCCTCGTCTGTGGATTGTAAGTTAATAGGCGTTTCAAGCTCGATTAAATTGCGATACACATTTAAAGCCTCGATAAATTCATAAAAGCTCTTTGGGCTTTCAAGTGTGCCGCTGACATTGAATTCATACTGCAAGTATTCTGGCTTTACACCACTTTGTTTGATTTCGCTCAAAGTGGGTGCAATGAGGTATTGATTTAAAAATTTTGAAAAATGAGTGAGGTTAAAATCCCCGTCAAACTGCTCAAATACGGCTTTATTTTCACTTTTTAAGCTTTCAAGGCGGTTTAGGCTGGTTTGAAATTCGCTATCTATGATAGAATTGATATTTGTTTGCGTTCCAAGTTCGTTAAGAGCCTTTTTATAGTCGTTTAAAATGGGTATAAGCAAAAAGATAATCAGCCCCGCACACACAGCCACAAAGGCTAAAATATAAAGCACAAGCTTGGAAATGTCAAGTTGTTCTAAACTTCTATCGCTTGCCATAATCATCCTCTCTATCGCTTTTGTTGGTGCTGGTGAATTTATACCAACCATTTCTCAAAGGATAATAGCTCACCACACTTTCATCAAAAATGCTTTTCAGCGGGGTTTGGATAAGCAAGGAAAAAAGCTCCTTTGTGGGCGTTATGCCCTTTAAAATCAAAGTATCTTCATTCATATACAAATGCTCCAAGCGAATAGAGCCCGTATCAAGCACGAAGCCAAATAAATTTTTAAGCACCTTTTCAATCTGTGCGTTAGAGCCATTTGCACCAAGAATTTGAAAGGATAAATTTTTTCTTTGAGTGAGCAAATCAAACAGAGCATCATTTTGACGAATGCCCTCCTGCAAGGCTATGGAGTTTTCTTTTTTTGCCGCAATTTGTGAATTCATCACCAAAAGCCTGTTATTAGCAAAAGAATAAATGCTAAAAATCACGCCCATACATACCATAAAAAACAGCACCCAAATTTTAGTAAAAAGACTGATGAGAGGTTTGATTTGTGGCTTAATAAAACTATAAATCATAGGTTAAGCTCCTTACGCATAAGCTCGTTCATCAAGGCAAAGGTGTCAATTTTTACTACCTCAGGCTTGATGAAAATTTCACCCTCTATATAATCAAGCACGGCTTGGTTAATCTCAGCATTGTCAAAAAGCACCAGCTCATCAACGAATTTGCCGTTGTAAAGGGGATTGGTGTAAAATTCTTGCACACCCTCAAATATACACGAACACATATCCATATCACTGCCAAAATGGCTTAAATTCATCGCACTACTTGCCAATGCCCTGCTGTCTTGGCTTAAATTTTCATCATTATTATCCTCGTTGATTAAGCCTTCAAGCTCCGCTGATATGATAGGCTCTTGTGGCGGCTCGTCAAAGTTAATCTCCTCGTCAAAATTTTCCAAATTCTCTAAATTCTCGCCTTCTTTATAGCTATGAGCGTTAATATCGTAAAATTTGCCAAATAAAATACGATTTGCCTCGCAAATCATCAAAGCAAGGTAGATAGAATGCCTAAAAACATATAAAATAGTTTTATCCTTCCTTGCCTTTTTTTTGTCTATACAGTGGTAAAGTAGCATAAAAGGAGAGTAGATTAAATCCACTTCGCCATAGTCCTCAAAGAGCTTTTGATACTCTTTAATCACGCTTTTTGAAGTGTAAATTTGAGCGTTAAGCAAGGGCAAGGTGGTGGCATTTTTTTCCACACCAAAACGGCTTAACTCGCTTGAATTTAAAGCTGGGACAAGTCCTTGTGAAGGGCTTTCGCAAAAAACGCTGATGTAGTAAAGCTGAAATTTTTGGCTTAAATTATCCACATACTGCAAAAGCTTTTTTTTATCCTCAAAGCTTTTTTCGTAGCTTTTCACCACCTTGCCATTTTTCGTGCTTTTTGCACGCACGGTGTGTTTGTTTTCCTCAAACACCACGCAAATGAGAAGCTGGGCGACAAAATTTCTCAAAAACATCTCATTCCTTTACAAAACTATCCATCTTTGAAATGATAGCAAAATTTTCTTGTATTTTTTGCTTTGCTGCATTTTTATCTAAACCACGCACACTAATGGGCGTTGAAATCCTGTATTTAATGGTGCTGAAAGGCTTTGGTAAAATCATCTTATCCCAACTTTTAAACTGCCAAAAGCGACTCGCTTCATAATTTAAAAGCAAAATCGGCACATCTTTTTTTTGAGCAATACTCACAGAGCCGTCAGAGATTGATTGATAAGGTCCTCTTGGTCCATCAGGCGTTATCACCACATCATCGCCCTGCTCTAACACCCTAAAAGCCTGTCTTAAAGCCCCTCTTGCACCCTGAAAAGTGCTGCCTCTTATGGTGTTGATATTAAAATTTTCTATGTTTTGAGCTATAAATTCGCCGTCTTTATGCTGTGAAATCATCACAAAAGCCCTTTTTTTGCCATACCAAAATTTTTTAAAGATAAAAGGCATTAAAGCAAGGCGTCCGTGAAAAAAAAGCAAAACGCAAGGCTCATTTAAAGCCCCTTTGCCAAGATAAATTTTCTTGCAAGTAAGATAAATAAGCCATTGGCACACAAAAAATGCCTTTGCTAAAAAGCGGATTTTAAACGACTTCGCCATATAATACCATTCGTTTTGGATTGGTGATTTTCACCCTTTGCACCTTACCAAGCAAGTCTTTGCTGCCTTGAACTTGCACTAAAAAATTATTATCGCTGCGTCCGGCTACGGATTTTTCCTCGCGTAATTCCTCAAACAGCACTTCAAATTCTTTTTGTTTTTGCGAATTCACAATCTCATCTAAAATTTGATGATGCAAATCTTGCAAAACGCTCAAACGCCTTGATGCGATAGAGGGTGAAATCTGCCCTTTCATTAAAGCCGCCTTTGTGAGTGGGCGTGGGGAGTATTTGAAAGAAAAAATTTGCTCAAAACGCACTTCTTTCATCACTTCTAGCGTTTGCTCAAAGTCTTGCTCACTTTCATTTGGAAATGCCACGATAATATCTGTGGAAATGCTTACTTGTGGGCAAAGTTGGCGAAGTTTTAAGGCTCTGTTTAAATACCACTGCCTTGTGTAGCCTCTTTTCATCATCTTTAAAACATTGTCCGAGCCGCTTTGCAAGGGCATATGTATGGCTTTGCAAATCTTATTGACACCAGCAAAAACCTCTAAAAATTTATCGTCCATATGCAAAGGGTGTGGGCTAGTGAAGCGAATTCGCTCTAAACCTTGAATTTCGCTCAATTTCACCAGCAAATCTGCAAAGTCCATTGGCTCGTGGGCTTTGGAAAAGCGTCTGCCATAATTATTGACATTCTGTCCTAGTAAAAAAATCTCCTTCGCTCCCTTATCTACGGCTTTTTGTGCCTCATTGTAAATGAGTGAAAAAGGTATGGAAAGCTCCTCTCCCCTTGTGTGCGGGACTATGCAGTAGGTGCAGTGCTTATCACAGCCTATCATAATGTTGATGAAAGTCTTATAAATACTATTTCTAAATTCAGCAAAGGCAAAATCGCTCTCATCGTAATTAAGATTTACGCCTAGAAATTTAGGGGTTTTAATGGCTTTTGTGATTTGAGAAACATTTCTTGCCCCAAGCACAAAATCCACATAAGGAGCTTTTTTGAAAATTTCAGCTCCCAAATGCGAAGCCGTGCAGCCGCATACGCCTATTTTTGCTCCCTTTTTTTTGAGCTTTTCAAAGCTACCAACCTCAGAAAAAAGCTTATGCACGGGTTTTTCACGCACGGAGCAGGTATTGATGAGGATTAAATCCGCCTCCTTAACCTCTTTTGTCAGGCTATAATCTTCCTTTTGACTTAACTCAGCGATGATATGTTCGCTATCTCGCACATTCATCGCACAGCCAAGTGTCTGTATAAAGAGCTTTTTACTCAAAGAATATGCACCTCATACATATAATCCTCATCATCAAGCCCGTATTTAACAACACGGTGATACACGCTCAAACCCTTTTTTTCGAAGTATTCCACCAAAGCAATGAGCTGTTTATGTGAATTTTCCTTGTCAAAATAAAAAAAGTTCTGCCCCTCTTGCGTAATGGCTTCTTCAATCTTTTTAACGCTTATGGTTTTTGCTTTCTCATCGGTTGAGCTTTTGGCTAATCTTAAATCTTTT
>CAZSMF010000031.1:0-20395 GCA_964607975.1 uncultured Campylobacter sp. | reverse complement strand
CAAAAACAAACGCAAAGATATTTATAATCTACTCACCAACCGACATAATGCTAATGGGGGGGGGGGCTTGTTATGAGCAAATTCTTAAACTTTGTCAATCAACAGATGAAATTTTAAGAGCCATAACCGCTCCTTCGCAAATTCCCGTTGCTACTGGCGACTTACGCTTACATCAACTCGCATTACTTGAAATTTTAAAACGCTTCACTACTTTTTTAGACGAAAAAGGTATAGAGTATTGGCTCTATGCTGGAACTCTTATCGGTGCAATAAGACATAAAGGCTTTGTGCCTTGGGACGATGACATTGACATAGCGATGACGAGGGAAAATTATAAGAAAACATTAGAAAATATTGATGAATTTTGCAAAGATGGTTTGTTTTGTGTTGATGGCGATTTATTAAGGATTTTTTATAAAGAAACACCATTACAAATAGATGTGTTTCCTTTCGATTTTGGTAATAACACTGAACTACCACAAGATGATGAATATGCAAAACTGGTGGCTCAATTTTGGGATTTTTTTAATGCTATACCATTTGATTGGAGTTTGTATCGTAATCCAAAAAGAAGTAATATGCCGCAAGAATATAAAATTAAATATGAGATACACTATAAAGACGAAATCTTACAAAACAAGCCCATTCCACAAAAAGCATTTTTATTTCAATCTTATCACTCTGTAGCTGTGATACGAGCTTTGCACTTATATGATGAAATTTTTCCTTTAAAGAAAATCACTTTTGAGGGTTATGAATTTTCTTGTCCGAATAATTCTTATATATTTTTACATAAACTCTTTGGCGATTTTATGAACCTACCAAACACTTTATATCATCATAATATGGGGCGTAATCTCACAGAAGAACATGTTGAGCAATATCAAAAATTACTCAATAAGGGATTGATATGATAAAATCAAGAAAAAACTACGCCATTATCCTTGCTGGTGGTATCGGCAAAAGAATGGGCGATGTGAATTTACCAAAGCAATTTTTAGAAATCTGCCACATTCCCATTATCATTTTAACCATTCAAAATATCATTAAAACAAAATTGTTTAAACGCTTGTATATTGCTATTCATTGCGATTGGAAAGATTATTTAAAACAACTCCTTTATAATTACGAACTGCTTGAAAACATAAAAATTGTTAATGGCGGTGAGGACAGGAATGATAGCATAGAAAATGCCTTGGAGGCTTTGAAACTTGATGGCATAAGAGATGATGACATTGTTGTTATACACGATGCAGTAAGACCCTTTATCAGCGAGGAATTATTGCAAAATGCTGTTGCAAAAACGGCTCAATTTGGTGCAACTGTTGCCATTGTCCCGGCAAAAGATACTATGATTATTTCTCATAATGGGCTTGTTTTATCCATACCCAATAGACAAGAAATTTATCACGGACAAGCCCCAGATAGCTTTAAATTTTCAATTATTTATAATGCTTTAAAAGCCCTAACAAGTGATGAAAAAAAATCAATCACAGGCACAGCTCAAATTTGCAGCAAAAATAACATTAAAATTCATACATTTTTAGGTGATGAAAAAAATATCAAAATCACAACAATTATGGATTTATATTTGGCAAAAGCCATATTTAAGGAGCTATACGAATAATGAAAGCCTTAGTTCTTAATGCAATAAATGATTTAAATTATATGGAAGTAGCCAATCCAAAAATAAAAAATAATGAGCTTTTGCTCAAAATAAAAGCTTGTGGAATTTGTAGCAGTGATTTAGATAGAGTATTTGTAAGCGGTGCGTATCACTACCCTATTATTTTAGGACACGAAATCGCAGGGGAAATCGTTGATATAGGTGCAAATGTCAATAAAGTTTATTTGGGAAAGAGGGCTGTTGTTTTTCCTTTATTACCTTGCTTTGAGTGTCAATTTTGTAAAAATGGATTTTACGCACAATGTCAAAATTATAATTATTTTGGTTCAAGATGTGATGGTGGTTATGCGGAATATTTAAGTGTTCCGTTATGGAATATAAAGACATTTTCAGATGATATTGATTATAAACTTGCCGCACTATGCGAACCAGCTTGTGTGGCTTGGCATAGCACTTGCAAAGCCAATGTCCGCAATGGAGACAAAATACTTATTTTAGGTTCAGGGCTAATTGGCATTACCATTGCTTTTTGGGCTAAACGACTTGGTGCTGATGTATATTTTAAGCTGAGAGATGATAAAAAGATACATTTTTTAAAATCATTAGGCTTTTTAAATGTATTTAAAGAAAACGATATTGCTGACTTTGATATATGTTTTGAGTGTGTTGGCTCAAATGAAAGCGTGTTAGATACACTTAAATATGTAAAATCGCAAGGACAAATTATCCTCGTAGGCAATCCAAAAAGTGCTATGAGCTTTGATAAAAATATGTATTGGAAATTATTAAGACAGGAAATAAATATAAAAGGCGTGTGGAATTGTTATTATCCAAATGATTATGAATATGTACTGAGTCATTTAAATGAAATTCCATTAGAGCGGTTGATAACGCATTGTTTTGATTTGTCTTATGGAATGAATGCCTTTGTTGATTTGAAAAATGCTGATTTTAAGATTAAAGGTATGTATCTTGTGTAAAAAAATCAAATTTTCAGCTTCTATAATGTGTTCAAACCTTTCAGACATAAATAATCATATTGAAATTATAAATGATTTTTTAGATTATATTCATATTGATATTATGGATGGGCATTTTGTGAATAATTATGGATTGAGTTTGGATTTTTGTAATACATTAAAAAGAAGCACAACTCTACCATTTGATTATCATTTAATGGTGGAAGAGCCGCATAAAATTATCCCCAAATTAAATTTATCAAGCAATGATAATGTGTCTATTCACTATGAATCCACATATCATATACAAAAGGTTATCAGCCAACTTAAAGATTATCAGTCAAAATTATTTATTGCCTTAAAGCCTAAAACGCCATTTATTGTTTTAGACCCTATTTTAAGGCATATTGATGGTATCAATTTCTTAACCGTAAATCCCGGATTTGCTGGGAGTAAAATGCTTGATATATCGTATGAAAATTTTAAGAACTTGATGTCTTATTTAAAAGGCAAAAATGCCGAGCATTTAGAGATTGAAGTAGATGGCAATATGAGTATAGAAAATATCAAATTATACAAGGATTTGGGAGCAAATATTTTTGTTTTAGGCACTTCAAGCATTTTTGGACGAAAAGATATGAAAGAGGCTATTCAAACGATGATGATAGAGTTATCTTAGTTTATTTTTGTATTTTTGGCTAAAATCTTTTAAAATCACAAGGGTAAATTCCCTAAACTTATCGTTCAAAATTTAAAAGCATTGACAAAAAAGCTTTAAATTTAAACAAGATAAAATATTCGCATAAGCTAAAACTAATTTTAAATTTGCTATAATCAACTCTTTAAAAAATTTCACACGCACCAATCCTTTTAGCTTGTTTATGTCAAGGGGTGCGGAGGAAAAAAGCTATTTACAAGGAGAATTTATGGTTACAATGAGAGACTTGCTCGAATGCGGTGTGCATTTTGGGCATCAAACCAGACGCTGGAATCCAAAAATGAAAAAATTCATTTTTGGCGAGAGAAAAGGCATTTATGTCATCGACTTGCAAAAAACCTTGCGTTATTTTCGCTACACTTATAACATAGTGCGAGACGCTGCGGCTGAGGGCAAAACTATACTTTTTGTCGGCACGAAAAAACAAGCCTCAGCGGCGATTAAAGAGTATGCTGAAAAATGCGGTATGCCTTATGTGAGCCATCGTTGGCTTGGCGGTATGATGACGAATTTTGGCACGATAAAACAATCCGTGCGTAAGCTTGAAATCATCGAAAAAATGGAAGAAGACGGCTCTGTCAAGCTTTTAACCAAAAAAGAAGCCTTAATGCTTACTCGCAAAAAGGAAAAATTGCTTGATTATCTAGGCGGTGTGCGTTATCTTAAAAGCCCACCAGATATGATTTTTGTCATCGACACGGTGAAAGAAAGAATAGCCGTTGCCGAAGCAAATCGCCTTAAAATCCCCGTCATCGCACCACTTGATACGAACTGCGACCCAGATTTAGTTACTTACCCAATCCCGGGCAATGACGATGCCATTCGCTCCGTGCAGCTTTTCTGCCAAGAAATGGCTGAGGCTATCAATGAGGGCAAAAATTTAAGAGAACAAGATGCTGATTTAGCTGATACAAGGGAAGTAAGCAACGAGGAAAGGCGAGAGCTTTTAGATGAGGTATTAAGCGAAGAAGATGATGAATTTACCAAAGAATTTTTAAAAGAGGACGAGAACAATGGCTGAAATTACCGCACAAATGGTTAAGGAGCTTCGTGAAAGCACTGGTGCTGGAATGATGGATTGTAAAAATGCCCTTCAAGAATGCGGTGGCGATTTTGAAAAAGCCGTGCAGTATTTGCGAGAAAAAGGGCTTGGCAAGGCAGCTAAAAAGGCTGATAGACTAGCTGCTGAGGGTTTAGTCAGCGTTAAAATCAGCGATGATTATAAAACAGCGACTTTAAGCGAAATCAACTCAGAAACAGACTTTGTCGCCAAAAACGAACAATTCATCAAACTCACGCAAGATACCACAGCCCATATTCAAAGCAAGGGCTTTGTAACGAGCGAGGAGCTGCATTCAAGTGTCATCAACGGCGTGAGCTTCGAGGAGTATTTAAATTCGCAAATCGCTACCATAGGTGAAAACCTTGTCGTGCGTAGGTTTGCGACTTTAAAGGCTGGAAAAAATGGCATTTTAAACGGATACATTCACACAAATGGGCGTGTGGGTGTGATTATAGCGGCTAGTGCTGAAAATGAGGAAGTGGCTAAAAAGGGCATTGACTTCTTAAAACAGCTTTGTATGCATATTGCGGCGATGAAGCCAAGCTATCTTTCTTATAAGGATCTGGATTTAGCCTTTGTTGAAAGCGAATACAAAGCCCTAGTTGCCGAGCTTGAAAAGGATAACGAAGAAAGAAGAAGGCTTAAAGACCCGAACAAGCCAGAGCATAAAATTCCAAAATACGCAAGTCGCAAACAGCTTAATGAGAGCATTTTAAAACAAGCCGAAGAGGACATTAAAGCCGAGCTTAAAGCCCAAAATAAACCAGAAAAAATTTGGGCAAATATTATCCCGGGCAAACTCAATGCCTTTATCACCGAAAATTCACAGCTTGATAGCAAATTGACTTTAATGGGGCAATTTTTTGTGATGGACGATAAAAAAACCATAGAACAAGTGCTTAAAGAAAAGCAAAAAGAATTCGGTGGTGATTTTGAAATAGTCGAGTTTATCCGCTTTGAAGTGGGCGAGGGCTTGGAGAAAAAAACCGAAGACTTTGCTGCCGAAGTTGCCGCACAAATGAGCTAAAATGGCACTTTTAAGAGCGGAGAATTTAAGTCATAGCTTTGATTACCCGCTCTTTGAAAATTTGAATTTAGAACTTAACGAACGCGACTGCATAGCCATACAAGGTAGCAGTGGTTGCGGTAAATCAACCCTACTACACATACTTTCAAGCCTTTTAAAGCCAAAGCAAGGCAAGGTTTTCGTGCAAAATAAAGACTTATACGCTTTGAGCGAAAATGAGAGATTAAGGATAAGGCGGTATTTTTTTGGCATTATCTTTCAAATGCACTATCTTTTCAAGGGCTTTTCAGCCTTAGAAAATATCGAACTTGCTTCTGTTTTATCGGGCAAGGAAATTGATGAAAATTTACTTCATAGACTTGGAATTTATGAGCTTTTGGGGCAGAAAATTGGCAAATTAAGCGGAGGGCAGCAGCAAAGAGTGAGCATTGCTCGCGTGCTTTGCAAAAAGCCAAAGATTATTTTTGCTGATGAGGCTACTGGAAATTTGGACTTTGAAAACGCTAAAAATGTCATTGACATTTTGAAAAGCTATGTCAAAGAAAATGACGCTGTATTAGTCTTTGTAACGCACGATAACACCCTTGCGACAATGTGCGATAAAAGTTATAAAATTTACACCGATGGAATTCGTTAATTATTTAGGCGATGCCAATGTGGCGAAATTTATGCTTTTATTTGCCAGAGTGGGTGGGCTTTTCGTCTTTTTTCCCTTTTTTTCGCACACTAATATTCCTGAGGTGATTAAAGCGACTTTGGCTTTGTTTTTGACTATGTTTTTGTTCCCTTTGGCAAAGTTTGACACCCCACAATACAACACTTTTTTCATTTTGCAACTTTTAAGCGAGGTGCTGTTTGGAATGATAGCCGGGCTTTGCTTAACCCTCGTTTTTACCATTATTCAAATGGCTGGTGAAAAAATAGCCTTTACTATGGGCTTTACTATGGCAAATGTTATGGATCCAAGCACGGGAGCAAGCGTGCCTATCACTTCTCAAATTTTAAGCCTTATGGCTTTGATTGTGTTTTTAGCATTTGACGGGCATCATTTAACCTTAATGTTTTTGAGCCATTCGCTTGATTATATCGTTTTGGGCGAGTTTTATTTGAAAGAAAATTTTTTGCGTTATTTGAATTTGGCGATGTTTAATGTCTTTCTCATCGGTTTTAGTATGGCTTTTCCTGTTTTGGCTATCAATTTATTAGCGGATTTGATTTTTGGGCTTTTGATGAAGACTATGCCTCAATTTAACCTTTTGGTGGTGGGCTATCCTATGAAAATAGCCCTTGCCTTTGTCGTTTTAATCGCGACTTTGGCGATTATGCTTGAATATTTTAAGGACCTTGTAGCAAAAGTTTTATCAAATATGCAAACTTTATTTTTCATATAAGCATTTAATAATTTAAAATATCTTACAATAACGATAAATTTTTAAGGAAAAGGCGATGAAAATTTTACTTTTAAACAAAAACCCCGTCATCTCAAAGCTCGTGCGTTTGAGTGCTGAGAAATTAGAGTATGAATTTGAGGAGCAAACGCAGTATGTAGATAATTTGCCTCAATATGATGTCATTGTCATTGATGATAGCGTAGAGGCGAATTTGCAGGATTTAGAAAGCAAATGCGAAAGGCTCATTTGCATAAGCTCGGGCGAAACCAATACTCAAAGTGCAAGAAAAATCTTACACAAGCCCTTTTTACCAACGGATTTAATCGCCTTGATGAGAGAGGAGGAGCAAGCTATTTCACAAGAAAGCCCACAAGCCCAAGAAGCAAGTATTAACGATGATACGCCACTTGATTTAGATTCTTTAAGCTTTGACACCCCGCAAGAGCCTGTGCAAGAGGATAATAATATTTACCTGCAAGACATTAGTGAGGAAAATGCCGATGAAAAGCTGAATTTAGAGCATACAAAAGATTCAGCCCAAGAGTTGCAAATTGATGATTTAATGCAAAATTTTGATGAAAAGCCAAATTCCAATGAAAATTCCCAAGAAACAAGCCAAAATTTAGAACTTTCCAGCCCACAAATTGATGATGAAACGCAAGAGAGTGTGAATTTAGAGGAGTTAAATTCAAATCAAAATGATGAAGCCTCACCAACGCAAGAAAATTCTAGCGAAAATGAGGAAAACCCTGCACCAGATGAGATGAGTTTAGAGCCTATTGAGTTTGCACAAATTCCTCTACCAAGCCTTGAAACAACGCAAAATGAGGAAGTAAAACAAGATGAAAATAAACAATCAGCCCTTGAAGATGAACCGCTTGAATTTGATAGTAAAGAAATAGCTGAAATAATGGGGCTTGATGAGGAAAGCAGCAAAGCAACGATTGAGGCTTTAAATTTAGATGATGAGGCTTTAAAACAAGATGAAAATGTAAATCAAGTGCTTGATGAAAAGCCAAATGAAGCCCTTGATGAAGTTCTCGAACCAATAACGCCAAGCCAAGCCTTTGATGATGAAAAGCCAAGTCAAGCAGAGCCGCAAATGCAAGAAAAGCCAAGCGAGGCAGCCAATGAGCCAACACAAGAAATAGCACCAAGTCAAGTGCTTGACGCGTTAAATTCCAATGAAAGCTCCCAAGAAACAAGTCAAAATTTAGACTTTTCCAATTCACAAGAAAATTCAAATGAAACGCCTCAAAATGACGCTCCTGCTTTGATAGAGGATTTAAGTGAGCTAAAAGAAGTAAATGAAGCAGAGCAGGATTTAAGTTTAAATGATGAAAATGCAAACGCAGAGCAAAGCAGCGAAAATTTAAACGCAGAGGAAAAAGATGAAAATTTAAAGCAAGATGAGGCACAAGGTGATGAAAGCACCGCACAAGAGGCGGAGGAAAACTTCGCACAGGCTATTGATGAGAGCCAAGAAAGCGATAAGGGCAAGTCAAAGCTTGAACTAGACTTGGAAAATGCGGACTTTTTGCAGCCACTTAATGAAAAGCCTTTCAGCATTGAGGAGAAAAAAGAGGAAAAAATCAGCTTTGATGATTTGCCGCAAAACGCACAATTTTTAGGGCAGCACGAGGAGGAAAGCATTGAGGCTGATGAAATTCGCCCTGTTTTAGTCGATGAGCCAAAGGTTCAAAGCACGCAAGATATGGTAAAAGAGCAACTTGCGGCTTTAAATGCTATGGATAGTGCTGAGCCTTTGAATGAAAATTTTGCCGATTTGCAAGGATTGAGTGAGGAGGAGTTGCAAATTGCTTTGGGAGAAAAAATCGCAGAAATTAAGCCTACTCAAACTCCTTCAAAACAAGCTCCGCAAGATAGCCAAAACTCAGCAAAGCTTATCGATGAGTTAAGCCGTGGCATAAGCGGGGCTATCACTTCAAGCATTAAAGATGAAGCCTTAAAAGCGGCTTTAAAGGGTATGAATATGCACATTGACATTAACATTAAATTTGATGAGGAAAAAGCTTGAAAGCTTATGTTTTAGTCATCTCAGGACCGAGTGGGGCTGGTAAATCCACGCTTTTAGCCAAACTCACGCGTGAATTTAAAGATGAGCTTTATTTTTCGGTATCTTGCACGACAAGAAAGCCTCGAAATGGTGAGATTGACGGCGTGGATTATCATTTTATTAGTGAAGATGACTTTAAAAAGGGTATTGAAAAGGGTATGTTTTTAGAATATGCCTTCGTGCATAGTCATTATTATGGCACGAGGGCTGATGAGGCTTATGAAGCCTTGAAAAATGGAAAAATAGTCATATTTGACATTGATGTGCAGGGCTTTCATTTAGTGCGTGATAAGCTTAAAGGCTTTATTACTAGCATTTTCATCACAAGTAAAAACGCCAAAGAGCTTAAAAATCGCCTTTTATCAAGAAATGCTAATGATGACATAGAAAAAAGATTAAATAATGCAAAAAATGAGATGAAAGCCCTAAATGAGTATGATTATCTCATCATCAACGAGGATTTAAATCGTTCTTATGAACAATTAAAAAGTATTTTTATGGCACAAAAATTAAAAATTTCACGCTATAATGTTGAGGAAATTTTGCAAATTTGGAAAGAAGGAGAATAAAATGGGTTTAAGTTCGATAGGACCGGGACAATGGCTGATAATCTTACTCATCATAGTCTTACTTTTTGGAGCGAAAAAAATACCCGAGCTTGCCAAAGGTTTAGGCAAGGGCATTAAAACCTTTAAAAGTGAGATGAGTTCTGAGGAAGCTGACATTAAAGAAACGGGTAAATTAGAGGAAAAGGCTGAAAACAAAGGCTTTGAGGCAAACGACATTAAAGAAGAAAAGAAAGCCTAAAAAGCCTTGAAACAACAAATTTACGATGAAATTTATAAAATTTTGGCAAGGGATTTTGTTTTAGAAAGTCCAAAAGATAAGAATTTAGCTCATTTTGCTTGTCCTCTTGCTTTCACACTTGCCAAAGAGCTTAAATGTTCCCCGGTGCAAATAGCCCAGCAACTTGCTGATAAATTTAAAGCTCATTCTTGCTTTCAAGCCGTTGAGGCTGTGAATGGCTATGTGAATTTCAAGCTTTCAAAAAGCTTTCTTAACGCCCTAGCCACAAAAGCTTTGCAAAATCCAAATGACTTTGGCAAAGACGAGCCTAAAAAAATGAGATTTTTGCTTGAATTTGTGAGTGCAAATCCCACAGGACCGCTTCACATAGGACACGCCAGAGGGGCGATTTTTGGCGATACTCTTGTTCGACTTGGCAGACATTTGGGCTATTGCTTTGATACTGAGTATTACATTAACGATGCGGGCAAGCAAATCAAGCTTTTAGGGCTATCTGTGTTTTTAGCTGTGAGGCAGCATTACTTAAAAGAAGAAGTCATTTACCCTGATGAATACTACAAGGGCGATTATATCATCGATTTAGCCAAACTTGCCTTTGATGAATTTAAACCAGATTTTTTTAATGAGGCAAATCTTTCAAAACTTGCTCTTTGGGCGAAAGATAAAATGCTTGAAGTGATTAAGCAGGATTTGCAAAAGGCAAGGGTTGAGATTGAAAATTTTGTGAGCGAAACAAGCTATTACGCAGAGCTTGACAGCATTTTAAACAGCCTTCAACAAAAGGGTGGGGTGTATGAAAAAGAGGGGAAAATTTGGCTTGCAAGTTCTCTTAAAGGCGATGAAAAGGACAGGGTTATCGTCAATGAAAAAAACGAACACTCCTACCTTGCAGCAGACATAGTCTATCACGCCGATAAAATGAAAAGAAATTACGATAAATGTATCAATATTTGGGGAGCAGACCACCACGGCTACATTGCTAGGGTGAAAGCGGCTTTGCAATTTTTGGGTTTTGACAGCTCAAAGCTTGAAATTATACTCGCTCAAATGGTTTCTTTATTGGAAAATGGTAAACCTTACAAGATGAGTAAGAGGGCTGGGAATTTCATTTTAATGGACGAAATTTTAGATGAAATAGGAAGTGATGCTTTGCGTTTCATCTTTTTAAGCAAAAAATGCGACACGCATTTGGAATTTGACATTGATGCCCTTAAAAAGCAGGATAGTTCAAATCCGGTATTTTACATCAACTACGCTCACGCACGAATTTATCAAGTCTTTGCCAAGGCAAATAAAGGCTTTGATGAGGTTTTGAATGCTGATTGTGAAAAGCTTAGTGATGAGGGAGCGAATTTGCTTTTTGAAAGCTTGAATTTAAAGAGCGTTTTACAAAGTGCCTTTGAGGAAAGGGCTTTGCAAAAGCTAAGTGATTATTTAAAAAATTTAGCCTCTACTTTTCATAAATTTTACAGCGAAAATAAAGTCATAGGCAGTGCAAATGAGGATAGTTTGCTTAAACTCTTTGCCGTTGTGGCTTTGAGTATAAAAACAGCTTTAAATATAATGGGCATACAAGCTCAAAAAAAAATGGGCTTAGACTGAATTTGCTGAATTGATGAAAATTTGAGTTAGAATTTAAAAAAACATTTTAAAAAGGAAAGACAATGACAATTATCGAAGGAAAACTCGCCCTCACAGGCAAGGAAAAAATCGCCATTATCAATTCGCGTTTTAATCACATCATCACAGACCGCTTGACTGAGGGTGCAAAGGACGCTTTTTTAAGGCACGGCGGCGATGAGAAAAACTTGGCTCTTATTTTAGTGCCGGGTGCTTTTGAGATACCTTTTGTGCTAAAAAGGGCGATTGAAAGCAAGAAATTTGATGCGATTTGTTGCGTTGGTGCTGTTATAAGGGGGGCTACGCCACATTTTGATTATGTGAGTGCCGAAACAACCAAAGGTATAGCCAATGTAAGCTTACAGCACGACATTCCCGTAAGCTTTGGAGTGCTAACTACTGATACCATAGAACAAGCCATAGAAAGAGCTGGTTCAAAAGCTGGTAATAAAGGCTTTGAAGCTATGGTGAGTTTGATTGAAATTTTAAGCCTCAAAAATGTCTTAAAGGCTTGAAATGGCGACAAGACACCAAGCAAGGCAAAGTGTAGTCGCCTTGCTTTACGCTAATGAATTTAACGCTCAAAATGATGAAAGTGTGAATGAATTTTTAGAGCAAAAAAAGGTTCGCAACGAGCAAAAAGCCTTTGCCATAGGGCTTTATAATGGTGTTTGTGCGAATTTAAGCCAAATTGATGAGCAAATTGCCCCTTTTATCAAGGAGGCAAATAAGGTAAGCCAAGTTGAGAAGGCTATTTTAAGGCTGAGTGCTTTTGAATTTTTATTCAGCGATACGGACAAAGCCATTATCATCAACGAAGCCATAGAACTTGCCAAAGAATTAGCCAATGATAATTCCTCAAAATTCATCAACGCCGTGCTTGACGCACTCAAAGGCACACTATGAAACTTTGCGTAGCCTTTGATATGTCCTGCAAAGATGAGTGTTTGGATTTAGCCAAAACGCTTAAAGGGCTTGATATATGGGTTAAAATAGGACTTCGCTCGTATTTAAGGGACGGAGCAAGGCTTTTGGAGGCTCTTAAAGGCATTGATGATTTTAAGATTTTTTTGGATTTAAAAATTTATGACATTCCTAATACTATGGCAGATACTTGCGAGGAACTTGCTAAATTAGGCGTTGATATGATAAATTTACACGCAAGTGCTGGTAAAAAAGCGATGAATGAGGTGATGGATAGGCTAAATGCCCTTAAAAATCGTCCTTTGGTGCTAGGAGTGTCCGCACTAACAAGCTTTGATGAGGAAAGTTTTTTTGATATTTATCAGCAAAGCATTGAAAAAGCGGTGCTTTCATTTTCGCAAATGGCGTATTTAAGTGGGCTTGACGGAATGGTTTGCTCGGTATTTGAAAGCCTTGCCATAAAAAAAGCCACAAAGAGCGATTTTCTAACGCTTACCCCAGCCATTCGTCCATTTAACGAAAACAAAGACGACCAAGCAAGGGTGGCGGATTTAAGCACGGCAAAGGCAAACAAAAGCGATTTCATAGTCGTTGGACGCCCCATTTATAAAGCCGCTAATCCTCGTCAAATCGTAGAAAAAATACTTGCAAACATTTAAATTTAGGCTTTAATCTTATTTTATAAATCACAAAAAGGGCTTAAAAACAAGCTTTAAAATTCGCAAAAAATTACCATTTAGCACGGAAAAATAAAAAATTTGCTTAAATTTACACAAAAATTTCGCAAAATAAGCTGAATTTAAGTTTATTTTGAGATACTTTTCTTTTAAATTTAACTTGAAAGGAAAAAAGATGAAAAAACTTTTTGTCTTACTATGCGTTTTCGCAGGGTTTTTGTGGGGTGCGGTTAATATCAACACCGCTAATATTGATGAGCTAAAAGCTCTTAAAGGTGTAGGAGAGAGCAAGGCTCAGGCTATTATCGACTACCGCAAAGACCAAAATTTCACTTCCATAGAGGATATTAAGAAAGTCAAAGGCATAGGCTCTAAGATTTTTGAAGGTATCAAAAACGATATAGTAGTGGAATAAACACACTTTGACGAGAGATTTTCTTTCGCTCAAAAAAAATTACAAATTTTTTTACAAAATTTGTAATTTTCCTTTTATCTTTTAGCTTTTTTTAAGCTTACTTGGTATATAATCACACTTCGTTTTCAGATGCAAAACGAGCTTAAATCCAAAACAATGGCTTTAAACATTGTTATTTTTAAGTTTTTGTTCTTTAATGTATTATTGTCAATTTTTTCAAATCTTTTAGTCAATCTTTGAAATCTAAATAAGTGATCGATTGAGCCAGATTAAAATTTATGTCTTTTGATGTGAATTTTATCAACACTTTTTCTTTGATGAAAAAGATTAAACACTTCAATTTTATGGAGAGTTTGATCCTGGCTCAGAGTGAACGCTGGCGGCGTGCCTAATACATGCAAGTCGAACGATGAAGCTTTTAGCTTGCTAGAAGTGGATTAGTGGCGCACGGGTGAGTAAGGTATAGTTAATCTGCCTCGCACTGGGGGACAACACTTAGAAATGAGTGCTAATACCCCATACTCCGCCCTAACATAAGTTATGGTGGGAAAGTTTTTCGGTGCGAGATGAGACTATATAGTATCAGCTAGTTGGTGAGGTAATGGCTTACCAAGGCTATGACGCTTAACTGGTCTGAGAGGATGATCAGTCACATTGGAACTGAGACACGGTCCAAACTCCTACGGGAGGCAGCAGTAGGGAATATTGCGCAATGGGCGAAAGCCTGACGCAGCAACGCCGCGTGGAGGATGACACTTTTCGGAGCGTAAACTCCTTTTCTTTGGGAAGAATTTTGACGGTACCAAAGGAATAAGCACCGGCTAACTCCGTGCCAGCAGCCGCGGTAATACGGAGGGTGCAAGCGTTACTCGGAATCACTGGGCGTAAAGGGCGCGTAGGCGGATTATCAAGTCTCTTGTGAAATCTAGGAGCTTAACTTCTAAACTGCTTGGGAAACTGATAATCTAGAGTGGGGGAGAGGCAGATGGAATTGGTGGTGTAGGGGTAAAATCCGTAGATATCACCAAGAATACCCATTGCGAAGGCGATCTGCTGGAACTTAACTGACGCTAATGCGCGAAAGCGTGGGGAGCAAACAGGATTAGATACCCTGGTAGTCCACGCCCTAAACGATGTATGCTAGTTGTTGGGGTGCTAGTCATCTCAGTAATGCAGCTAACGCATTAAGCATACCGCCTGGGGAGTACGGTCGCAAGATTAAAACTCAAAGGAATAGACGGGGACCCGCACAAGCGGTGGAGCATGTGGTTTAATTCGAAGATACGCGAAGAACCTTACCCGGACTTGATATCCAACAGATTTTGTAGAGATACAGGAGTGCTAGCTTGCTAGAATGTTGAGACAGGTGCTGCACGGCTGTCGTCAGCTCGTGTCGTGAGATGTTGGGTTAAGTCCCGCAACGAGCGCAACCCTCGTCCTTAGTTGCTAACGATTCGGTCGAGCACTCTAAGGAGACTGCCTTCGTAAGGAGGAGGAAGGTGGGGACGATGTCAAGTCATCATGGCCCTTATGTCCGGGGCGACACACGTGCTACAATGGCATATACAATGAGACGCAATACCGCGAGGTGGAGCAAATCTATAAAATATGTCCCAGTTCGGATCGTTCTCTGCAACTCGAGAGCGTGAAGTCGGAATCGCTAGTAATCGCAAATCAGCCATGTTGCGGTGAATACGTTCCCGGGTCTTGTACTCACCGCCCGTCACACCATGGGAGTTGATTTCACTCGAAGTCGGAATGCTAGACTAGCTACCGCCCACAGTGGAATCAGCGACTGGGGTGAAGTCGTAACAAGGTAACCGTAGGAGAACCTGCGGTTGGATCACCTCCTTTCTAGAGTACATACTGATGAGTCTCACAACCATCAGTCAATTTTAGACTCAATCCGTCCTTGTTTAGATTTCAAAGATTGATAAAGGAAATTTAGCTCAGCTGAGAAACGCCTGCTTTGTTTGATAAGCTGCGTGCGAAATAAATTAAGTTGAGTTTGTTTTATGGGGAATTAGCTCAGCTGGGAGAGCGCCTGTTTTGCACGCAGGAGGTCAGCGGTTCGATCCCGCTATTCTCCACCATAAAGGGCCTATAGCTCAGCTGGTTAGAGTGCACCCCTGATAAGGGTGAGGTCGGAGGTTCAAGTCCCCCTAGGCCCACCACTTGTTTTATCAATCCTATGAGATTTGAAAATTCAAAACCTAATATAAGAGAAAAGTGTGAATTTTGGCAAAAAATTTATCTTAAATTCAGCCTTTCTTTTATATTAGGTTTTTCAAACCTAAACAAATTTGGCTTTTGCTGAATTTGTGTTCTTTAAATTATTATTGTTAAGAGTCACAAGCAAGTTTTAAAAACAATTTTACTGAACTTGTTAAAAGATGAAATTCAAGCATTTTTAGCTTTGCTAAAAGTTTCATAGCCTTGCGGCGTTGAATGCTTTCCGTCTTGAATGCAAAGAATTTTCATCATAAATTTTAACAAGGAAGTGATGCGTTTTAGAATCAACGAACATTAAATGGCTAAGGCTTTAAGTAAATTTAAAGCCAAACATTGTGTTATTTGTTTTACAAAAACAGATTTTAAAGGTATAAGCTACAAAGAGCGAATGGTGGATGCCTTGGGTAATAGAGGCGATGAAGGACGCACTAGACTGCGATAAGCTACGGGGAGCTGTCAAGAAGTTTTGAGCCGTAGATTTCCGAATGGGGCAACCCAGTGCATAGAGATATGCACTACCATAAATGGAGCGAACGAGGGGAATTGAAACATCTTAGTACCCTCAGGAAAAGAAATCAATAGAGATTGCGTTAGTAGCGGCGAGCGAACGCGCAAGAGGGCAAACCTAGTGCTTGCACTAGGGGTTGTAGGACTGCATCGTGCAATAAATGAGGTTAGCAGAATATTCTGGAAAGGATAATCACAGAGGGTGATAGTCCCGTATGCGAAAACCGAGTTTTAGCTAGCAGTATCCTGAGTAGGGCGGGACACGCGAAATCCTGTCTGAAGCCGGGGAGACCACTCTCCAACCCTAAATACTACTATTACACCGATAGTGCACAAGTACCGTGAGGGAAAGGTGAAAAGAACCGCGGTGAGCGGAGTGAAATAGAACCTGAAACCATTTGCTTACAATCATTCAGAGCACCATAGCGTAAGCTGGTGTGATGGACTGCCTTTTGCATAATGAGCCTGCGAGTTGTGGTGTCTGGCAAGGTTAAGCAAACGCGAAGCCGTAGCGAAAGCAAGTCTGAATAGGGCGAATAAGTCAGATGCTGCAGACCCGAAACGAAGTGATCTATCCATGAGCAGTTTGAAGCTAGTGTAAGAGCTAGTGGAGGAACGAACCCATAGGCGTTGAAAAGCCCCGGGATGACTTGTGGATAGGGGTGAAAGGCTAATCAAACTTCGTGATAGCTGGTTCTCTCCGAAATATATTTAGGTATAGCGTTGTGAAGTAATTAAAGGGGGTAGAGCACTGAATGGGCTAGGGCATACACCAATGTACCAAACCCTATCAAACTCCGAATACCTTTAATGGTATCACAGCAGTCAGGCGGCGAGTGATAAAATCCGTCGTCGAGAGGGAAACAACCCAGACTACCAGTTAAGGTCCCAAAATCTTACTTGAGTGGAAAACGATGTGAAGTTACTTAAACAACCAGGAGGTTGGCTTAGAAGCAGCCATCCTTTAAAGAAAGCGTAATAGCTCACTGGTCTAGTGATTTTGCGCGGAAAATATAACGGGGCTAAAGTAAGTACCGAAGCTGTAGACTGTGCTTTGCACAGTGGTAGGAGAGCGTTCTATTTGCGTTGAAGGTATATCGGCAAGAAGTGCTGGAGCGGATAGAAGTGAGCATGCAGGCATGAGTAGCGATAAAAGGGGTGAGAATCCCCTTCGCCGCAAACCCAAGGTTTCCTACGCGATGCTCGTCATCGTAGGGTTAGTCGGGTCCTAAGCAAAGTCCGAAAGGGGTATGCGATGGAAAATAGGTTAATATTCCTATACCAACATTAATGTGCGATGGAAGGACGCTTAGAGCTAGGGGGGCTAGCGGATGGAAGTGCTAGTCTAAGGTTGTAGGTGCTTACATAGGCAAATCCGTGTAAGAATACACCGAGAGCTGAACAGGCTTTTTGAAGTCTTCGGATGGATAGAAGAACCCCTGATGCTGTCGAGCCAAGAAAAGTTTCTAAGTTTAGTTAATGTTGCCCGTACCGTAAACCGACACAGGTGGGTGGGATGAGTATTCTAAGGCGCGTGGAAGAACTCTCTTTAAGGAACTCTGCAAAATAGCACCGTATCTTCGGTATAAGGTGTGATTCGCCTCGTATTAGAATTTACTTCGAAAGCGAGGAAATTTACAACAAAGAGTCCCTCCCGACTGTTTACCAAAAACACAGCACTCTGCTAACTCGTAAGAGGATGTATAGGGTGTGACGCCTGCCCGGTGCTCGAAGGTTAATTGATGGGGTTAGCATTAGCAAAGCTCTTGATCGAAGCCCGAGTAAACGGCGGCCGTAACTATAACGGTCCTAAGGTAGCGAAATTCCTTGTCGGTTAAATACCGACCTGCATGAATGGCGTAACGAGATGGGAGCTGTCTCAAAGAGGGATCCAGTGAAATTGTAGTGGAGGTGAAAATTCCTCCTACCCGCGGCAAGACGGAAAGACCCCGTGGACCTTTACTATAGCTTGACACTGCTGCTTGGATAAGAATGTGCAGGATAGGTGGGAGACTTTGAGTATAAGACGCTAGTTTTATATGAGTCATCGTTGAGATACCACTCTTTCTTATTTGGGTAGCTAACTAGGCTGAGTTATCCTCAGTTAGGACAATGTCTGGTGGGTAGTTTGACTGGGGCGGTCGCCTCCCAAATAATAACGGAGGCTTACAAAGGTTGGCTCATTGCGGTTGGAAATCGCAAGCAGAGTATAAAGGTATAAGCCAGCTTAACTGCAAGACATACAAGTCGAGCAGAGACGAAAGTCGGTCTTAGTGATCCGGTGGTTCTGTGTGGAAGGGCCATCGCTCAAAGGATAAAAGGTACCCCGGGGATAACAGGCTGATTTCCCCCAAGAGTTCACATCGACGGGGAGGTTTGGCACCTCGATGTCGGCTCATCGCATCCTGGGGCTGGAGCAGGTCCCAAGGGTATGGCTGTTCGCCATTTAAAGCGGTACGCGAGCTGGGTTCAGAACGTCGTGAGACAGTTCGGTCCCTATCTGCCGTGGGCGTAAGAAGATTGAAGAGATTTGACCCTAGTACGAGAGGACCGGGTTGAACAAACCACTGGTGTAGCTGTTGTTCTGCCAAGAGCATCGCAGCGTAGCTAAGTTTGGAAAGGATAAACGCTGAAAGCATCTAAGCGTGAAGCCAACTCTAAGATGAATCTTCTCTAAGCTCTGTGCTAGACTAGCACTTTGATAGGCTGGGTGTGTAAGAGATGAAAGTCTTTTAGCTGACCAGTACTAATAGGGCGTTTGGCTTATTTATAAGCATCACTTCCTTGTTAAGATTTATGCAGTCTTAATGGGTTAAATTGCTTTAAAATTTGCAACTCTTAACAAGACATTGTTTTTTAAGTATTTTAAGTCTTGAATGTGATTTGAAAAGCCAAAACAAATAATTTTTCAAGCTTAGAATACTTAAATAACAATGTCCGTGATTATACAGATGTGGAAACGCCTTGCTCCATCTCGAACCAAGAAGCTAAGCACATCGTGGGTGATGATACTACGCCTTACTGGCAAGGGGAAAGTAGCTCATTGCGGACTTTGTTTTTCTACTTTTATTCCAAAGTTAATTTCTTTCAAACGATAAAACAAATTTATCTTTTTTGGCTATAATAACGCTCATCAATGCAAAGGAAAAACAATGCTTCAATGCCTTAAATACTACAAAAGAATGTTAAGTTATCATAGTTTAAGATTTATCATAAGAATGTCGTGTAATCTTATCCGCAACCAAGAAAAGCGAAAAAGCACACGAAACGCCTTGTATAAAAAGTATTGCAACCCTATTCGCACCATTTTTATTAGCGAAGTTGATAACCACCTACCCAAAAAGGTTTTAGCCCAAATTAACAGCGTTGATAATGAGTATTTCATCGCTCAAAATGCAAAAATAGCAACAGGGGGGGGGGGCTTATAAAACTCACAAAGGCTATTTTGACTTTGACAAAAACTCCAAAAATCCCAAATCCCCGCTTAATCCTTGGGCTTTCATTCGTGTTTGTAACGAAGCCATTACCCTAAAAGCTTGTTTGCAAAGCATATTACCAGCCATTCAACGAGGCGTAATCGCTTACAATGACTGCACGGACGGCAGCGAGGAAATTATTTTAGAATTTTGTGCGAAGTATCCTAGCTTTATCCCCGCAAAATACCCTCATAAAGTGCAAATTCAAAATCCACAGAGTGAGGAAAATCAGTTTTTTGCGTATTGCAATTTTGCTTTAAGCTTTATCCCTAAAAACGAATGGCTTGTTAAAATAGACTGCGACCATATCTTTGATGCCAAAAAGCTTTACAAGGCATTTTACCTGCCTCATTCTCTTAACGATATGCTTTGTCTTGCAAACATTCATTTACTCATCAAAGATAAAGAGGTATTTGTATGCAAACTTAAAGAACACACCGCACAAGGACAAGATTTTTCAGAGAATTTTTTAGACAAAGGACACGACCAGTGGATGTTGTGTAATAAAAATTTTTATTTTACAGGGCATTTTGTAGAAAATATCAACCACATTTATTATTCTAGCAACAAAGGACATTATGAAAATCCAAATTTACGCGGACGCAATTTTATCTACACAGAACTTCAATCCCATCATTTCCCAACGATAAAAAATTCTCGCCATATCAATCTTGAAAAATCCTTAAAAACCGCTTTCACCCTCAACGAAATCAAACAAAGCCGCCTCGTTGGCACTCGCATTGACTCAGCCTTGCTTGATGAAAAGAAAATTCTACAAATTTATGATAGTTTTGATTGGCAAAGGGCAAATTACAAAAAACCATAAACCCATTTTGGAACGCATTTTGCTTATCACTTTTAAGCAATATTTTTCT
>CAZSMF010000030.1:0-20737 GCA_964607975.1 uncultured Campylobacter sp. | reverse complement strand
TCTTTTGCGTCAAATTTGAGCCAACTCATTGATTTAAGCCTTAAAAATGAAGAATACCTCATCAAAGAACTCACGCATTTTAAGGCTATGAGCGAAAGAAAGAGCGTTTCAAGGGCGTATCTGCCTCAATTAAGCTTTCAAGGCGGCTATGCCAATCACAGCTTTGATAATTTTCTCACCGAGCCTAAAAATAGCCTTTTTGCTAAATTAAGCCTTAAATTTTTACTTTATGATGGGGGCAAAAGGGAAGCGACTTTAAAAGCTTTAAATTCAAATCAAAAACTCGCAAGTCTTGCCAAGGAACAAAGCAAAAATTATCTTGCTTTAAGTGCGGCAACGCTGTATTTTAACTATCAAAGTATGCAAAGTCTCATCAAGGCAAGCGAGCAAAAAGAACTTTATCTTAAAAACACCCTTGCTAGACTTGAAGAATTTTACAAAGCCGGACTTGCCGCAAAGGACGCCCTTGAAAGTGTGCGTGCAAAATACCACCTCACCAGCCTTGAAC
Source organism: uncultured Campylobacter sp. (assembly GCA_964607975.1). Taxonomy (GTDB): domain Bacteria; phylum Campylobacterota; class Campylobacteria; order Campylobacterales; family Campylobacteraceae; genus Campylobacter_D. The sequence goes on along the minus strand of CAZSMF010000030.1, from coordinate 20,229 downwards.
TGCATAAAAACAAACTCAAACTCATAGAAATAGAAAAGAATTTAGAAGAATTAAGCACAAAGTCATTTATCCCACAAGGTGAGGCAAAACTCGCAGACATTTCTTATCAAAGTGGCGAGAATTTAGACACGCTCATCGCCAAAGAACAAGCAAACATAGCTAAAACAAAGCTTGAAGCGGCAAAGGCTGAGTATTTGCCTCAATTTTTTATCCAAGATACAATGGGGCTTTACAAAAACCGCTACGGCATAGATTTTCCGCCACTCTTTGCCTCAATGAGCGGGAATTTTATGGATAAATATTTTAAAGAAAAAGCCTTTAATAACCAATTCATCATCGCTTTTGAGTGGAAAATTTTTGATTTTTTCTCCACAAGTGCAAAGGTGGAAAGTCAAAGGCTTGAAGTGCAAATTCAAAATTTAAACGCAAATTATACCGAACGCAAAAACAAGCTTGAACTTGTTTATTTGCAAAAAGAACTTAATGTTTTAGGAGAGCAAATTCAGGCTTTAACCCTAGCTAGTGAGGCAGCAAGTCTTGCCTTTGAAAGCGTGGATAAAAAATACGCCGCTGGTTTAAATTCCTACAATGATTATTTGCAGTCTTTGGAGAGTAAATTTAAAGCAGAAAGTGATTTGCAACTTGCAAAAAATGAATTTGAAATCGCTAAGGCAAGGTATTATTTTACCGCAGGTATTGACATAAAAGAAAGGATAAGCCAATGAAAAAGCTCATTTTGCTGATGATAAGCCTAATCACACTTTGGGCTGAGGATATTTATGCAAGTTTTGATGTGTATGCGATAAATCAAAGCAAACTCGCCTTTGAAGTAGGCGGCATAGTCAAAGAAATCAAAGCTAGTGTTTCGCAAAAAGTCAAAAAAGGCGACATACTCATCGTTTTAAATAATTCAAGCGAACTCATCGGGCTTAAAAACGCTAAAAACGAATACGCCCTCGCACAAATTGCCTTCAACAACGCCAAAAGCAAAATGGATAAATTCAAGCAGGTGCAAAATGTCATCGACAAGCAAAGCTTTGAGGATATACAGGCTAATTTCAAACAAGCCGAGCTTAATCTTGCCAAAGCAAAGGTAAATATCGAGCGTTACGAGGACGCTTTGGAAAAGAAAAATTTACGCGCTCCTTATGATGCAATCGTTTCTGGCAAATTTATCGATTTAGCACAAGGCGTTGCCCCCGTGCAGCAAGTGGTTATGGAGATATTTTCTTACCCAGAAGTTAAGCTTTTAATCAGCTTTGATGAGAAATTTAAAGACAAAGTCAAGGTGGGGCAAATGTATCGCTACACCATAAACGGCAAAGAACAAAGGGCTAAAATTTCGCTTGTCTATCCAAGCATAGACATTAAAACGCGTAAAATTTTTGCTGAAATTTACACGAGCAATCTCACGCCCGGGCTGTTTGGCGAGGGTTTTATCGAGGCTGATTAAATATGTATAAACTTGCCATAAATCGCCCCGTAACCATACTAATGTTTTTTCTAGGACTCATCATTTTTGGCTTTATCTCTGCCTTTACTATGCCTGTGAATTTGTATCCTAGTGTGAGCATTCCTTTGATAAAGGTTACAAGCGTAGTCAATGGGGATTTAAACTTCGTGGAAAGTAAAATCACCAAAGAAATAGAAAACGCTTTGAGCGAAATTGACGGCATTAAGACGATAAATTCAAGCTCTTTTGATAATTTTAGCGTAACGGTGATTGAATTTGAATTGAGTAAAAATTTAGAAATCGCTGCTAATGATGTGCGTGATAAAATCGGGGCTTTAAGTTTGCCCGTGAAACCAAAAATCGAAAAAGTGCCTTCTGATTCTGGTGCGTCCATAAGCCTTTTTGTCCGTGCCTTAAATGAGGATAGTTTGCATTTAATGCGAAGCGTTGATGAAAAAATCAAGCCTTTTTTGCAAAGGGTTGCAGGTGTGGGAAATATCGAGCAAATTGGCTTTTTAAAGCCTCAAATTCGCATAGAACTTGACCCGGTAAAGCTTAGTAAATATCATCTTAACGCCCTTGAAGTAGCTAAAATCATCAAAAGTCAAAATTTCAAACAAGCCTTAGGAGAGCTTGAAAATGCCGAAAGTATTTACATTGTAAAGGGTTATTTTGAAGCGATTAGTTTAAACGAGCTTGAAAATTTGCGTTTAATGCCCGGCGTTTTTCTCAGCGATGTAGCTACGATAAAGCAAGGCTACGAGGACAAAAAACAAGTGGCGTTTTTGGAAAATGAGGGCGTCTTGCTTGAAATTGGCAAGGTAAGTGGCTACAACGCCCTTAAAATGATACGAAATGTAAAGGCAAAGATTGACGAGCTTAAAGAGCTTGCCGGTGCGAACATACAAATTGATGTCGTTTTCGATAAAAGTCAAAATATCAGCAAACACCTTATACAAGTCATCGAAGATATGCTTTTAGGCATCGCTTTAACCGTGCTTATAGTCTTTTTGTTTTTACGCAACAAAAGTGCAACGCTGATTGCTTGTATAGCCATACCCACTTCTATCATCTCAACCTTTTTTCTCATTGATTTACTAGGCTTTGATTTAAACCGCCTTACTTTCATCGCTTTAACTTTAAGCATTGGAATTTTCGTTGATGATGCCATAGTGGTGATTGAAAATATCAGCAAAAAAGCCCAAAATTTACCCCCTTTACAAGCAGCTTTTGAGGGCATACGAGAGATAGGATTTAGCGTTTTAAGCATAAGTATAGTGCTTTTGTGCGTATTTATCCCAATATCTTATATGGACAGCGTTCCCGGACTTTTCTTTAACGCCCTTGGTATTAGCGTAGCAAGTGGCGTGATAGTAAGCTTTTTTGTGGCTGTTTTTCTCATACCAAGTTTGAGTGCGCGTTTTTTAAATGCCAAAGAAAGTGCTTTTTATCATAAAAGTGAGCCATTTTTTCGCAAAGCAGAACAAGCTTATCAAAATTTACTTGCTAAAATTTTGCAAAATAAAGGCAAATTCATACTTACAAGCCTTGTGATTGTGGCATTGTGCTTTGTCCTTGCTTCAAGGCTTGGGCTTGATTTTTTGCCTATGGAAGATGACAGCGAATTTCAAATACAGCTTGAACACAAAGAAGATGTGAGTTTAGAAGCTATGCAAAAATTCTCCCTTGACATTTTACAAAGGGTAAAAAGCGATGAAAATGTCGAATACGCCTATTTACTCATAGGCTACACAGACGCCAAAGAAAGCAAAAAGGCAAAAATTTATGTTAAACTCAAAGCTTTAAGTGATAGGAAATTTAGACAAAAAAAGATAGTTTCGCAATTTAGACAAAATTTACAAAGCCCTCATCTTAAAATAAGAGTGCTTGAAATTCCTAAATTTGACGGGGCTGGTGTGGATTATCCTGTGCAGTTTTTAGTGCTTGGTGATGATATGAATGCCATTATCAAGGCAAGTGATAAAGCCAAAGCCATACTTGCTGAAAGTGGCGGGGTGAGTGATATTGATGATAATGCAGACACGAAAAAGGGCGAAGTGAGCGTTCGCATTAACAGAGAACTTGCCAAAAGGCTTAATGTTAATATCGAGTATGTAGCCGGTGTGCTTGGATACTCTTTCGGGCAGCTTGTCGTTGGCAGTATGGATATGGATTCTAGTAAAGATGATATAGTCCTTTCCTTTGAGAGCAAATTCAAACAAGACATTGAAGCACTCAAACGCATAGAAATCAAAAACAATGAAGGTATGGTTTTGGAGCTTTCAAGCGTGGTTGATTTTGCATACAAAGAGGATTTGGGTGTCATCAACCGCTATAATAAAAACAGAAGCGTTAAAATCACCGCAAGTAATGATAAAATGTCGCTTGGAGCGGTTAAAAGTCTTTTAGAGAGCAAAAAGGACGAAATTCTAGGCGATGATGAAAAGCTTAAATACGCTTTTTCAGGCTTTATACGAATGCTTGGCGAGACGGTGAGCGGTTTTGTCATTTCTATCACTTTGGGCTTGGTGCTTATTTATTTAGTCCTTGCAGCCTTGTATGAAAGCTTTATTTTACCACTTATTATAATGATAACTATGCCACTAGCATTTGCTGGTGCTTGTTTTGGGCTGTTTATCACGGGAAATAATTTCTCGCTTTTTGTTTTAGTGGCTATTATTTTGCTCTTTGGAATGGTTGGTAAAAACGCCATTTTGCTTGTCGATGTGGCAAATCGCAAGTGCCACGAGGGGCTTGAACCCGATGAAGCCTTATTAGAAGCTGGTAAAGCAAGGCTTAGGGCTATTTTGATGACGACTTTTGCGATGATTTTTGCTATGCTGCCTTTGGCTGTATCGCACGGCTCGGGCTATGAGGGCAACTCACCTATGGCTGTGGCTGTGATTTTCGGGCTTATCAGCTCCACAGCCCTTACCTTGCTTGTCGTTCCAGCACTCTTTCGTTTTGCCTATATCATCGATAGCAAATTACGCAAAATTTATGAAAGGGAAAAAATTTAATCTTTAACCCTTTCTTTAAACAAGGCATATTTTAAAAACGCTATGGCTCTAAAAGCTTTTTAGAGCAATTCTTTGGTGAATTTATCCTCGTTGAATTTAGCTCCTAAATACTTACAAACGCTCATTGCGTCTTTTTTAGCATTTCCCAAACAACTTGTCGCACCCGGACTTGGCGTCATATTAAAGATAATGCCTTTAACTTCGTTAATACTTGCCTCGCCAAACATCAACGCTCCTGCGTTTTTATCAACCACCTGCGGACGCACACCGCCAAAGCCGTGAGCGTAGGTTAAATCATTTGCTTTAAGGCTAGGGACGATTTTTTGAGCGCTTTTGACAAAAAGCCTTTTGTTTATGTAAGGGATTTCAAAAAGATAATTATACAAAATATAATTTCGCACAACGCTGTCTTTTAGCATACCAAAGGTGATTTTTGCCACCTTGCTATCAAATTTCAAGGCTTCAAAGAATTCAGGCACGGATTTAAGCCCGTGGTAACGCTCTAATTTTGGTATGACAAGTGCAGTTGGTCCAAAGCGAGTATTCATATTAGCAAGTAAATCAGGGTCTCCGTGCAAGGCTGCAAAAGGTAGTTTTGGATTTTGCACTGTATAAACCTTGCCGTGCAGGAGTTTTTGCTTGGTAATGTAAAAGCTTCCAGCCACAGGCCAACAAGATTTATCAAGCCCCACGCCCATTTTATGAGCAAGATACAAAGAATGCGCCCCAGCATTGACTACAACGGCTTTGGCGACATATTCTTCATAGCTTTTGGTGTAAAGATAAAAAAGCCCGTCTTTTTGCACTATTTTACTCACTTCTTGATTGTAGCCTACAAAGACATTTTTCTTTTCTTTCATCGCATTTTCGACTAAATTTTCACTCATCTTGCCAAAATCAATAGTCGTGTAGCTTTGTCCGGCTTTTGCTCCCATAGCAATGATATTTTCCTTTCTATCCTTGCCGTCATTTCCCAAAACTACCTTTGGTTCAAGGCTTTTAAGCTGCTTTTTGTCCCAAAATTCCATATAAGGATAAAGTTTTTTGAATTCATTAAACCTTTTTTTCATATACGCACACTCTTCATCGCCCACAGCCAAAGCCATTTTTTGATGAGAGTGAATGAAGTCCTTTTTTTGTGCGAGGGCGTATTTGACAACCATATCAGCATTGACTTTGACTTTTTTTGCCTTATCAAGCGTGTAATTTGTCTCTATGTCGCCGCAGTGAATGGTTTGCGAGTTGCTACTTGCACGAGAATTCAGCGTAGCTGGGGCGTTGTATTTTTCAAGCAAGGCGATATTTTTAATATCTGTGTATCTTGCCAACTCATAAAACAAAGCAGCACCGGAAATTCCAGCACCGACAACGATAACATCAAATTCTTTCATTTTTTCTCCTTATTTTGCTAAAAGCTGTGGATTTTCTTCCAAAACCCTTTTCATTCCACGAAATACGAGCAATTTATCATAAATTGCCTTGTCAAAAAAATTAGCCAAAAACTGCCCGTCCCCGCCTGTGAAATAAAGCTTTTTATTTAAAGCGGCGTTTTGAATGAGTAAATAAATGCTCTTAAAAACTCCATAACTTAAAGCATCAATGGTTCTTTGCGGGAAAGCATCAAGGCTTAATTGTGTGTTTAGCTCACATTTTAAACGAGGCGAAATTTCAGCAAAAGCCTTTCTATAATGAGCAATGCCCGGTAAAATAAAGCCTCCAAGGTGCATAGAATGCGAGATAATATCTATGGTAATGGCACTTCCAGCATCGACAACAACGCCGTCTTCAATGGTATAACAAGCAGCGATTCTGTCAATTCCCAAGCCCCTATAAATCGTGTCGAATTTAAAATACGGCTCTAAATTGATGAAATTGATTTTTTGAGCGATAAGAGCTTTGGCGTTTTCATTGACATTGATATAAAAAACCTTTTCTATGCTTTCAAACAAAGCTAGTTTTTCAAAACTCAAAGACGAAAAATCGTTATCCTGTAAGATTTTCGCGTCCGAATTGCCTATATCACAAAGTATCATCAACAAACCTAATCATAAAAATTCGCTTTTTCAGGGCAAATTTAAGATTTTATTAGAAAAATAAAATCGCCCCTCTCGCATAAAAGCCTTTTCATCAGCAGCCCCTTTGAGCCTGAAAACTTGCGTTTGCTCTAAATTTAAATCGCTTTTTATCAAATAGCCCGTTTTTTCAAAGACATATAAAAAGCCATTAAAAATACTGCTTTCATTATAAATCGCAAATTTAAATTTTTTCTCTTTAATTTTATTTAAATGCAAATTTGTTTTGATAATGTTACCATTTTTCGCAAAAATGAAAATGGATTTTTCCTTTGATTTATCATCTTGCAGCACTACGCTGCGAATTTCCTCATCATAAAAAAAAGTTTCTTTGGGGCTTACTACAACTACTTTTTTAGAAGTTGCCGCTATCATTAAATCATCAAGGACATTAAGATAAATGACATTGTTAAAAAAGTCCCCACTGCTAACGACTACATCTCTTATCACCCTTTGACTAGTCCTATCAACAACGACAAGTTTGCCGTCTAAACTTGGATAAATGATGATAGAGTCCAAAAAAATCGGAGCAGCAACCCTGCTATCCTGTGCTGGTGCTTGTGCGAGTGTTTGGCTCATCTTTATGCCAAGGCTTCTATTGGCTAAAATAATGGTATTATCAGCCAAAACCAAAGCCATATCATCGCCGCTTAAAGCTATGCTTAACACGGCTGCGTCAAATTTATCGCTGTAAAGTTCGTCCTTATCGGCGTTGAGTATTTTTAAATTCCCGTCTTTATCAGCGATGATGAATTCATTATCCTCGTGTTTTAAGAGGGTAAAGTTTTTTGGCAGGGTAAAATTCTCAATAAGCCCGTCTTTGCTAAGCACAGCATTATTTTTCAAACGAGCAAAATTTAAATTTGTTTCTGTAATGCTTGATTGTAATTTTTTATCATAACTTAACTTGCCCTCTATCTTTGTAGGCTCGTAATACTCCCTACGCGTCCCACAAGCACTGAAAAGCAAGAGGCAAAGAAATAAAGAAAAAATCTTTATCATTTAATGCCTTTGTAGTGTCTGAAATTGTTCGCTAGATTTTGAAGCTCTGAATTCATAGGAATTTGAGAGAGTATTAAATTCGCCTCTTCGATTTTATCTTGCTGTAAAAGCTCATAAGCGTTTAAAATTTTGTGATAATCGCTCAAAAAGCGAGAATCCCCAGCAGCATTAGCGTTTAAAATGTCTTTAAGTAGGGGTTCAAGCTTTAAATTTTGCGCCTCTTTTAAGGCTTTTTCGTTATCATCTTGCGAGAGTAAAAAAAGCACATAAAGATTTGGATTTTTCTCTTTAAGCTGGGCTAATTTGTCGCTGTCGTTTGGATTTTGCAGTAAGGCAAGGTAGATTTCATTGTTTTGTTGAATTTTTTTACTCATTAAGGCATCACTTGCATAAAAATACACAAGATAGCCCAGTAAAAGTGCTAAAATGACGATGAAAACGAATTTATATTTTTTAATAAAACGCTCACTTTTAATAAAGCCCTCTATCATCTGTTCTTCGGTGCTAAGGCTGCTTTTAACAGCTTTGAGATTTTCTTTTAAACCCATTGTTTATCCTTAAAATCATAAATTTAAATGCTATTGTAACATTAAAAAATTACAAATATCCTAAAAAATTGATAATTTTTATGCTATAATATTTTTTTGTTAATTTTTTTGGGAATGGAAAATGACTATAAATGACGAACTTTTAAACAAATTAGAAAAATTAAGTGCCATAAAAATCGCCGATAATAAAAGAGAAGAAACAAAGAAGCAATTAAGCGAAATTGTCGGTTTTGTGGAGGTTTTAAACGAACTTGACTTGAATTTACAAGATAATTCCACACTTAATGCTACGCCATTTAGACAAGATGCCCCTGTGAGCGTTAATGTCATTGATGAGCTTTTTAAAAATGCCCCAGCCACCACAGAGCATTTCTTTGTCGTGCCAAAGATTATCGAGTAAGAGGAGTTTTGCTAATGGTATATTGGTTTGATATTTTAATTTGCGGCTTAACCTTACTTTTAGGCATTAAGGGTGCGGTTAATGGGCTTGTGAAAGAATTTTTTGGATTTTTAGGCATTATAGGCGGTGTTTTAATCGCCTCTCGTTTGGCAAATAAAGCAAATGCCTTTATCAGCTCACACATTCATAACATAAACAACGAGGATTTAGGCAAATTTATCGGCTTTTTACTCGTGCTTATCCTTTTTTGGATAGTATGTATAAGCATTGGTTTTGTTTTGGCAAAGATTGTAAAAATGAGCGGTTTGGAGATTTTAGACCGCTTGGGAGGCTTTGTTTTTGGGTGCGTGAAGGTGTTTTTGATTTTTGCGATTTTGTTTTTTTGCGTTAATGAGTTAAATTTCATCAAAGAAAGGCTAGATAAATTCGCCAAAGATAGCTTCATCGTGCCTGTGCTTGAATCAACAGGAGCATTTATAATGAATGACGAACGCGTCAAACAAATCGTGCAGGAAACAGGGCAGAATTTAAATTTAGAAATCAATACCACAGAAGGAGAATGATATGTTTATCGAAAACATAGAATACGATGTGCTTTTGGAGCAATTTAAAAAAATTCTCAAAGAAAGCGGACTTAAATACACAAGACAAAGAGAAATTGTCTTAAAAATCCTCTATCACAGCAATACCCACTACACGCCAGAGGCTTTATATATGGAGGTTAAAAAAAGAGAACCAAGCCTAAATATAGGCATAGCCACGGTGTATAGAACCTTAAATTTACTTGAAGAGTCAGAAATGGTTACCTCGCTATCCTTTGGTGCGGCGGGTAAGAAATTTGAACTTGCAAACAAGCCTCATCACGACCATTTGATTTGCAAAAATTGCGGCAAGATAATTGAATTTGAAAATTCCATCATCGAAAGACAACAATCCCTCATCGCCAAAGAGCATAAATTCAAGCTCACAGGGCATTTAATGCAACTTTACGGCGTCTGTGAAACTTGTAATCAAGGCAAAATGAGAATGTAATGTTTGAAAGCACGCTAGAACAACAAAAAATCAACAAGGCGGAGGAATTCCGCAAAGCTGGAATCAACCCCTACCCGCACTTTCTCAGCAAAGAAATGAGCATACAAGCTTTCAAGGACAAATTTGCTTATGTTAAAGAAAGTAAAAGAGATGAAAGCCAAATTTGGACTATCGCAGGGCGTTTAAAACTACTTAGAATCGCTGGAAAATCAGTCTTTGCAAATATAGAAGATGAAAGTGCAAACATACAAATTTATTTTAACAAAGACACTTTGGGCGAGGATTATTACACGCTGATTAAAAAGAATTTAGAAGTGGGCGACATTGTTTTAGCACGAGGTTACCCTTTCATCACCAATACAGGCGAGTTTAGTCTGCATATTAGCGAGTTAAAACTTGCTTCAAAGGCTATCACTCCTTTGCCTGAAAAATTCCACGGACTAACTGATATTGAGCAAAGATACCGCAAAAGATATTTAGATATGATAATGAATTCAAGTGTGCGTGAGGATTTTTTCCTGCGTTCAAAGATTATTCGTTTGATTCGCCATTTTTTTGAAAATAAGGGCTTTTTAGAGGTGGAAACGCCGATGATGCACCCCATTGCTGGTGGAGCAAATGCCAAGCCCTTTAAAACACACCACAACGCTTTGGGCGTGGAGCGTTTTTTACGCATAGCCCCAGAATTATATCTTAAAAGATTGATAATAGGCGGTTTTGAAGCCGTTTTTGAAATCAATCGCTGTTTTAGAAACGAGGGAATGGACTTAACACACAACCCAGAATTCACCTCCATAGAGTTTTATTGGGCTTATCATCATTATGAGGACTTGATGAATTTAACAGAGGAGCTTTTAAAAATGCTTTTAAAAGAGCTGAATTTGGGCGATAAAATCGAATTTGACGAAAAAAGCATTGATTTTTCAAAGCCTTTTGAAAGAATTTCTTATAATGAAGCCTTAATCAAATACGGCAGATTAGACAAAGAGCTTATTAAAGATAAGGATAAAATCCTACAAAAGCTCAAAAGTGAGGGTGTAGAAGTCAATGAAAAGCTAGATTTAGGGCATTTACAGGCTGAGCTATTTGACTGCTTTGTCGAGGATAAGCTCATCAATCCTACTTTCATCACGGATTTTCCTATATCCATAAGCCCACTTTCAAGGAGAAGCGATAAAAACCCCGATATAGCCGAGAGATTTGAGCTTTTCATCGCAGGAAAAGAACTTGCAAACGGCTTTAACGAGCTTAACGACCCTATCGACCAGTATGAACGCTTTAAAAAACAAGTGGAGGCAAAGAATGCTGGTGATGAGGAAGCTTGTGAAATGGACGAGGACTTTGTCAATGCCCTAGCTTACGCTATGCCTCCAACAGCAGGTGAGGGCATAGGTATAGATAGGCTTGTAATGCTATTTTTAGGCAAAAAATCGATTCGCGATGTGATTTTATTCCCAGCGATGAGACCTTTAAAAACAGAAATCAAGGAGAAAGAATGAGTTTAGAGCAGTTTGATAAAGAAATTTATGAACTAACTAATAAAGAATGGCGTAGGCAATGCGATTATTTAGAGATGATAGCAAGTGAGAATTTCACGCTACCTGAGGTGATGCAAGTTGCTGGTAGTGTGCTTACGAACAAATACGCCGAGGGCTATCCGCATAAAAGATATTATGGGGGTTGTGAATTTGTCGATGAGATAGAAAGCATAGCTATCAATCGTTGCAAAAAGCTCTTTGGGTGTGAATTTGCCAATGTGCAGCCAAATTCAGGCTCACAAGCCAATCAAGGCGTGTATATGGCACTTTTAAACAGGGGCGATAAGATTTTGGGTATGGATTTAAGCAATGGCGGACACCTCACGCACGGCGCAAAAGTCAATGCTTCGGGTAAAATTTACGAAAGCTTTTCCTATGGTGTGGAGCTTGACGGCTATATCAATTATGAAAAAGTGCGTGAAATAGCCCACATCGTAAAGCCTAAAATGATAGTATGCGGGGCGAGTGCTTATGCGAGGGTGATTGACTTTGCTAAATTTAGAGAAATCGCCGATGAATTGGGGGCTTATTTGTTTGCTGATATTGCTCACATTGCTGGACTTGTAGCAGGTGATGCTCACCCAAGCCCATTTCCACACGCTCACATTGTAAGCTCAACCACTCATAAGACTTTAAGAGGACCAAGAGGCGGCATTATAATGACAAATGATGAGGAGATTGCTAAAAAGGTAAATTCAGCCATTTTCCCGGGCATTCAAGGCGGACCTTTAATGCACATTATCGCTGCTAAGGCTGTTGGCTTTAAATTTAATCTTAGCAAAGAGTGGAAAAACTACGCTCATCAAGTGGTAAAAAACGCCAAAACCCTTGCTGATGTGCTGATAAAGAGAAATTACAAGCTCGTAAGCAACGGCACGGACAATCATTTGGTATTGATGAATTTTTTAGATAAAGATTTTAGCGGAAAAGATGCGGATTTAGCCCTTGAAAATGCAGGGATTACGGCAAATAAAAACACAGTGCCCGGAGAAAAACGCTCACCTTTCATAACAAGCGGTTTAAGACTTGGCACACCAGCACTCACAGCACGAGGCTTTAAGGAAAAAGAGCTTGAATTTGTAGCGGGTAAAATCGCTGATGTTTTAGACGATATTCAAAACAGCTCTTTGCAAAGCAAAATCAAAGGGGAATTAAAAGAATTGGCAAATCAATTTATCATCTATGAAAAGGCTATGTTTTGATTACGCTGACTGATTTATCGCTCATTAAAATGGCAAGTTCGCATTATTTTGTTAAAAGAGATAGAATTGTCAATAAATTCACTTATAGAGGGCGATATTTCTTTGATAGATTCGAAAAAATTGACGCAAATTTAAGCTCCTCGCTCATCAAGGAGCATTTGGAGCGTAAAATCATCATAGCTCACGATTTAATCGACAAAAGCAACTGCGTAGAAAACATAGTCTTTGACTACAACGGCTTTAACCCTGAGCGTTTTTGGCACAGAGCGCAGCTTGTGTTAAGGGAGGAAGGTTTTATCAATTTTACCGCTTATAAAACCAAAACCAAGGGGCATTTGCACCTTTATATCCACAAAGGACACACGACTTTTAACGAGGGCTGTCAGCTTGCAAGCAAGCTCTCTTTGCTGTTTGCGAGTAAAATGCCTGTGCAATGGCGAGTTTTTCCTACCATCAATTTACCAAAAGAATATAATATAATGATACTGCCTTATGAAGTGTATCAAAAAGAACGCGGTTCATCGTGGGCAAGACATATGTAAAGGAGCTAAAATGGACGAGCAAAATAATTTTGACGATATTATTTTAGACAAGGGCAATAAAAGCGAAAAGCTAAAAAAGCTTTTATTGAGAATCATCGCGTTGGCGATTTTGTTTTTAGTCGTGTTGATAACGATGAAGCTTTTAAGCGGTAACGACACGGAGCAAAACACTCTATCGCCTTTACCAGAAGAGCCTACGGATACTTTTACTAATATCCCTCCTACACAAGCAGCAAATGGCGAAGTTGATGAATTTGAGGAGTTAAGACGGATAATGCGAGGTAGCGAGGAGGATAACAACTCTGCGGTAGAAAACAATCAAAGCTTCACAATGCCTTTGCCATCAAGCGAATACAACGCTACAATTGCACCAAGTGAGCCAGAAAAGCCAAAACAAGCGGACAAACCAGTAGCGGATAAACCAGCAAAAAAACCAGACGATAAGCCAAAACCAAGTCAAAAGCCAAGCCAAAAACCAGCGGACAAACCAGCAGCAAGTGCTAGTGCGGACAAATTGAGTGCAGGAACTTATGTGCAAGTCTTTTCTGTGGAAAAATTTGATGCTAAATCAAAAGAACTCGCACTCATCGAAAAAAATGGCTTTAAATACAAGCTTTACAAGACAAAAGTCGGTGGAAAAGACATTACAAGAGTGCTTGTTGGACCATTTGCAAAGGACGAGTTGAACGAACAACTTAAAAAAATCCAAGAGACAATTCGCAAAGACGCTTTCACCTTTCAAGTCAAATGAAAGCTTTTGCCGTATTTGGCGACCCGATAGCTCACTCTAAATCGCCAAGAATTCACAACAATGCCATTAAAGCTTTAAGCCTTAATGGCATTTATGGGCGTTATCACCTAACAAAAGCAAGTGATTTGAGGGCTAAACTCCTTTCACTCAAACTGCACGGGGCAAATATCACCATACCCTTTAAAGAACAAGCCCTGAAAATCGCTGATTTTAAAGATGAAATGGCTTTAAACATAGGCTCAGCAAATACCCTGCTCATCAAAAACGAGCAAATTTACGCTTACAATACTGACGGCATAGGCTTTTTAAAAGCCATAGCTCAATTTCAAGGCATTAAAACTGCTCTCATTCTCGGTGCTGGTGGCACGGCAAAAGCCCTTGCTTACGCACTTTCTTTGCAAGGCGTAAGTGTAAGTGTAGCAAACAGGAGCAAGGTGCGATTTAAAGATTTTAAGCCCTATTGCACCAAGCTTTATGAAGAGCTTAAAATTCAAAGCTTTGATATTATCATCAACACCACCCCAGCAGGTTTAAATGATGAGCTTTTGCCCTGCGATGAAGCCTTGCTTATGGCTCTTTTGCAAAGGGCAAACTATGCTTTTGAGGTGATTTACGGCAGACAAACGCCCTTTTTAAGCCTTGCTAAAAGCTGTAAAATACCCTGCAAGGACGGCTTGGATATGCTTTTGTGGCAAGGCGTTTTTGCCTTTGAGCTGTTTTGGAACTTATGCGATGGGTTGCATTCAAGCAAAGAAAGGCAAAGCATTATTTGTGCAATGCAAGAAGCCTTGAATTTGGCTTAAAACTTTGCAAGGGCTTTGCTCTTATAATAACAAAAAAATATTTAAGGACAAACGATGAAAGTGCATTTTTTCTTGCGTGGTTTTGTTATTTTGTGTGTGCGATGATTTAAACACTTCTAGCAAAAAATGGTATCAAGCAGCTACTCAATGCCTTAATAGCAAAGATTTTAAAAGAACTTTAAAACTTGCCAACGCAGTAATTAACAATTTTGCAGCCAAACACTACTATGAAAAGGCTTGTAATTTGGGCGAAGCAAGAGGGTGTAACGTGGTAGCTTTTCTTTATACCAAAGGGCTTGGCACAAGAAAAAACCTAAAAACCGCAAAGGAATATTACGGCAGAGCCTGTGATTTAGGCAATCAAAGAGGCTGTGATAATCACAACAACATTAAAGAAAGTGATATTATACTCAGCCGATAAGCTATTTTAAAAGCCTTTCTCTTTGTTTAAAATCTGGCATCAAAGCTTGAATGTGAGCGTAAAAACTTTTTTGGTGATGAGGGAATTTAAGATGAGTAAGCTCGTGCAAGATGACATATTCTATGGCTTTTAAGGGCTTGTGAATGAGCCTTGTGCTTAAATTCACATAGCCTTTTTTGCCATTACACGAACCCCAACGCGTCCTCATCATCTTTACGCTCACGCGTTTGATTTGCTCCTCAAAATGCTTTTGCCATTTTTTCACATAAAAAAGGCAAATTTTACGGGCATTTTTATGTAAAAATTCTTTAAGCTGCGTTTCATCTTTGGCAATGAGTTTATTTTGGCTAAAAAAGGGCTTTTTAGCACTTGTTTTAAACTCTAACTCATACCACCTGCCAAGAATTTCAATTTTACCAGCATTAAGTTGTGCATTTTTTTTGAAAGTGGTGGCATTTTTTTCTATCCACGCTTCGTTTTTTTGTAAAAATTCAAAAAGCATTTCTTGCGTGTAGCCGTAGGGTATAGAGAGTTTAAATTCACCCTTTGAGTTGAATTTTAGGCGTAGGTATTTTACTTTTTTGTATTCAAAGTCAAAAACAAAGCCCTTGTAAGATAAAGTGCCTTTCAAAGCCTTTTTACTCCAAGCCATAAAGCCTTTTTCTCTCACTAGAACTTGCTATGCCAAGCTGTTTGCGGTATTTGGCTATGGTGCGTCTGCCTATGCTCACCTCCTCAAATTCAGCTTGAACCAGCTCTAAAATGCTCTCATCACTCAAAGGCTTTTGGCGGCTTTCCTTTTTAACTAACTCTTGCATAAAGTCCTTTATAGCAGCATTTGAAGTCTCCCCCTCATCATCAAGTGCCGTAGCAAAGAAGTATTTAAGCGGTATCACCCCACGCTCACAACTTAAATATTTATTCGCAATCGCCCTTGAAATCGTGCTTGAATTGCGTTCTAAATCTTGGGCTAAATCTTTAAGCTTCATAGGCTTAATGTCCTTACCCAAAAAAAAGTCGTATTGATACTCGATAATCATCAAGCCCACCTTATAAAGCGTTGCACGCCTCATTTCAAGGGCATCGACAAGATTTCTCGCCTCCTTAATGTAAGAATTTAAAAACTCGTGCGTCATCTCGTCCGTTTCTATGGAAATTTCAGGGTAATACTCATCATTTACCTTGACTTTAATCTCATCATTTTCGCGGTAGATAAAAATGTCTGGCACTATGGGTGCGGAGTCTTCGAGGTAGTCGATGAAGGGCGGGGTTTGAATTTTTTTGATGATTTTTAGGGCTTCTTTGTAGAGGGTGTCTTTGCTGTATTGTTTGATATTTTCAAAGTCTCGTATGAGCTGGACGCAAAATTCATAAAGCTCATCGTCTAAATCGTAATTTTCAAGCGAAAACAAATAAGCCTCTTTGAAGTCCTTTGCTGCCACGCCTGAGGGTTCAAGGAATTTAAATCTCTGCCTCACTCGCTCGACTTCATCAAGGCTGTAAGGGCTGATAATACTCTCATCGAATTCAAAATAGCCCTCGTGATTGAGGCATTCTATGATTTTTTTAGCAAGTTCTTGGGATTTTTGCGTGGGGAAAAGTGGCGGGGCGATTTGCTCGTCTAATAGCTCATAAACGCTCTTTTTAGCGATATTTAAAGACTCTAAACTTTCGCTATTTGAATTTCTTGTATATTCAAAAAAATGCCGTCTGCCATTAAAAGCCTTGCCGTCCTTGACGCTGACGAAAGGATTGTCCTTGCTAAGCTCACTAATGCTGTCTTTTAGCTCCTCGATATTGGCTTGTAAGGTGGGAAGCCACGAACGCAAGGTTTGAGACAATTTGCCCTTAATGCTTTGTGTAGTTTTAGTCTTTAACATCATTCAAAGAGTCTAAACTCCGCTCCTAAATAGTATTTACGCACATCCTTGTTGCTTGAAATTTCGCTTGAAGTGCCACTGGCTAACAAGCTTCCAGCCCTGATAACATAGGCTCTATCGCAGATTGCCAAAGTCTCACGCACATTGTGGTCTGTGATTAAAATGCCTATGCCTAGTTCTTTTAGCTCGTTGATGAGCTTTTGAATTTCAGCCACAGCGATAGGATCAACCCCTGCAAAAGGCTCATCTAAAAGCAAAAATTTAGGCTCCATCATCAAAGAACGAGCGATTTCACAACGCCTACGCTCTCCACCGCTTAAACTCAAACCCTTTCTAAGCCTTATAGGCTCAATGCTTAAAAGTTCAAGCATTTTCTCAACCTTTTCATTAAGGGACTTTTTGTCCTTAAAAACGATTTGAGCCGCTAGGAGTAGGTTATCCTCCACGCTTAAATCCTTAAAAATACTGCTCTCTTGGGGCAAATAGCCTATGCCCTCCCTTGCCCTTGCATTCAAAGGCATAGCTGTAATGTCCTTTTTATCGAGTAAAACCTTGCCAGAACTTGGCGAAATCAAGCCACAAATCATATAAAAAGTAGTGGTTTTCCCAGCCCCATTTGGTCCTAAAAGCCCCACGACTTCGCCACTTTTCACTTCCAATGAAATGCCATTGATGATTTTTGTCTTTTTGATGATTTTTTCTAAATTCAAAACTTCTAATTTACTCATAAATCACATACTTTCTTTTATTTTTGTAGTTGCTAATGTCTATTTTAACGGGCTTTATACCCATTTTTTTTAGATAAAGCTCGACATTTTCATCGCCCCATTCAAGCAAGTGCAAACCCTCTTGCTCGAAATTCTCGCACAAGCCCCTTTGCAAAAGCCCTAAAAAGCCATCATTGTAAATATCATAGTGATAAATCACGCCCTCATCGCTCTCATAGCTTTGCAGCACCGAAAAGGTGGGCGAACTCACCTCGTCCTTTGAGCCTTTGAATTTAGCCAAAGCCTTAACAAGCGTGGTTTTACCACTAGCCAAATCACCCCTTAACAGCACAACGCCCCTTTTTGGCAAATTCTCACACAAAATATCAAGCTCATTTTGAGCCAAAACAAATTCTTTCATAGCTTTTCCACGAACTGCATTTGAGCGTTTTTAGGGACATTTTTGCTTGTCGGTATGGCTAAAACCTTGTAGCTATCGGTATGAGTGGTGAATTTTATGCTGATAATATCGTTTATTTTAACCTCTTTACTCGCCTTGACAACGGCATTATTGACACTAACGACACCGCTTCTGCACATATCCTCAGCAACAGCCCGTCTTTTCGTAATATTAACGATATTTATAAATTTATCCACTCTCATAGTAAAGAATTTTAACGAATTTTTTTTGTAATTTAGCTGAAAAATTTAAAAAATGGAACAAAAAATGCTTATAATTTTTTCATTGTTTTTAAAGCCCTTTGTAATGCTTAATTTGCTCTCGTTTTTAGGTATTTTTTGTGGAGTTTTGATGATTTATCTTTGTTTTTACCACTCAATCATAGGCAAACTAGCCATTTTAAGCAATGGCACACAGCTAGTAAGGCTTTATTTTGACAGCTTATTTGATGAGAATTTAATCAAAACAAGCAAACAAGCTAATTTAAAGATTTTCGATGAAAGCAAGGCTTGGCTTGATGAGTATTTTAGCGGAAATTTGCCAAATTTTATGCCAAAACTAGCCTTAAAGGGCAGTGAATTTCAGCTTGAAGTGTGGAAAATGCTTACTTTGATACCTTATGCTAAAACGATGACTTATGGAGAATTAGCTCACAAAATCGCCCTTAAAAGAGGCTTGGCGAAAATGTCTGCAAGGGCTATTGGCGGGGCTTTAAAGACAAATCCCCTGCCAATTTTCATTCCCTGCCACAGAATCATCGGTGCAAATTCCAAACTCACAGGCTTTACAGGCGGCATAGAAAAGAAAATAGCCCTTTTAAAAACCGAACACATAGACACTTCCTCTCTAATCTTACCCAAAAAATAACCCTTGAAAATAGTCTTTAAAAAGGCTATAATGTGCCTTAAAATTCAAAGGTAAAATATGTCAAAACTCATTCGTCCTAGTAGGCTCATCGCTTGGGCTTTCTTGCTCGTTGCCATTGCTTTGGAGGTTTCAAGTGCAAGTATGCTTGAATACTCGCAAAACGCCCTTTGGGGCAAAATCGCCGTGCTTTTTCTCATCAGCCTTTCTTATTTTTTTATGTCCCTTACCCTGCGTGAAATCCCGCTTGGCATAGCTTATGCGGTTTGGGAAGTAGTAGGGCTTATCGGCGTTTTGGCGGTGAGTTTTATCTTTTTTAAGCCAGAATGAAGCACACAGCAATACATAGGCATAGCACTTGGCTTTCTTGGCGTCATCTGCGTAACGCTTGGCGAGGACAAAGGAGAGTAAATGGGCTTTGTAGCGATAGTCATTTCAGGGCTTTTAGACATTTTTGCGAATTTAGCCTTGCAAAAAGCGGACGGATTTAAGAAAATTTGGTGGGGAATTTTAGCCATAATTTTAGTCAATTCAGCCTTTTTTTTACTAGGCTATGCCTTAACGCAGGGCATAAGATTAGCCGTAGCTTACACAATGTGGGGTGCTGTGGGGATTTTAGGCACTGTGGCTGGGGGGTATTATTTTTTCAATCAAAAACTAAAACCAATAGGCTTTTTAGGCATAGCTTTCGTGCTTTGTGCTGTGTATTTACTGCATTTTGCTTGAATGTGTTAAATTTATTAACGCATTTTTCTTGCCTTGTCAAGCCTTGTTTATGGTGCTGAATTTTTATAGTCCTCTTGCTATACTGATTTTTTCTCTATCATACCAAGCCAATTTCTTGTCATACTGAGCGTTAGCGAAGTATCTATAAAAATTTAAAGGCAAGGTTTTTTTCTATGGATTCTTCGCTACGCTCAGAATGACAAAGGAGTTAAAACTCATCATACAAGTCTTTCCATTCGGGGTTAAAGGCAGTGATGAGTTGGAGTTTGAATTCTCGTTTTTTGCCTTTGAGGTATTTTTCTCTTTTTATGGCTTCGTTTATATCATCGCAAATTTCATAATACACAAGCATTTTGAGTTTGTATTTTTTGCTAAAACCCTCAAAAAGCTCGTTTTTGTGTTCGTAAATTCTGCGTTTTAGGTTGTTGCTTACGCCTATGTAGAGTGTGCTTTTGTTTTGGTTTGTGATGATATAGATGTAGTATTGTTTTGGCATTTTGTTTTTTCTTTTTTTGGTTTTTTTGGTTTTTTTTAGATTCTTCGCTTCGCTCAGAATGACAAGGTGTTATGTCATACTGAACGCAGTGAAGTATCTCTTTTTTCGAGATTCTTCGCTTTGACAAGCAAAGCTCAGAATGACATACTATACTTGTCATATTGACTATTCCCTGTCATATTGAGCGATAGCGAAATATCTCATAAAATTGTAATGAAATTGCGTAAATGGTAGAGATTCTTCGGTCGCTTCGCTCCCTCAGAATGACAGGTGGGACGCTCAGAATGACATTCCCCGCTTGTCATACTGAGG
>CAZSMF010000029.1:0-20868 GCA_964607975.1 uncultured Campylobacter sp. | reverse complement strand
ATTAGCATTATGTCGGTTGGTGAGTAGATTATAAATATCTTTGCGTTTGTTTTTGTTTTTGATACACAAGGTGTATAATCTTGCTAAAAATGCGTTCATTTTTTGTCTCCATTGTAAAGGGAAAATTATAACAAATTTTAAAATTGTTTTAGCTTATATCAGGCTTAAAATTTATCGTTTTGAGGGGGAAAACCCCTCAAAATCAGTGCAAATCAGCCCAAATTTTGCGTTTCCACGCTATGGCAAAAATGCTTAATATCACAAAGAATATCATCACATAAATGCCTGTTCTTTCACGCTCTTGCTTTTTGCTGTCGCCAATTTGTTCCATATAAGCAATAACACTTTCTTGTGCTTCTTGTGTCAAGCCAACCCTTGGCATAGCTGTATCTAAAAGCACTTTTTGGGTATTGTTGATGAAGTTGTTAAGGTATTCACCACTTCTAGAACGAATCATCATCGACAAATCAGGCGGTATAGAGCCTAGATAGCCTTTCAAGTCCTCTTGTGCTGAAAGGGCTTTGAAATTATCATACCTCATATCGTGGCAACGCCCACAAGCTTCGATGAAATTGTTTCTATCTTTGCCAAATTTAAAGTCTTTTTCGATGAGTTCGTGTCTTTCTTTTTCGCTTAAATCTTGAATTTTAGCGTATTTGGCTTTAAGTTCGGTTCTTAATTCTTTATCAAAAGCCTCGTTGTAAGTTTTTGCCACTGATTTAAGATAGGCAATCACATCGGCTATATTGGCACTAACGACATCTTCGCTGTCCCCGCTTGTATCAGCATTGTAAGCTGTCATTATAAAGCCGTCAGGGAATTTATGCTCGACTTTTAGGGCTAGGGCTGGGTTGAGGATTAAAGCGGCAAGGAATTTCTCATCATAAATAGCACCTGTTGAGCTTAAATCAGGCGGTAAAACGCCATAAATTGACGAATCAGGGATATTTCCTTCAAATCCAGCCGTTTTCAAGCCGTGGCAGGCTGCACAATTAGTTTGAAAAAATTCAGCTCCCCTTTGAGCGTCTGCGGCTTTGAAATCAATTTCCTTAACCCTCGCCCAAAGTGCTTCATTGGCTTGTAAATTTGTTTTAACCTTTTCAAGTGCAGTCATAGCCGCTTTTACCTTACCCTCGGCTAAATCCACAGCCTCTTTGTCCTTGCCTTGCTTAACCTTGTCAAGCTCTTTTTGTGCGGCGGCAAGTTCTTTTTGTCTTAACTCAATCATTGATTTAGCATAGTCAGTATCCTCTTTTGCAAAGTCAAAATTCGCCGCTGCAACATGAGGACTCATTACTGAGTGTGCGTAAGGCTCAACGCCCCAATATACAAGTGCCGTAAAAACAACGACAACCAAAAATATCTTTAACTCTCTCATTTGCTCTCCTTTTTTCTCTCCATAATCGTAATGACAGGAAGTGCTACGATTAAGAGTAGTAAGAATGCTATGGACGCATAAAAGCCCACCCAAGCATTCACGCCCGTTGGCGGTAGCTTGCCGTATATGGTAAGGACGATAAGGTCGATAAGCAACACCCAAAACCACACGAAAAACGCAGGGCGGTGATGAGCTGGTTTTACCACATCGCTTCTATCAAGCCAAGGCAGTAAGAAAAAGATGATTTGTGCGATACCAAAAGCGGCTAAGCCTATATTAAAGGCTGAAATTCCAGCTATATCAAAGAAAAATCCACGTAAAACTTCATAACTCCACAAGAAATACCATTCAGGGTAAATGTGCGGCGGAGTTTTTAGAGCATTTGCTGGATCAAAATTGATAGGGTCCATCGCAAAGTTGAATTTAAAGCACACCAAATACATAAAGAAAATCATAAACAAGCAAATATACATAAAGTCTTTGGATAAAAATCCGGGCCAAAAAGGAATGACTTTTGCTCCCTTTGTGTCTCCGCTTTTGTATTTTTCAGCCTCTAAATCAAAGTCAATTTCCTCAGCGATTTCGTTATTTACGTGAGGCACACGCAAGGCATAAAAGTGAAAAGCGATAATCGCCATAATGAGTATAGGCAGCAAACAAACATGCAGCATAAAAAACCTTGTAAGCGTAGGGTCAGACACAGCATAATCCCCGCGTATCCAAATGACAAGGGCATCGCCGATGAAAGGAATACCACCAAAAAGCTCAGTAATAACCTGTGCCGCCCAATAGCTCATTTGTCCCCAAGGAAGCATATATCCGCTAAATGCTTCGGCTGAAAATGCGACAAATAGGAGCATTCCGCTTATCCAAATCATCTCACGCCCCTTTTTATAAGAGCCATAATAAATTCCTGTAAGCATATGAATGTAGATGATTAAGAAAGTTACCGAAGCCGCAACGCCGTGCAGGTGTCGCCACAACCAGCCGTATTCAACCTCTTGCATTATAGTTTTATTCACGCTATCAAACGCCAAAGCCATATCTGGCTTGTAATACATTACCAAAAGTAAGCCCGTTACAAAAAGTATGGCAAAAAGTGCGGTTAAAATCACGCCCATAGCCCAAAGGAAGTTAATTTGCTTTGGTATCCAGTATTCTACCATCAAAACATTAAGCAGTTTTTTTACAGCCAAACGCTTATCAAGCCAATCAACAAAGCCCGTTGCTTTTTCTATCTGTGCCATTTTACGCCTCCTCTATCATTTTTTTGTATTCAGGTCCTTCTTCACCAAGGACGAGTTTTGTTCCTTCTATCTTAAACGGAGGAATTTCAAGTGGTTTTGGAGGTGGTCCAAAGGTATTTTTGCCGTTAATATCAAATTCACCGCCGTGGCAAGCACATTTAAATACACCCTCACTTGCCGCATAGGCGGGAATACAGCCTAAATGTGTGCAAAGCCCGATGACAACGACATAAGGAGAATTTTCTACAAGCACCTCTCTTTTAGAATCTTTGAGCATATCTGCTGTTTTTTTGAGTATAAAAATGGGCTTTTTACGCCATTCTATGGTGCGTAACTCACCCTCTTGCATACCCGACAAATCCACTGTCGTAAAACCAGCCACCCTGACACTTGGCAATGGGTCCCAAGTCTTTTTCATCGCCACCAGCGAGAAAACTCCGCCCACAGCAGCTACCGTTCCAAACGCAAAGCCTATAAAGCTTCGCCTACTTTCATTCGTAGCCATATTTTTCCTTTCTGTGTTTTTGAAAATTTAAAAAGATAGTCTAGCAAAAATTAAATAAATTTATTCTTTGTTTTTTAAATTTTCTTTAATTTTATTCAAACCTTGGGCGAAATTTAAATTTTTACCCCAAATGTTTAAAAATTTAAACCAAGCAATGCTATAATGTCATCAAATTTTAACTCAAAAAGGATAAGTAGATGAAAAAAATTCTTTTTCTCAGCCTTACGCTGATGAGCTTTATCTTTGCGGAAAATAAGACTATTGAGCTTTATGAAAGCCCATTTTGTGGGTGTTGTGAAATGTGGGTTAAATATATGCAAAATAAGGGCTATAAATTCAATATCCACAAAAGCAGTGATTTTTACAAAATCAAAGAAAAACTCGGCATAAAAGAGCAATACCAAAGCTGCCACACAGGAGTTGTTGATGGCTACGCCCTTGAAGGACATTTGCCAGAAGATGCTGTGGCGTGGTTGCTTAAAGAAAAGCCAAAAGATGTTATAGGCATTGCTACGCCGGGTATGCCAATGGGAAGTCCGGGTATGGAACAAGGTGGCGAGGAAGAAGTGTATGATGTCATCATTATGCTTAAAAATGGAGAACAGCGAATTTACGGCACTTACAAAGGGCATAAACTCATCAAAAAAGGCTGAAATTCGTGCAAAAGGGACGCATTTTTATCATCGCTTTTATCTTTGTTGTATTGAGCCTCTTGCTCTATCTTTTTAAAGATTTTTTACTTGTCATCATTATAGGCTCGTTACTTGCGGTAGCTACCTCGACAATTAACGCCAAATTTTTGGAGCTTTTTAAGGGTAGAAAAGTTGTCGCTGCTTTGTGTTCGACTATTTTGCTGATTTTATTTTTAATCGCCCCCTTTGCTTACGCTTTAACCGAACTTGCCGTGGCGATTAAACACTTTGACAAAGCCATTATCATCGACACATTTGCTTATATTAAAAATTATCAATTTGACTTTTTACCCCAATCTTTGGAATTCTTAAAGCCCAAAATCACAGAGGCTTTAAATAGCGTTGATTTAAATGCTACTTTAAATAGCACCAATGCAAATGCCCTAAATAGCATAGATTTTAACAGCTTAATCAAACAAGCACTCGGCTATGTGGGGAATTTCACTAAATATGGGGCGAAAATTATCGTTGATATTGCCCTAATTTGCGTGTTTTATTTCTTTGCAAACCTCTACGGCACGGAGCTTGTGATTTATTTAAAATCCATAGTGCCTATGCAAAGGCAAGAATTTAACGAAATTTTGCGTGAGGTGAGCAATGTAATGGCTGTGGTGCTTTATTCTATGGTGCTTATGGCTGTTATTGAGGGCTTTTTGTTTGCCCTTATTGTTTATTGTTTTGGTTATGATGGACTATTTTGGGGAATTTTATTTGCTTTCAGTTCTTTAATCCCCGCTGTGGGCGGACTTTTAGTGTATTTACCTTTAAGTATTTATGAATTTGCAGCCTCTGGGCTTTATTCAGCCCTTTGGATACTCATTTATTCTATTTTGGTGATTTCACTTGTCGCTGATACCTTCATCAAACCGCTCATCATCAAGTGGATAAATGAAAAACTCGTTAAAACGCCGACTAAAATCAACGAACTACTCATCTTTTTGGCGATGATTGCGGGAATTTCAAGCTTTGGTTTTTGGGGCATTATCCTAGGACCTGCGATTTTAACCTTTTTCATCTCCACAATCAAAATGTATGTGATTTTAAAAGAGAAAAAATTGCTATGATTTAATAATAAAGGATACACTATGCTTCAAACTTGTCTTTTTCCAGCCGCAGGATATGGCACAAGGTTTTTACCTGCGACTAAAACCCTGCCAAAAGAAATGCTTCCCATACTCACTAAACCGCTCATTCATTATGGGGTTGATGAGGCATTAGAAGCGGGTATGGATACTATGGGCTTTGTAACGGGGCGAGGAAAACGGGCTTTGGAGGATTATTTTGATATTTCTTATGAATTAGAACACCAAATTTCAGGCACAAAAAAAGAATATTTACTCGCCGAGATTCGCACGCTGATTAAGCGTTGCACCTTTACTTTCACAAGGCAAAATGAGATGAGAGGTTTAGGAGATGCGGTTTTAAAGGGCAAGGCTTTGGTGCAAGATGAAGCCTTTGGGGTGATTTTGGCTGATGATTTATGTGTTAATGAAGAAGGGCTTGGCGTTATGGCTCAAATGGTAAAAATTTATGAAAAATACCGCTGCACCATAGTCGCTGTAATGGAAGTGCCAAAGGAGCAGATTTCAAACTATGGCGTGATTGCGGGTAATGTCGTAGAAGATGGTATTATTATGGTTACTTCGATGATAGAAAAGCCAAATGTCAAAGAAGCCCCGAGCAATCTTGCTATTATTGGCAGATATATTTTAACGCCAGACATTTTTGGCATTTTACAAAACACTAAGGCTGGAAAAAACGGCGAAATTCAACTCACCGATGCCTTGCTTTCACAGGCGACAAATGGAATGGTATTAGCGTATAAATTCAAAGGCAAAAGGTTTGATTGTGGTAGTGTTGAGGGCTTTGTAGAAGCGACAAATTATTTTTATAAGAAAAATTTATGTTAAAACACAGCTTATTTTTTGAAAAAGAAAAACTAGACATCATCTCAGCCTATGCAAGTAGAATGAATGATGAGCGAGAAAGTGGCGAGGTGGGGTATTATCACCTTATGGATACTTCTTTGGCTTTAATCGAACAAAGTCAAAATTTTATGAAAGATAAAAGCCATATTAAAAATGTCTTGCTTGTGGGTATGGGCGGTTCTAGCTGCGGCGTAAAAGCTTTGCGGGACTTTTTGTTTGATGAAAAAAATAACGAAAGAGAGCTTTTCATCATCGATAACACCTCCTCGCACAGCTTCACTCAAACCATTGCAAAGCTAAATTTAAAGGACACGCTTTTTATCATTTCAAGCAAAACAGGCACGACTATCGAGGTGGTTTCACTTTTTAAGCTCATAATATCGCATTTTAAGCTTAAAGAAAACGAGCTTAAAAATTATGTTATTTTCATCACCGATGAGCATTCAAAACTACATCAATTAGGCGTTAAATTTGGCATTACTAGCTTTTTTATACCACAAAATGTGGGCGGTAGATTTAGCGTGCTTTCAGCCATAGGCATAGTGCCACTTCACATTTGCGGCTATAATGCCAAAGCCTTGTTAGACGGGGCTAGGGCTTGTTATGAGGACTTTTTCACGCACAAAAAAGATGAAATTTTGCAAAAAGCCTATCATTACTGCACCCACAAAAACGCTCATATCAATGTGCTTTTCAGCTATGCAGACGCTTTTAAGGGCTTTAATGAATGGTTCGTGCAGCTTATCGCTGAAAGTCTTGGCAAAAAGCAAGGATATAAACGCGTGGGGCTTACTCCCATTGCTTTAATCGGGGCAAGAGACCAGCACAGCTTTTTACAGCTCATTATGGAAGGACCAAAGGATAAAACCATCACCTTTTTAAAGGTGTTAAATAGCGAAAAATCCCCCATAGTGCCAAATTTAAGCCTACCCTTTTTAGACAGCTGCGATTTTGCCAATGGTGTGAATTTGCATAGCCTTTTAAACGCCCAGTGCGATGCGACTTTACAGGCTTTAAGGGCTGAGAATTTAAGCGTGGATTTGATAGAACTTGACTGCTTTGATGCGTGGCACGCTGGGTATCTTATGTATCATTATGAGCTTTTCACCTCAGCTTGTGGCATTATGCTAGGCATTAACACCTACGACCAGCCCGGCGTTGAGGTGGGAAAGCTTATACTCAAAAAATTACTAGCTAAGTGATTTATCCTGCAAGGCTTTCTTTTTGCGTTGTTCTAATTTTACGGCATCTTGCAGGGCTTCCTCGCTATCATTGAGCGTAGTGAATTTATACTCATCGTCAAATTGCTTGTTTTTCACCGCCCATAAAAACGCTGTTAAAGCGATGAAAAATACAAAGATAGACACGGCTATCATCATCATTATAACACTATTCATTTTTTATCCTTAAAGCATTTAATACCACCACAACGCTGCTTAAAGACATCGAAGCAGCGGCTATGAGTGGATTGATTAAGCCCAAAAAAGCCAGAGGTATGGTTAAAGCATTGTAGCACAGGGAAAAGGCTAAATTCTGCTTGATGATAATAAAGGTTTTTTTGGATAGCTTTATGGCTTTTTTTAGGGCTGATAAATCGTTTTTGAGTAAGATAATGTCGCTATTTTCCACAGCCAAATCAGAGCCTTGCTTCAAACTTACCGCCACAGCGGCATTTTGAAGGGCTAGGGTGTCGTTGATTCCATCGCCTACCATTAAAACCTTGTGCGTTTTGCTTAAATTTGCCACAGTATACATTTTCATTTCGGGCAAACAAGAGGCTTGAAAATCCTTTATATCAAGCTTTGAAGCGATTTTAGCGGCGGCTTTTTCATTATCGCCTGTAAGCATTTTTATGGGAATTTTTAAAGATTTTAAATAGCTAATAAGCTCACTCGCACCCTCTCTTAAAACACTTTGAAATTCAAAATGTGCCAAAACCTTGCCATTTTTAGCAAAGAGAAAATGCGTATCCTCGAAATTTTCATTCACTTTAATGTTTAATTCTTTAAAAAAATTCGCATTCCCACCCACAAATTCATCATCTTTAAGCCTTGCGCTTATGCCTTTTGCCCTGATTTCTTTTATCTTTTCAAAGGCTAAAAGCTTTTGATTTGTAATTTTTTCTTGCAAAAATTCACTTATACTTACGCTTACGGGGTGATTTGAAAGCTTGATGAAAGCCAATAATTCATTTAAATTTAGCTCCTTGCTTAAAAAATGACGAGAGATTTTAAGCTTTGAATTTGTTAAAACGCCAGTTTTATCAAACACAGCCATATCACACTTTGATAAATCCTCTATTTTACTGGAACTTTTAAATAATACCTTAAGCTTTAAAGCCTTAAATAAAGCAATGAGATTGCTTACAGGCGTGGCAAGTGCCAAAGCACAAGGACAAGCGATGATAAGCACTGAAATGGCATTGACAAGGGCAAATTCGGCTGAGCTTTGTTTAAAAAAATACCAAAAACAAAAGCACAATAAGGCTAGGGCTAAAATTGTGCGTGAAAAATAAATGCTAATTTGAGCAACCAAACTTTGAATTTTAGGCTTATTGCTTTGAGAAAGTTCAAGTAAATTAAGAATTTGACTGAGTTTAGAATCAGCATAAAGCTTGGTGGCTTTGTATTGTAAGCTTCCGTCTAATACAATACAGGCTGAATTTACGCTATTTGTAGCCCTTACAAGCACAGGTTCATTTTCCCCGCTCAAACTTGAAGCATCAATACTTGCCTCACCGCTTACGCAAACGCCGTCAATTAAAATTTTATCCCCCGTTTTAAGTGCTATCAAATCCCCAACCCTCACCGCATAAGCGTCCTTTGGGGCAAATTCCTTGCCGTTAAAGACGAAAATTTCGCCCTTTAAAAAGTCATTCAAGCTATCCATAGTGTCTGTGGCGTGTTTTTTAACCAAAACTTCTAAATATTTACCCACAAAAACAAAGCAAATAATCATAGCCACAGAGTCAAAATACACCTCCCCAGCCCTTGAAAACATAGCCCAAAGTGAGTATGTATAAGCTAAACTTGCCCCAAAAATCACCAAAAAATCCATAGAAATTTGCCTGTGTTTGAGCGAGTAAAAGGCGTTTTTATAAAAGCTTGAACCCGTGTAAAAAAGCACGGGTGAAGCAAGGATAAATTCAGCAAAATTCAAAATATCCTTTGTCTGTGCGTCCATAAGGCTAAAAAATCCAGCGTATTTTGCCACGGCTATCCACATTACATTCATCACACAAGCTACGGCGACAACAAGCTTTGAGTAAAATTCCCTCTTTAAGGCAACAGCCTTTTGCTCCTGCTTTAAAGGATCATAAGCACGAGCTTTATAGCCTATGCTTTGGATAAGTTCTAAAATTCGCCCTAAATCAAGCTGCTTTTCATCAAAAACTATCCTTGCTTTGTGCGTGAGTAGATTGATATTTACTTCGATAATGCCTTGTTCTTCGATGAGAATTTTTTCATTCAGCCACACACAAGCAGAGCAGTGAATGCCCTCGATGATGAGGTAAATTTCGCTCAAACCCTCATCATTTTTGCGTAAGAATTGATTGAAATTTAAACACTCCTTTTCAAGCACGGCTGGTTTTAGCGTTTTTTTGCCAAGTCTTTCGTAAAAATCTTGCAAACCCTTGCTATGCAAAAGCTCAAACACAGCCTCACAGCCCGTGCAGCAAAAAAATTCCTGCCCCCTTTGAAGCATTTGTTTTTCATCAAATTCAAGTCTGCAATGCGAACATTTCATTTGTATCTTTCATTTTGGTGTGAAATTTTTAAAGCATTATATAATAAATTTGCATTTTACGCTTAAAAGAAAAGAAAAATTTACTCAAAAATACTATACTTTTACTCCATAAATGACGGGAGCTTGTGAGACAGGCTGAGAGTAAGCTAAAAGCTTAGACCGAACCAGAACTAGATAATGCTAGCGTTGGGAAGATTTATCTGCTTTACTATCCTTTCATTTATTATTTTTCCACAAGGACAAAAGATGAAAACACAAATGCAAAGTGCAAGGGAGGGGATTTTTACCCCACAAATGCAAGAGGTTGCCAAAAAAGAAGGCATAAGTGAGGATAAGCTACTTGCTTTAATGGCTGAGGGTAAAATCATCATTCCAGCCAATATCAAGCACAAAGCCCTAGTGCCAAATGGCATAGGCGAGGGACTTCGCACAAAGGTGAATGTGAATTTGGGTATTAGTAATGACTGCGTTGATTATCAAGAAGAGATGCAAAAGGTGGATTTGGCTCATCATTTTGGGGTTGAAGCGATTATGGATTTAAGTAATTACGGCAGAACGAGTCATTTTAGAGATGAGCTTATCGCTAAAAGCAAAGCGATGATAGGCACTGTGCCTGTTTATGATGCGGTGGGCTTTTTGCAAAAGGACTTAAAGCAAATCAAAGCGAGGGATTTTTTAGATGTGGCGTATCATCACGCTAAAAGCGGGGTGGATTTTATGACTATACACGCTGGGTTAAATTCCCGTGCGGCAAGGGTTTTTGAGCAAAGCAAGAGGCTTACAAATATAGTAAGCCGCGGTGGTTCTGTGCTGTATGCGTGGATGAAGATGAAAGAGGCTGAAAATCCTTTTTTTGAATACTTTGAGGACTTGCTTCAAATCTGCCTTGAATTTGATGTAACGCTGTCATTAGGCGATGCCTTGCGTGCTGGAAGCACTTATGATGCAAGTGATGCTTCTTCGGTGGCTGAGCTGATAGAGCTTTCTTTACTCACTAAAAAAGCCCACGAATTTGGAGTGCAGGTGATGATAGAAGGACCCGGGCATATGGTGATTGATGAGATTAGTGCCAATGTAAAGCTTGAAAAAAGGCTGTGCGGCGGTGTGCCTTTTTATGTTTTAGGACCTTTGGTTGTTGATATTGGTGCGGGGTATGATCATATCAGTGCTGCCATAGGTGGTGCTGTGGCTGCTGCAAGTGGGGCTGATATTTTGTGCTATGTAACACCGGCTGAGCATTTAAGACTGCCGAATTTAGCTGATGTGAAAGATGGTATAGTCGCTACTAAAATCGCCGCTCACGCTGGGGATTTGGCTAAATTGCCAAAGGAAAGAAAAATCGATGATGAGATGAGTAAGGCAAGGCAGGAAATCAATTGGCAGAAAATGT
Organism: uncultured Campylobacter sp.; assembly: GCA_964607975.1. Lineage (GTDB taxonomy): Bacteria > Campylobacterota > Campylobacteria > Campylobacterales > Campylobacteraceae > Campylobacter_D. The sequence continues at coordinate 9,981 of CAZSMF010000029.1, read as the reverse complement.
TTGCCTTGGCTATTGACGGCGAAAAAGCCAAGCAAATGTTTAATGAAAGAAAGCCTGAGGAGTTGAATTCTTGTTCTATGTGTGGCAAAATGTGTGCGATGAATACTATGAATCAAATTCTTAAAGGCGATGAGGTGAGTTTGGTTAATTAGCTTGTTTAAGGCTTAAATTTAAGCCTTAAACTCATCTTTTTTCAAATTTTTTGCTTAAAATGGTATAGATTGCACGCAAGGGACCATAAAGGGCGTAAAGACTAACGACAAACAAAAGGCTTTCAAGCGTGTAAAGATAGAGCAAGGAAAAGACGAGTATGAGTAAAATTAGCACTTTGAGCATATTAGCACGGCGTAAGTCTATGGTTTTAAAACTTGGATAGCGTATATTACTCACCATAACAAAGGCTAGGGCGAGTTGTAAGAGCAAAAAAGCCCACTCAAAGCCCTGTAAAAAGTCATAACACACATAAGTATAAGTGTAAATGGCACTGACTATGGCTGCTGTTGGTATGGGAAGTCCTATGAAAACGGAGGGTTCGTAAGTGCCTGTGGTTACATTAAATCTTGCCAAACGAATAGCCCCAAAAACGACAAAAAATCCCGCACACAAAGTGCCAAATTTACCATAACCTTGCCCCAATACCACATAAAAAAACACCGCAGGAGCAACGCCAAAAGCCACAAGGTCGGACAAAGAGTCAAATTCCACGCCAAATTTGGAAGTGGTTTTTGTAAGCCTTGCCACCCTGCCATCAAGCCCGTCAAAGATGAGGGCTAAAAAGATATACATTAGGGCGTTTTTGTAATTGGCATTAAATGAAGAAATGATAGAAACAACCCCGCAAAAGCACGAAGCGGCGGTGAAAAGATTGGGTAAAATGTAGATGAGATTGGGCTTATTTTCATTCATCATACAACCTTATGCAAAATATCCAAGCAAGGCACAAGCTTTAAGCTCATCGCCAACGCCCACAAGCAATCTCGTGTCCTTTGGCAAAAGCACACTTATGGTGGAATTTAAGCTAAAACCAAGCTCATCTCCTGCTTTTAAATCTGTCAAATTTTCAAATAAAACAAGCCTTCTCTCCAAAGAACCAGCATTGATGCGTAAGCCAAAATGTTTGTTTTGATGATGTGCAAGGATTAGCATTCTTTCGCTAAATTTAGTGGAGTTAAACAAGCTTCCAAAGAGTCCGTGCCTGAATTTCACGGCTTGAATTTGCATAGCAGAACTCGCACGGATAACGCCCTCATCATACAAGGCGTTTTTAATGTCAAGTTCTATGCACTCGCCTAAATCCTTGTGTTTGATATTGCTTATCTTACTGATAGTGCCACTTACAGGGGCTAAAATAGCCTTTTCATCGTTGCAAACAATGCTATTTTTGCCGTTACGAAAGATGAAAAGCAAGGCTAATAACAGCAAAAACAAAAACCACGAAAAGGCAAAAAATATCCACACCAAGACAAATAAAATGGCGAAAAAGCCCACAATGGCATAGGCTGATTTAGAAATCATTTCTCCTCTTTCTTTTCCTCTTGCAAACGGCTTGGGATATTATTCGCAAGTTCGTATGCTTTGATAATCTCCCTAACCTTTGCTCCCTCAATGGTTTCCTCCTCATACAAGGCTTCAACCATTGTTTCTATCGCTCCTTTGTAAAGTTTAAGTGTATTTAAAACACCTTTATATCGCTCATCTAGCGTTGCTTTGACATAATCATCTAACGCCTCAGCCGTTTTATCAGAATAATCCTTAATCGTTTGCCCACCCGCTAAAAAGCTATTTCTTTGCTTTTCAAGCACCATTAGTCCGGCAATCTCACTCATACCATACATAGAAATCATCGCTTTGATAATGTCTGTGGCTCTTTCTAAATCATTACTCGCACCCGTTGAAATCTCGCCGATAAACACATCTTCTGCTGCACGCCCACCCAAAAGCACATCAACTTCGGCTAAAAGCTCGTGTTTTTGCATTAAAAATTTGTTTTCCTCAGGGGTATTTAGCGTGTAACCAAGTGCTGCAAGCCCACGCGGGATAACTGAAACCTTGCTTACCTTTTTCGCTCCCTTTGTCGTCTCTGCGATGAGGGCGTGTCCGCACTCGTGGTAGGTAACGATTTTCTTTTCTTTTTCGTTGATACGGCGAGACTTTTTTTCAAGCCCAGCAATAGCCCTTTCCACCGCCTCAACCAAGTCTTTTTGCTCGACATATTTTTTACTATCACGCCCTGCTAACAAAGCAGCCTCGTTGATGATATTTGCCAAATCAGCCCCGGCAAGTCCAGCTGTAAGCCTTGCTATGTCTTCAAGCTTAACCTCTGGTGAGATTTTTACATCTTTCATATGCACACGCAATATATCACAACGCCCCTTAAAATCAGGCTTATCAACAAGCACCTGCCTGTCAAATCTACCCGGACGCAAAAGAGCAGCGTCTAAAATTTCAGGGCGATTCGTGGCTGCAAGGACGATAACAGGAGATGACTCCGTGCCAAAGCCGTCCATTTCGGCTAAAAGTTGATTTAAGGTTTGTTCTCTTTCGTCATTTCCGCCCATCATCGCCCCAGCCGCACGGCTTTTGCCAATGGCGTCTATTTCATCGATAAAAACAATGGCAGGAGCTTCTTTTTTAGCATTTTCAAATAAATCCCTCACACGAGAAGCCCCAACGCCCACAAACATTTCAATGAAAGATGAGCCAGAAACACTAAAAAATGGCACATCAGCTTCACCCGCAACAGCTTTGGCGAGTAAGGTTTTACCAGTCCCCGGAGGTCCTACAAGCAAAAGCCCTTTTGGAATTTTTGCCCCCAAATTGATATAGCGTTCGGGGTATTTAAGAAAATCAACGATTTCTTTCACTTCCTCTTTTGCTTCTTCAACACCAGCGACATCGCCGAATTTCACCTTTGGTTTTTCGCTATTGACGAGTTTGCGGCTTGAACCTATGCCTAAAATCGAGCTTCCCATATTGCGTTGCATACGCGAAGCAAGAAACATCCAAATTCCAAAGAAAATAAACACAGGCAAAACCCAAGAAAAGAGTATATCGGTAAGCCAATTTCCCTCAGAATAAGCCCCATAAGCGATTTTCTTTTCATCAAGCAGGGCGATTAAACTCTGGTCGTTGCTTACTTTTTTGGCTATGTAGGTGGTATTTTGGTTTGATAAAGCACGAATGGAGTTTTGTCCTATGCTGACTTGTTGAATTTGATTGCTTTCTATGAGTTTTTTAAGCTCGGAATAAGCGATATTTCGGCTGGATTCTGAGCCGAGCAAACCTCCGTCTAATGACGAGCCTTCAAAGCTTTTGAAAAGCAAAATCGCCACAATAGCAAAAATCGCAAAGATTAAAATGGGATTTTTGTTGAAAAAGTTGTTTGGTGGTTGGTTTCCACCGCCTTGTTGGTTTGGTTTATTATTCATCATTTTTCCTTTTGATATACAAAACTAAGCCATTCGTTCGTTTTGATTTGTTCTTTTTCTTTAAATTCTTTAAAAGCGTTTTGAATTTGCTTTTGGTATTTGTCTAAAATTCCGCCAAGTATTAAAAATCCACCATTTGCTACGCTTAACTTTAAATCATTAGCAAGTGCAAGGATAATATCGGCGGTTAAATTCGCCACAACTATGCCATAAGGTGCTTTTGCCTTATTTATTGAGCCTTGCCAGAGTTGATTGAGGGTGATTTGATTTAATTTTGCATTGTTTGAAGTGCTTTGAATGGCTATTTCATCGCTATCACACGCATCAACCGCACAGCCAAGTTTGGCTAAAACTATGCTTAAAATTCCACTTCCACAGCCTAGATCTAATGCTTTTTCGCCTTTGAGGGCATATTTTTCTAAAAGCCTTATGCAAGAATTTGTGCTTTCGTGATGCCCTGAGCCAAAGGCTAATGCAGGGTCAATTTGCACATTGATAGAGTTTGAATTTGGCTGCTGCCAAGAGCTGTGTATGTAAAATTTGCCTATTTGTAGGGGCTTAATGCTTTTTTTGTATTCATCTATCCAGTCTTTATTGGCTTTTTTTTGCAAAGAACTACGCAGTGAAATTTGGGTGTTTTCTCGCTCACTTAGTCTATTTTTAAATGTCTCAACAGCCCAAACAAGCTCATCAAGGCTTTCGCTTGAACGCACATAAACGCCCTCATCTTTCTCCTCGACAGCCTCAATGCCAAGTGCAAACACAAAGTCTATGAATATGGGATTATATCGTTTATCAACTTGAAAGAAAAATTCATTATAAGACATATCAATTTGGCTTCTTACTCAGCAGGTGCAGCATTTGGGTCGCTTCCCAAAACATCTTCAAGCTTTTCTTTTAAAACCTGTGGGGTGAAAGGTTTGACAATGTAATTATTCACCCCAGCCTTTAAGGCTGTTATCACCTCAGCCTTGCCACCCTCAGTCGTTACCATAATGATAGGCATATCCTCGTATTTTTGCTCGGCTCGTATCTTTTTGACTAAATCCAAGCCGTTCATTTCGGGCATATTCCAATCCGTAATCACGACTTTTATCGTCTCATCAGCACTCAGTTTTTCCCAAGCCTCAACGCCGTGTTCAGCTTCGACTACATCAGTATGTCCAAGCCTTTCCAAAGTATTTTTAATAATTCTTCTCATAGTCGAGCTGTCATCAACAACCAATAATTTCACTCGCCGTTCCTTTCGATAGTTTTAGCCATAGCATTTAAAATTTTATCTTATTTTAACTTATTAAAAGTTAAATTTAAGAAAAAAGTATAGCATTTTTTCTTAAATTTTTGACTAATTCTTTAAAATATTCGCCTTTTGTATTTATATTTAACCGCAAACAAATAAATGCTAAGCCCTGTAAGAAGCACACTCACGCCTATGATGAGGTAAATAGCATATATCATTTGTGATAAGTCCCCTGTAACGAGCTTAAACACAAGCATTAAAGCTTCTATCGCCAAAGCGATGATGATAGAGCCTAAAAAACGCACCATAGTCTTTTGAATTCCACTTTTTTCCTTGCGGTTGCGTCCTAAAACTTCCTCTTCTATCACCGTTTTTGCCAAATCAAAAATCGCCAAAGCCAAAGTTATGGCTATGGTGCTTTCAAACATTTGCTGAATCGCCACGCCCTCTTGGTGAAAAAGGCTAATAATGCCTCTGTGAAATAAAAAGCAAGTGATGAGAAACAGCACAAGCCCAAAACAAAAATACACCACACGGCTAAATTGCATAAAAATAAATTCAAAGTTACTTGCTTGTATGATTTTGAGTATATCGCTAAGCTTAATGTCTATGCAAACGACAAATTGCAGCTTGTGAGAGCTATCATAAATAGGCATAGACGCCGTTACGCAAAGCTCATTATTTAGACTTGATGGATAAGGGTCGCTTAAAACGCAACGCTGTAATTTCACCGCTCGGTAAAAATAACTCCTGCTGCTCCTATCCTCTCCCTTGCCTTTGCGGAAGTCTTTATTGGTGCTGATAATATCTTCAAGCTGTTTGCCCGAAGCATCAAGCACATATAAAGCTTCAAAGCTTGTGATTTCGTGGGCGAGTTTATCCAATGCAGAACGAATACTTGAAAATTCAATGTGTGGGAGTTTATCGGGCAAATTTCTTGTCAAAATATAACTCATATAAGCCCTTGCCTTGTAGCGATTTTCCTCAAATTTTTGTATGTCTTTAATATACATTTCATATTCCTTTTTTATTGTGCGTAAATTCTGGCACTATTTGTTTGAGAATTTTACTTGGATTTGGTGAATAAAGAAGCTGGGCGATTTGCTTGTCAAGCTTTTTTAAATCAACTTTTTGGCTTTGAGTAACGAAAATGCTTTCGTATTTGGTTTTTTTATCGTTTTCATCGATTAAAAGCTCCTCAAAAAGCTTTTCACCCTGCCTTAAACCTGTGATTTTTATGGGTAAATCTTTGCCCGATAAAAACAGCATTTTTTTAGCTAAATCAATGATTTTTACCGGCTCGCCCATATTTAAAACAAACAATTCTCCACCTTTTGCAATAGCTGCTGCTTGTAAAACAAGCTGCACGGCTTCACTTACGAGCATAAAATACCGCACTATGTCAGGGTGAGTTAGTGTTAGAGGCTTGTTTGCTTCAATTTGTGCTTTAAATTTAGGGATTACACTACCGCTTGAACCCAAAACATTGCCAAAACGCACACAAGAAACCTCAAAATTCGCATCACTGCAATTAAGAGTATAAAGCTCACAAACGCGTTTAGAACAACCCATTATGCTCGTAGGACGCACGGCTTTATCTGTGCTTATCATCACAAATTTTTTCACCTTATTTTTTTTGGCTAAATCGCAAAGAATCTTTGTGCCTTGTATGTTGTTAAGCACGGCTGCGTTTGGATTTTTCTCGCACAAAGGCACGTGCTTGTAGGCTGCGGCGTGTAAAATCAAATCAATGCTGTATTTTTTAAGCACTTCATCAAGGCTTTTTTCGTCTAAAATACTCATCATCACAGGGATAATTTTATCTTTATGAGCGTTTAGCTCCTCGCTGATTTTATACAGATTATACTCGCTGTGTTCGAGCATTATGAGCTGTTTAGTGCCAAATTGAATGCACTGCTTGCAAAGCTCACTGCCTATACTCCCTCCTGCTCCGCTAACAAGGACAACCTTATCTTTTAAGAAGGTGGAAATTGCTTTTTTATCTAAATCCTTTGGCTTTCTTGCGAGTAAATCCTCTATACTAATGTCTTTTGCTTCATTTTGCGTAAAAGAAAAGAGCTTTATATCGCTTATGCCGTAACTTACAAGCTCATCAAAGAGCTTTTTCAGCTCATCTTGATTTAATTTTAAAGCGATAATCGCCGTTTTAACGCCGTTATTTGCATAGTTTTTAATCTCGCTTTTATCTTTAACCTTGAATTTATCGCAATATGTGCCGATAAGACTCTTTCTTTCATCGACAACAGCGACAGGGCAAAGGCTTAAAGAGCCTTCTTTTGCCCCTTTGAGTAAGTGCAAAGCCTTAGAAGTTGCGCCCACTATAATGCAAGGCACTTCCTCATCAAAATTATGCCGCTTAAAATCAATCAACATTCTCTTGCTGATACGAAGTGAGCCGATGAAAAGGTAAGAAAGCACGAAATCAATGCCAATAACACTTCGCGGAAAGGGATTGAAAAAGTCTGGCAACAGGGCAAAAACCACCAAAAAAGCAAATTCGCTCAAAGCAAGGGCGATGAAAATTTTTCTTGCTTCATTTAAAGAAAAAAACCGCCACGCCACCTTATAAATGCCACAAAGAGCGAAAAATACGAGCTTTAAAGCTATGAGTAAAATTCCAGCTTTAAGCATACCTTGATAAAAAATATTGGGTATAACCCCAGAAAAACGCAACTCAAAAGCCAAAAACACAGCCAAAGTAAATAAGATAGTATCACAGCTTAAAAAAAAGGCTAATCTCTTGCTTTTATGTGTCATTTTATCCCTTTTATTGTGTCAAGCTTTTGATGATTTGTTCGCATATATATTTAACATCATTTTTATCCATAGCCGTGCCACTTGGCAGACAAATGCCTTTTTGGAAAAACAATTCACTATTGCCGTTAGTGTAGGCTTTTTCGTTTTCAAATACCCCCTGTGCGTGCATAGCTTTCCATAAAGGACGAGTTTCTATGCCTAAATTTCGCAAATCTTTGATGATTTTTGCGATTTTGGGGTGTAAATTCCATTGCTGTGCTTTTGATTTGATTGTTTTTTCGTATTTGAAAAGTTCAGTGCTTTTAAAATCAAGCAAAGCCACGCTCAACCAGCGATTTGAACGAGAATTTGCAAGTTCAGGCAAAAAGCAAAAATGCCCCGCTAAAAACTCCTCATACCACGCATAAATTTGCCTTCTTTTAAGCACTCTTTCCTCCAAAAGCTCCATTTGTGCTACGCCTATTGCCCCTAAAACATTGCTAAGCCTGTAATTATAGCCGTAATCTAAATGCTCATAATGCAGCTCATTTTCCTTTGCCTGTGTGCTGTAAAACCTCGCTTTTTCAAGCTTTGCTTTATCATTGCTTATAAGCATTCCCCCGCCGCTTGTGGTGATGATTTTGTTTCCATTAAATGAATATGTTCCAAATTCGCCAAAAGTCCCAAGTGCCTTACCCTCATAAAAGCTTCCCAAAGCCTCAGCCGCATCTTCGATTAAAACAATGCCCCATTCTTTGCAAAGGGCTGAAATTTCGCTTATTTTGGCTGAATTTCCATACAAATGCGTTAAAATAAGGGCTTTTGGCTTTTTTTCACTTTCTTTTATGGCTTTATCAAGCAAATTCACATCAAGATTAAAAGTCTCATCGCTGTCGATAAATACGGGCTTTGCTTTGAGGTATTTAATCGCAACAACAGAGCCTATGAAAGTAAAACTAGACGCTAAAACAATGTCAGCCTCATTCACACCAGCCAAACGCAAGGCTAAATGCAAGGCTGCTGTGCCGCTATTAAGTGCCAAAGCATTTTGCGTAGCGGTGTAGGCTTTAATGCTTTCCTCAAAACGACTGACAAATTCGCCCAAAGGGGCAATGTAATTACTCTTAAACACCTCATCAATGTAGCCTTGCTCCTTGCCGCTCATATGAGGTGGGGAAAGAAAGTATTTCATCATTTATCCTTTATCTTTTTCGCTGGAACTCCCGCAAAAACGCCCTTTTGCTCTATATTTCGTATCATCACCGCCCCAGCTGCAAGCACAACTTCATCACACAAAGCTAAATTTGGCAAAACGCAAGAGCCAACGCCTAAAAAGCATTCTTTTCCCACGCTTACATTACCTGCAAGTCTTGCTCCTACGCTAATATGGCTAAATTCACCCACAAAGCATTCGTGTTCGACAACGCAGCTTGAATTTAAAATCACCCCATCTTCAATCCTTGCCCCAGCATTCACAACGACATTTGGCATAATGACAACATTGCTTTTGCTTATACACGCACTTGGCGAGATAATGGCACTTGAATGAATGAGGCTAATGCAGTTAAAACCGCATTTTTGCACCTTTTGGCTGATTTGTTTTCGTGTTTTGTTATCTCCTATGGCGATGAAAATGTCAAATTTAGGCAAATTCGGCTCAAATTTCAAGCCCTTTGTTGTATCATCATCGATGAAAATAAGCTCCTCATACCCAAGACTTCTAGCAATGTCCGCACACACTAGCCCGTGTCCGCTTGCTCCGTAAATGTAGAGTTTAGTTGCTGCCATTGAATTCATCACTTGTTGCGTGATTTTTTTTGGTGATTTGGCTTCGTTTTAAGACTTTGATGAGGGTAAGATAAAGGATTTTAATGTCAAAAAAAAACGAGCAATGCTTGACATAATAAACATCATATTCAAATTTTTTCGCCCAAGAAATGTCATTTCTACCATTAACCTGAGCCCAGCCTGTAATGCCCGGACGCACATCGTGGCGTTGTCTTTGTGTTTGATTATACAAGGGCAAATATTTTACAAGCAAGGGACGAGGACCTACAAGGCTCATATCTCCTTTTAAGACATTGAAAAGTTGGGGTAATTCATCAAGGCTAAGGCTTCTAATAAACTTTCCAAAGGGCTTTAAACGAAGCTCATCAGCCAACAAAGCCCCATTTTCGTCTCTTTCATCACTCATTGTTTTGAATTTATACAGAGTAAAAATTTTCTCATCAAGCCCCGGACGCTCCTGCTTGAAAAGCACTCCACCTTGCACGATTTTAAGCAAAAGGGCTATGCAGAAAATAAAGGGTGAAAACAGCACAAGAAAAATCAAAGCTGCGGTAAAATCAAGCATTCTTTTAATGCACCTTTTATACATTAGCCTTTGCTCCTTTGGTAAAGTTTTGCATATTATAAAAAAGTAGTTTAAATCAAAGTTAAATTGCTTGATTACTTATTTTTACATTAAGTTATTATTAAAAAAATTTTTTAACTATTTTTTATAAAAATTTATCATTTCCCCCAAAAACACAAAAAACTATCAAATTTTTAATAAAA